>DASXXT010000472.1:0-15199 GCA_036502965.1 Roseiarcus sp. | reverse complement strand
TCGCCGCGGTGACGCCGAGCGCCAGCAGCTTCTCCGGATCGAGCGCGACGCGGATCTCGCGATCGACGCCGCCGAATCGCTTGACCTCGCCGACGCCATGGATGCTTTGCAGGTCGCGCGCGACCGTGTCGTCGATCAACCACGACAGTTGCTCGACCGAAAGCCCTGGCGCCGAGGCGGCGTAAGTGACGATCGGCAAACCTTCGATGTCGATGCGACTGATGATCGGCTCGTCGATGGTGCGCGGCAGATCGGTGCGGATCTTGGCGATCTGATCCTTCACGTCGTTGAGCGCGCGGTCGATGTCGACCGACCCGACCGTGAATTGCACGATTGTCGACGACGATCCGTCGGTTACGGTCGAGACGATGTGCCAGACGCCGTTGACGCTGGCGACGGCGTCCTCGACTTTTTTCGTCACCTGCGACTCAAGCTCCGACGGCGCGGCCCCCGACTGGGTGATGAGCACCTGAACGATCGGAATGTCGATGTTCGGAAACCGGGTGATCGACATCGTCCGGAAGCTGATCAGGCCCAGAATCGTCAAGACCGCGAAGGCAACGATTGCGGGGATGGGCTTGCGGATGGACCAGGCGGAGACGTTGAGGCGCATCTAACGTGGCCTCCTAACCGTTGGCTGGGGTCGCTTCGGGGGTGGGACGCACCCGGTCGCCTGCGCGCAAGAAAGCGGCGGCGCGTTCGACTACGCTCTCGCCGTCGGCGACGCCCGCCTGGATTTCCACCCAACCGCCGTCGGTGACTCCCGCCTTCACGTGCCGCACCTCGACCTTGCCCTCGCGCACGACATCGAGGCGCGCCTCCTCGCCATCCCGCTCCAATGCGGTCGCCG
This sequence comes from Roseiarcus sp., assembly GCA_036502965.1. Lineage (GTDB taxonomy): Bacteria > Pseudomonadota > Alphaproteobacteria > Rhizobiales > Beijerinckiaceae > Roseiarcus. Next base: position 14,349 of record DASXXT010000472.1, on the reverse strand, counting down.
GAACGCCAACGCCCTCGCGACGGGCGAGTTCGACCTGGCCCGAGGCGAAGGCGCCGATATGGGCGCGCGAAACGTCCCCAAGCGCGATCCGGACCCTGCCGGTGCGGCTCGCCTTGTCGACCTCCTGGTTCACGAGGCGGACGCGGCCTGAGACCGCGCCCTCGACACCCGGCAGCTTCAGTTCCGCCGGCATGCCGACGGCGAGGCGGGCAAGCGTCTGCTCGGGCACGTCGGCCTCGAGATCGATCGCTCCATCCTGAATAATTCGGAACAGCGGCTCGCCTGAGGTCGAAGCCGAGGCGCCGAGCCTGGCTGAACGCCGGCTAACGACTCCCGAAACGGGCGCTCTCACCTCGGTGCGATCGATACGCACCTGGAGCTCCTGCCGCTCCGCGTCGCGGCTCTTGCGGTCAGCCTCGGCGACGCCAAGAGCATTCTGGGCCGCCGCCAATTGCGCCCGCGCCGTCTTCATCGCCATCTCGCGCTGCTCGACGGTGGAAGCGGCCATGACCCCCGCCTGGAGCTTACGCGCGCGATCGAAATCCGCGTTCGAAAATTGCACCTGCGCCTGAGCCTGGGCAATGAGACTTCGCGCCTGATCGATCGCCGCATCCGCGCGTTTGGTCGCTGCGTCGTTCTGGGCCATGAGCGCGTCGAGTTGGTTGCGATCGAGACGGGCGAGCACTTGCCCTTCCTTCACATGATCGCCATCCTCGGCGTCGAGTTCGACGATTGCGAGCCCATCGATGCGGGCCGCCACCTGCGCTTCCTCGCGCGCCACCAGGGTGCCCGAGACGAACAGACGATCGACGAATTCGCGCCTGACCGCGGGGACGATGGTGACCGCCGGCGGCTCGACCGCGCGCGGCTGATCGGCCGCGGATTGAGCCGGCGCCGACGCCGAGCAAGCGGCGGACTTGCCCGGGGCGATCTTGTTCATGAGAGCGGAGGGCAGGGCGCACGGCGCGACGGCGCTTGTCGCCCAGACGCCGCCAAGCGCGGCCGCCGCAGCCGTGACGACGATGATCAGGATCCGTCGCATCATCGGGTCTCCGGGCCCGGGGCGGGGCACAGCGCCCCAGTGAACAGCGCTTTGAGCACGCCGATCGCCATCGGCGTCTCGGCTTCAGGATCGAAATCCTCTTCAAGCGCGATTCGCTTGAACAGACCGGCGACGAAGGTGACGAAGAACCGCGCGCCGAAGTGGGAGTCGAGCTCAGGAGACGCGGCGCCCGCAGCCTTCGCCAAGTCGATGAGTGTCTCCAGCCGCGCCCGGACTTCCGCGTCGATCGCGCGCGACATTGCAGCGACCCGCGGATTGCGGCCGGCCTCGGCCCAGATCTCGACGAGCAGCCGGGCTTTCTCCGGCGGCTTGGCCAACACGTGCTTGCGCAAGCCGCAGCGCATCGCCTCCATGATGTGGCGATTGTCGGCCATCAGTTCGCCGAAAGCCCGGGCCAGCTCAGCCTGATCGAGCTCGCACAGGCCCTCGACGATCGCGTCTTTGGAAGGAAAATAGCGGTACAGATTGCCGGCGCTCATGCCGACTTCGTCGGCGACGCCCTGCATCGTCGTTGCATGAAAGCCGTTGCGGACGAACGCTCGCTCGGCCGCTTCCAGGATTCGCTGGCGTCGCTCGCCGTCGGCGGTTCGGCGCTCTGTCGAAACGGAAGTCACCGACGTGATCCCAGCCCATGAGAATGAACGTTCATTCTCATGCATGGCGAATGCGGTTTCTTTTTGGCGCGGCTTCGCCAAGGCGTACGATTTGGATCCGCCGCGAAGCGTTCGGGGTCAAACCGAGGCAGCCGCCAATACAGAATCGGATGTCGGAATGGCGTCGCAGCCGGACAACCGGTCGCGCACCGTCGTAAGCATGAGGCTGCGAAGACTGGACAGGCTCTGTTTGGGATCAAAATAGAACTGGATGACGCAGCGGGTGACGTATCCCTCCTGACGGTCCGCCATGACGCGGAACGGCTGCGTCCAGTCGACTGAAACTTCCTTTCCTTTGATTTCTTTAATGAGATGATCTTTCACTTCATCCAAGAACGCCGGAGATACGCACTCGGTCTTCATGTAGAAGAATGTTTCGTGACGGACATATTCACCCTTTGCGGTGAGGTTTGTCAGGGCCTGGCTGGCGCAGGCCGAGTTCGGCACGTAATGAATAACGCCGTCACGGCTTTGAATAGCGACAGTACGCCATCCGCAACCCACAACGTGCCCCTCGATAATGCGGTCTCGGGTGCGAACCTGCACCCAGTCGTTGACCCGAACGCTTCCGTCGCCCGTAATGATGATTCCAGAAAAGGCGTCAAAGATGATGTCTCCAAGGGCAAAACCGACGACCGTCAAAAGAACTGAAGATGTCGCCAGGATTGGTAAAATATTTAGTCCCAGAGTCGGTATAGAAATACGCTGCGCCGGCGAAGAAAAAAATGATTTGAAGGATATATTTGACAAGCGCGGGAAACGGCCTTTCGGCGGTGTCACGAATCACAACCTTGACGATGAAAGAGTAAATCAATCGCGCGATGATCGCAATGCTTAGTATATCATAAGCCCAAAGGACGTAAGTCAGGGTGTCCTGGCTTGCGCCGGAGATGAGCGACGAGGTGAAGAGCTGGCCTTTGGAGAGAAGCGCCGTGACCCAGAGGAGGGGAAGGTAAATCCACGGCAGGATGTCCTTGGCGGCGAACTGACGGGCGAGCGCGACGATGGCCAGAAGGACAGCGGAGAGACCTAAGGCCATTGCGAGGCCTCGGGCGCCAAGATTGCGGACAATCGCCGCCGTGAGGCTCGGCGTTTGCGAGGAGATCCCTGCCTGGTAAGTCGCCACGGAATATGTCAGTCCGTCCGTGGAGCCGCGCGGGTCGCCGAAGGCGGGCGATTGAATATCTTCAACAGCCAAAAAATTCGAGACTGGAAGATAACCGCCTCGATCGCCACGGTTTTCACGCCCCTCCGCGTCGTCCCGACCAGGCGTCGAATCCTCAACGAATTGGAGATGGCCCCGGTCAAGCTGCCTGTCCCAGATTGGATGCTCACCTTTGGGGAATCCAGAATAATGTCCGCTGGCGCGAAGTGAAACGTGAATGTGCCCGTGGCGCCGTAGCTGCGATAGCTGCTGAGCCGATCCCGCACGTCAGAAATTGTCCGGACGTTCCGAAGCTCGCCAAGCGCATTGGTAAAGACCAAGCGACTCAGTTCAGGCGGGTCCTTGGACCTTATCCAGATGACGAAGTCGGCGTCGAACACGCCTCGCCCATAGTCGATGTTGTAGAAGCGCAGAACGGATAGACCGACCTTCTCAGCAGGGATAAGCCGATAGGCGACGGCGCCAACCTTAAGGTAATTGGCCGAATCTTCGATCGATTGGGCGAGAATCGGGGTTTCGTTGAGCTGAAGAACATAGGGAGTCTGCACGCCTCGAGCGTAAGCGACAAGCTTCGGAAAATCTCTCTGGTTTCCGCCGTTGAACTGAATTTCGCCGGTGAAGCCGGTCAAAACGCGGTTCTTGGTGGTGAGGAGATAGTCGCGCAGGTCCGAACGCAGCCGGTCCGGATTGGTGAGATCGAATTTGCCCGCGCTTTTTCGGCCTCTTCGAACTCGGCAATGGTCAAGCCCGCATCGTAGCCAAACGCATAAGCCCAACTCGGGTCCCTATGGTGGATGGAAACGTATTGCTTGATGAGGCCTTGGCTTTTGGACGCAGCGATCCGGGCTGTGAAGGGCACCGGATAGATCAGGCCGTCAGTGAAAAATCCCGGTTCGATTTTCTCCGGTATCGTTCCCGAAAAAAGCTCCGGAAATCGCGTCAGAGAGGCGTCGCCATAACCGATCGTCACCCCGCGGTAACTGGTTAGGCGCAGCGACTTCAACGCGGCCGCGGCGTCGTCTTTCGGAAGATCTATGACCACCGCGTCGCTGCGGGTCGCTTCGGAAAACAGATTGGCGTCCCCGGTCCAATCCAGTCGCCGCACTTTCCTCGGGGGGCTGTCGGAATAGGCGTTTTTCAGCCCTTGGAACAAGGCGTCCGACGTCGTCTGCGGGGCCTCGATGAGAGTGGACGTGGCCGACGACATCACACCGCCCGCATCCGCCTTCGCAAGGAGAACCACGTCGCCGCCAGTCGCGAGCCGCTGAATCACCCGGCCCAAGACCTCTCCGTCCCTGATCACGGAGCCTTGGAGCGTGAAGACCCACTCATTGTTGGCCGCGTCAGTCGGCGCGCCGATCGGCATGATCGCGACCACCTGTCCTTCTTTGGCGGAGGCGGCGACGCTTCCATAAGCTTCGGCCTCGGTCGGTCCGACGATGGCCAGAGTGCGGAAGCCCTCGGCTGCTCCGTCCGCAAGCGCCGAGACGGCCTCAGGCCTGCCGCCGTCGTCCCGGACAACGAGGCGAATGTCGCTTGCGAGCCGCGTTTCTCGATCGCGTCGGTGGCCCCTTGCTGCATCTCGAGGCCGATTGTCTTGTTGGGGCCGCTTGTGTCGGCGATGAGCGTGACATCGACGGGATTCGAGCGGCTGACGGGCCGGACAGCGAGGAAGGGAGAGCGCACGAACGGCGCCAGGCTCACAGCCCCTTGCGCGAGGAAAAGACCGCAGACAACAACGCGCACGCCCGACCAAAGCGTGAGCCTTGGAGATTGCGGCGTGGTTTCAACGCTCCTTGGGCAAGCGAAGTTCTATACGCCGGCGCTTTGCTTTCCGTCACGATCTGCAATATCGGGACTGTAGAGCGACTGCTAGACGACTATCGCTTGAAGTGGAACGCTTTTTAGCCGATCCGGCTGAATCCGCGCTCATTCTCAGGGTCGATTCAGGCGGCTCCGGCTGGGCGCCTTAAGCGCCCTTCGCCGCGGCGACCGCTTTGCCCGGCGCGGACGGCAAGAAGCCCCCCAGCAAGCCGACCGCCGGCAGGAAGGCGCAGACGTGATAGACGAAGGTGAGGCTCGTCTTGTCGGCCAGCATGCCGAGGAGTGCCGCGCCAACGCCTCCTAAGCCGAACGACAGGCCGAAGAACAGTCCGGCCACCGCGCCGACGTTGCCGGGAGTCAGTTCCTGCGCATAGACGACCATCGCCGAGAAGGCGGAGGAGATGATGAGGCCGATCGCAATGGAATTGATCACCGTGCCCAGGAGCCCGAGATGGGGCAGCAGCAGGGTAAAGGGCAGAACGCCAAGGATCGAGCCCCAGATGACGAATTTCGCGCCAAAGCGATCGACCAAGGGTCCGCCGAGGAACGTGCCTGCGGCGACGGCGGCAAGGAATACGAACAACAGCACCTGCGCGCTCTGAATCGACACGCCAAAAGTCTGGATCAGATAGAACGTGTAGTAGCTGTTGAGGCTGGAAAGGTAGAGAACCTTTGAAAACAGCATCACAACCAGCACGAACAGTGTGCGCACCACGACCCGGCGCGGATAGGCCGACCCGGTCGCCGCGCTCGATTTGCGGGGTTGGGCCCGAACCGCGGCATACCAACGGCTGACGCCGGTCAGAATGGCCACCGCCGCCAACGCTAGAGCCGTGAAGATCAGCACCGAGTGCTGCCCGAAGGGCACCACGATGAAAGCCGCGAGCAGCGGGCCTAGGGATTGCCCGAAGTTCCCGCCGACCTGAAAAAAGCTTTGCGCGAAGCCGTGGCGGCCGCCCGAAGCCGCACGCGCGACGCGGGACGCTTCCGGGTGGAAGACGGCGCTGCCGATTCCGACAACCGCCACAGATAGCAGGATCAACAGATAGGAATCGGCGAAGGCCAGCAGCACCAGGCCGACCAGCGTAAAAGCCATGCCCGCCGGCAGGATAAAATTCAGCGGTCGCTTGTCCAGGCTCATCCCGATCACCGGCTGAAGGAAAGAGGCGGTGAGCTGGAAGACGAAAGTAATGAGGCCAATCTGGAAAAAGCTCAGCGCGAACCGCTGATGGAAGACCGGATAAAGCGCCGGCGCGAGCGACTGCATCACGTCGTTGAGCATATGCGAGGCGCTGAGCGCGATCAGGATCCCAAGCGTCGCGGTTTGGGCGCTCCGGCGTGTTGCGGCGGAGCCCTCAGCGTATATCGGCGCAGTCGTCACGGACTTGTCCCCGGGCGGCGCGGCACGGTTGGCGCGCTTCCCAAAAAATACAGGCCGCCCAGAGCGGCCTCATGTAAGCTAGCGCCCTCATCATGGGCGCTTCCGCCCGTCATTGTCAATTCGAGGACGGTTATTTCCCCGCGGGGACGCTCAAAAGGCTGTGGTCGGTTACTTCGGCGCCAGCACCATGGTCATCTGGCGGCCTTCCATCAACGGTTCAGCCTCGACCTTGGCGATCGGCGACGTTTCGGCCCGCACGCGCTGCAGGAGCCTATAGCCGATATCCTGGTGCGCCATCTCGCGGCCGCGAAAGCGCAGCGTCACCTTGACCTTGTCGCCCTCGTCGAAGAACCGGCGCACCGAGCGCATCTTCACTTCGTAGTCGTGGTCGTCGATCCCTGGCCTCAGCTTGATCTCCTTGACCTCGACCACCTTCTGACGCTTGCGCGCTTCGGAGGACTTCTTCTGCTCGAGAAAGCGGTACTTGCCGAAATCGAGGATCTTGCAGACCGGCGGGGTGGCGTTGGGGACGATTTCGACCAGATCGAGCGAAGCGTCGTCGGCGAGCTGCTGGGCGTCCGAGAGATTGACAACGCCGCGATTGTGCCCCTCGCCGTCAATAAGTTGGACTTGAATGGCGCGAATATCGCGATTGATGCGCGGCCCGCCCTTCTCCGGCGCCGCGGTAGCTTTCATAGGTCGACGAATGGCCACTCTCCTGTTGTTGGCGTTCGAGGTTGCGGCGCCCTTCAAGACGCAAGCAACCTCCCCGATCAGAGCCATAAGCTCTGCGGACATTTAGAGATGGGTCAGATAGGGCGTGAAGTCAATCGGCCCGCGGGCCGTTCGGGCCTCGTTTGAGAGCCGAGTCAATGGCCGGGGCTGGGCGACGGGGGCGGCGCCGCATCACCCGCCGCAAACCATTGCGGCCGGCGCCGCTCGAGCCAATCGAGCGCGCGATCGCGCGCGCGCCGCAGCGGCGGGATGTCGTCGGCCAATAGCATAAGGCCGAGCGGGAACATCCAGAGGCCGAAAACCGGCAGGATGCTGAGAAACCCACCGATGATCAACAATACGCCGGCCGGGATGCGCGCCCAGCGCGAGGCGGGCTTTCTGAGCCAGCGGGTTATCGCCTGCATCCTGCCCGGCAGCCGGCGGAGGAGCCGCCTGAGCCGCCGCTCAGGATTGGCGTAAGCGATATCATCGGAAGGAGTCATGGATTGCGGGCGCAAGCGCCGGAGATAGGGGCCGCGTCAGAAGGCGCAATGGGTATTTTTCCCTATGCCGCGACCAGCTTGAGGGCTGCTCAGACGCGCTCGATCGCCTTGGCCGCGGTGTCGAGCGCGTCGACAATCGCCTGGATCTGCTCGGGCGTCGCGGCGCGGCCGCGCAGGCGCAGCTGAAGCGCGGCCCGCAGATTGAGCATTGCTCGCTTGACCGAAATGAAACCCGCGAAGCGCGAGTCGCGATCGCCGAAGCGTTCGAAGATGGCGTCGATCTGGGCTTTGTTGTCGGCGAGGACTTTCTCGCCCTCTGGCGTCAGCCCGTAGAGCTTGCGCCCCTGCGGGTCCTGGCTGGCTTGGGCGTAGCCCATTTCTTCGAGCATGGTCAGCGTCGGATAGACGACGCCGGGGCTTGGCGAATAGTCGCCGCCGACTCGTTCGCCGAGCTCCTTGATGATCTCGTAGCCGTAGCGCGGCTTCTCGGCGATCAGCGCCAGGATCACCAGCCTCAGCTCGCCGCCGTCGAACATGCGGCCTTCCCAGCCGCCGACGCCTCCGCCCCGGGAACGCCAGCCGCGGAACGGCCCGCGTCCGAAATGACCGTGGCTGTGGTGAACATAATCGTCAAGATGACGGTGGAACATTGTTGGTCTCCTTTGGATTTATAAGACATATCACGATATGTCTTACGAGAAGATATATCTTTAGAAACGAGACACAAGGGGTGAAAGCAAAAATTTCCTGAAGGCTCGACGGGTGGAGCGCGAGGCCGTACAGGGTTTGGCGGCCATATCGGGTCGCGCAATCAACCCCCGGCGGCCCACAAACCCGTGCGAAACCGGGCTGCGGCCGCGTTACCTGGCGCCTTCGCTTACCGGCAGATCGGCGCGCATCGATTGGCTCACAATCTGGTTGCGCTTCGTCTTGATGCTCCTAATGAAGGCCTGAATGTCGCTTTGCGTGGCCTTGTCGGCATAAATCCTTCTGGCAATCTGAAGACTTACAAGTCCGTTATGAGTATTGAAGTAGCGGAAGACGCTGTGCTCGATGACGTTACCCTCGGAAGTCAGGAAATCAATAACCACAGACTTACCGTCCGACGATTTAAAAACGGCGGAATTAGCGAGCAAATCGCCGGATTGCTTTCTGGCCGAAATCCGGTTGGCGGTGGTCATCGCCGAAGCCATTGGATCGAGCCCCGCGCCTGGAGAAAATCGGCTGGCGAACATCAGAGTCCAATTGTCAAACGTCTCATTGCCCGGAATGTATTCGGCGATGAACTGGTCGCCAGGACCGCCCCCATGGCTGTCTTTGAGCACGAGCGCTTTGCCCAGCACTATCACCGACTTAGGCAAGGATTGCGCTGCCTGTGCCGGTGCCGGCGCGAACAAATCGGTCGCCGCCAGCGTCGTTGCGCCGATGCTCGCCAGAAGGGCGAGAGCCGTCAGTCGCGCGAGAGCCGCGCCTTTCCATTCATGCGCCGTCATCGGGCCTCGGTGCGAGAAGAGCTCACTCAAAGCTATAGCTGAAACCGCGGCTCCTCGACGACGACTTTTCTGTCTATCCAGGAATGCGGGGCTCGAGGCGTTCGCAAAGCAGGCGGTGGAGCGTGGCGGCCTTTCAGTGGCTGGCGGCGAATCGCCTCGACTCTCCTTGCGCCTTGGTATAAGAGCCGCGCCTCAACTCAAAACAGCGCGCCGAAGCGCTTCGCCAGGGTCCGCCCCTGGCGTCACGGCAGGAGTTAGTCACAGTGAATGTCATCCAGCAGATCGAGGCCGAGCACGCGGCCCAATTGCCCGGCGCCAAGATGCCGCAGTTCCAGCCCGGCGATACCGTCATCGTCAATGTGAAGGTTGCGGAAGGCGAGCGCACGCGCGTTCAGGCCTATGAGGGCGTGTGCATTGCGCGGAGCGGCCACGGCCTCAACGAGAACTTCACGGTGCGCAAGATTTCGTATGGCGAGGGCGTCGAGCGCGTTTTTCCGGTCTATTCGCCGCTGATCGACTCGGTCAAAGTCGTGCGCCGGGGCAAGGTGCGGCGCGCAAAACTCTATTATCTGCGCGATCGTCGCGGCAAGTCGGCCCGCATCGCCGAGCGCACGGATAGCGGTCCCAAGGCGCCCGCGAAGGAATAAAGCCGGCCGCGAACCCCGTGACGCGAGCAAGCAAGGCCGGCGGCGATCCCGTCGGCTTTTTTGTCTGCGCTCCTCCATGACGGCCGCTTCGGAACTCGACCTCGGCGGCGCCTCATCAGACGTGGTTGACGTGCTGGCGCCGGTGGCGGTCGACACGGCTTACAGCTATCGCGCGCCCTCCGGCCTAAAACTCGAACCTGGGGCCTTCGTTCGCATGCCGCTTGGCGCGCGTCTCGCGACTGGCGTCGTGTGGGCCGCGCATGCCGCCGGCGGCGGCAACCTCAAGCCCATCGCCGAGGTCCTCGACTGGCCGCCGCTCCGCCCGCAACTGCGTGATTTCATCGACTGGACAGCTCGCTGGACGCTGGCTCCGCGTGGCATGCTGCTGCGGATGGCGATCCGCGCCGGCGAGGTTGCGACGCCGCCGGCGCCGAAGTTCGGCCTCATCGCCACTGGCAAGGCGCCGACGCGCATGACAGCGGCGCGGGCGCGCGTCCTTGCGGCGTTCACTGAAACGAGCGCGCCGACGCCCAAAGCCCTGCTTGCCGCGCGCGCTGGCTGCTCCACCAGCGTGATTGACGGCCTTGTCGCCGACGGCGCGCTGGCCGCCGTCGTGCTCGCGCCGGAGAGAGGCGCGGCGGCGCTCGATCCGGATTTCCGGTCCGTGCGCCTCAACGCCGATCAGCGCGCCGCGGCCGATGATCTTACCCGCCTCGTCGCCGACCGCGCGTTCTCGACCACCCTGCTCGAGGGCGTGACCGGATCGGGCAAGACCGAGGTCTATTTCGAGGCGGTCGCCGAAGCGCTCCGTCAGCGACGCCAAGCGCTCGTGCTGCTGCCGGAGATTGCGCTGACCGCGCAATTTCTCGATCGCTTCGCCGCGCGCTTTGGCGCACGACCCGCCGAATGGCACTCCGGCCTGACCGAGCGCCAGCGCGAACGTGTCTGGACGGCGGTCGCAAGCGGCGAGGCGCCGGTGGTTGTCGGCGCGCGCTCGGCTTTGTTTCTGCCGTTCGTCGACCTCGGCCTCATCGTGGTCGACGAGGAGCACGAAGGCGCCTACAAACAGGAGGAGGGCGTCGTCTACAACGCGCGCGACATGGCGGTGGTGCGTGCGCGGTTCGAGAGGGCGCCGATTGTGCTGGCCTCGGCCACGCCGGCGATCGAGACCCGGTTCAACGCCGAAAGCGGACGCTACCGCTGGCTCCGGCTCCCCGCTCGCTTCGGCCCGGCGCGGCTGCCCGACATCGCCTTGGTCGACCTTAAGCGAGAAGGTCCGCCACGCGGTCGATGGCTGTCGCCGCGCGCGATCGCCGCCATCGAAGAGGCGAGGAGCCGGGGCGAGCAGGCGATGCTGTTCCTCAATCGCCGCGGCTACGCGCCGCTGACGCTGTGCCAGACCTGCGGACATCGCTTCGAATGCCCCAATTGCGCCGCCTGGCTGGTCGAGCACAGATTTCGCGCCGCGCTCGTTTGCCATCATTGCGGCCATGTCGAGAGCCGGCCCAAAGTTTGCCCGCAATGCCACGAAGCCGACACTCTCACCGCCTGCGGGCCGGGCGTCGAGCGCCTGGCCGAGGAGGCGGAGGTCCTCTTTCCCGACATACGCACGTTGGTTCTGTCATCGGACACGCCAGGCGGGATCGAGACCCTGCGTTCTCAACTCGACGCCGCGGCGAAGGGCGCCTACGAACTCATCATCGGCACGCAGCTGGTCGCCAAGGGGCACAACTTCCCGCTTCTGACCTTTGTCTGCGTCGTCGACGCCGACGTCGGTCTCGCCAACGCCGATCCGCGGGCGGCCGAGCGCACGTTCCAGCTCCTGCGTCAGGCGACCGGACGCGCTGGGCGTGGCGACAAGCTGGGACGCGCTTTGTTGCAGACCTGGCAGCCGGAGCATCCGGTCATCGCGGCGCTCATGTCTGGCGACGCCGAGCGGTTCTATCGTGAAGAAACCGAGCAGCGGCGGCTTGGCGGCCTGCCGCCGTACGGCCGCCTCGCGGCGATAATCGTCTCGGCCGAGGACCGCGGCGCGGCGGAGGCGCACGCGCGCGCCCTGGCGCGAGCCGCCCATGGCTTGCCCGGGGGCAAGAACTGGCGCGTCGCGCCGCTTGGCGGGCAGGCCCGAGACAACGAGATCATCCTGCTCGGGCCGGCCGAAGCGCCGATCGCAGTCTTGCGCAAACGCCATCGGTTCCGCCTCGCCGCCAAGGCGCCGCGGTCTGCGGATCTGCAAGGATTCCTGCGCGCCATGCTGGCCGCGGCGCCGGAGCCGCGCGGCGGGGTCCGGGTTGCGATCGACGTCGATCCGCAGAGCTTTCTCTGAAGCAACGCCGCCTGTCGCGATCCGGCGATCACGACGGCGGCGCGGGCCTTCACGTCGGCGGGGCGCTTTTCGCCTTTTGGGCGTCACCCGTGAGCCTTGCGCGTTCGGTCTCCGCGAAGCTCTCCGCAGCCTCTCTGGACTCGAAGCTGAGCACGGTCTCGTGGTCATCGATGGTCACAACGACTGCGTAAACTGTCGCCCCGGTCGTATCGTTTCGACGCGTTATCTCAATGTGGAATGACATACCGTATCCTACGCTTTTCGGCTAGCATAGCACGGACATCGGCGGAGAATGAGACGCGTCAAGCCCGGTCAAAATTCAAACTGAGACATCACCTGGCCGAGGCGCCTAGCGCGGTGTTGCGCAAATGCCGTCGCTTCCGCCTCGCCGCGAAGGCCCCACGATCGCCCGACCTGCAGGGCCCCCCTCCTCAAGCGACAAGTTCGGGCTTCCGATCGAGAAAAGCGGCCCCCTCGAGACAGCTCTGGAAATGGATTACGGGGACGAGCATGTGGCTGCTGGCGTTGGATGGCGTCGCTATGAGATTTGCAAGCCTTAGCGCCCCGAGGGTCTTGCAGCGATGAACCATCTCGGTATTTTCGGGGGAATTGTGGGGCCGATAGAAGAGCAGCAAGCGACTGCTTTCGTGGTCCCGCGCCCAATTGCTCCAGAATGGCACGTCGGCATCGTGATAGAGGGATTCATAGCCCCAGGAGTTTTTGAGGCTTGCAAGCGCCTTGTCGCTTCCGCCGACGAGCTCCCGCTCGTCGACCCCCGCGCCGCTGTGGCAAGCGACAATCAGACTTCGTAGCACTAGGACGTCTGGCCAGCCGTCCCCGGCATGCGCACGAATCGTGGCGAGTGTCCGGCCGAGAAAAAGATCAAGGCCGCCGTGAGCTGTCAAACTCCCCGGCTGGGACTGCGGACCGAGAGTCGGCGCGACCAGAATGACGTTCCGTCCGCTCGCATTCAACCGCTGGCGCAATTGACCGTAGTCCTTCGTAAGGTATTGGCTAATAGACCTGACTCCGTCCGGCTGTTGAAAGCCGTGCAGATAAAGCACGACGTCAATGTCGCCACTTTTTGAGAAGCCGCCCGGAATATAGATGGCGGTTTCCTGGGCTCGATCCGCAATTCCTAGATCAATCTTTACGAAAAGAGTTAATCCAGGAGGTGGATTAGTTTCGATTGCGGTAGGTTGAATCAACTCGCTAGCTTCGAAGTCTTTGCTCGATAGGCGGGTTTCCAAAGGTAATTCCTCCTGTATTAATATTTTTTGCAGAAACAGTGCTAACGTTATGCGTGAAACGTGCGCCGGTTCCGGCGTGGAGCCTCGCCTCCCGCGAGGGAGAGTCAGCAGGCGATCACTTCGTCCGCGCTGCTCTCCTACCTATCCAAGCTGACTAATAAGCTTATTGTCCGCAATGGGTAGTTTTACGCACTTCCGCTCCGGGTCGATTTTGGCCCTTTCGGATGGCCCGGAAATCCCTACTGCAAAAGGCGGTAGGCCCCGTAGAGCAGAAGCGCCGCGACCGCGGCGTAGCCAGCCAGCGTGATGTACATGCCATTGATGACGCCCTGGATCACCTTCTTGATCTGCGCCCGGTCGTTGAGATTGGGAAATTCGGTCTCAGGTTGCGGAACGCCGAGAAACGCGCATAGCGGGGCCCAGCCCTGGTCGACTTTGAACACCAACAGTTTGTCAGCCGGAACCGCAGCTTTGACCTCGTCGACATAGGCATTGTAGCGGGCGATCGCCTTCGCCTTGTCAGCCATCGCGCCTTGCAGGCACCTTTGCCAGATGAGCTTGTGCGCCATGTCGCCGAACTTGCGTCCGAACGGCGTCAACCACTCCAGTACCTTGAACTGCCACATGTTCTCGGTGAAGTAGATCGTATCCATCGTGCTGTCGTACCACGCCTCGGCGCCGCGCGGATGAAGGGTCAGCAGGACCCTGGCGTCCGGATAGGCGGCAAGCAGCTCGCGCCATACGCAACAGCCGGGATTGTCGACGGTAGCCTGGTATTTGGCGAAGACCTGGTTCCAGTCCTGTTGCGCGCCGGGCGGCGAATTTGCAACCTTGCGCCAGAAATTCAGATGCGACTTGTTTTCCTTGTTACGAATGACTTCCGACATGTGATAGCAGGGAAATCCCAATTCGTTGAGCGCCGCCTTGGTCGACCACGTTCCGGTCCGGCCAAATCCCGCCCCGATGACCCTTAACTCCATGATCCCCCCACTTTGGCGGAGCGCTTCCAAACTATTAGCGCGTAGCGTACTGGTGGATTCTGGTCAATTTCCAGTTAAGCGATTTCTTTCTTTCCGGACCACCTTGCGGAGGAAGGCTCTTAAAGCGCTAACTGTTGGGTGATCGCTCCCCATCGCCCACCTTTCGGTTTTTCGTCATGGCCGGGCTTGACCCGGCATCCACGTGACGCTGAGCCACGCGATCATCTCATTGATAGCGTTATACAAACTTGAGCAGCTTCGCCAATATCGCTGGCTCTGCGTAGATAGCCGGACCAAGCCCACGGCTGTCCGGTTCATGTCGTGACCCAGCTGAGTTCGATTTGCCGGGA
>DASXXT010000471.1:0-8813 GCA_036502965.1 Roseiarcus sp. | reverse complement strand
CGTCCCAGCCCAGCGCCGCCTTCAGGGCCGCCGCCTGAAAACGCTCGAAATTCGTGGTCGTGCGGGCGTTGGCCGGTTCGCCGATCCGCGCCTCGAAGCGCAGGAATTGATCGCCGCGACAACTGAGGGTCCCGTCGACATCCACTTTCGTCGTAATGTCGAACATATCCGAACCGGAGCGCGTCCGGGACACGACGACAGCGCGCCCCAACTCGACCTGCATATCGCTGGCTTCGGCCCGCAGGCTGTTTGAAAAGGCGTCGCATCCCGCGATCGCCCACGCCGGCTCAAGAGACCCGGTCCAGGTGGCGGCAAGCGCGAAGATCATGGACAGAACCCGCATCCTGACCCCTCCGCCCGACTTTCGAATCAACTCGTCAATGAAAAACTAATCTTCGTAGGAGTCGGCCATGAGACGATTGAGAAGACGCACGCCCCAGCCCGACCCCCACGACTGATTGATGTCGGAAGGCGGCGAACCCATCGCCGTGCCCGCGACGTCGATATGCGCCCACGGCGTCTCCTTGACGAATCGCTGTATGAACTGGGCTGCTGTGATCGAGCCGCCGTGGCGGCCTCCGGTATTCTTCATGTCGGCGAATCTGGAATCGATCATCTTGTCGTAGGCTGCGCCGAGCGGCATGCGCCAGACTTTCTCGCCCGAAGCCTCGCCCGCGGCGGCGAGCCGTTGGGCGAGCTCGTCATTATTGGAAAAGAGACCAGCCACCTCGGCGCCGAGCGCGACCATGATGGCGCCGGTGAGCGTCGCCAAGTCGATGATTGCCCGCGGGGAATAGGTCTCCTGCGTGTACCAGAGCGCATCGGCCAGAACGAGCCGGCCTTCGGCGTCCGTGTTGACGATCTCGATTGTCTGCCCCGACATTGAGGTGATGATGTCCCCCGGCCTGATCGCATCGCCGTCGGGCATGTTCTCGACCAGGCCAACGACGCCGACCACGTTGACTTTCGCTTTGCGCGCGGCGAGCGCGTGCATGAGTCCGACAACGCAGGCCGCGCCCCCCATGTCGCCTTTCATATCCTCCATACCGGCCGAGGGCTTGATTGAGATCCCGCCGGAATCGAAACAGACCCCTTTGCCGACCACGGCGATCGGTTTCGTCCGTTTTGACCGCGCCCCGTTCCACCGCATTGCGACAAGGCGGCTCTCGCGCGCCGATCCTCGTCCCACCGCGAGCAGCGCGTTCATCCCCAGTTTGCCCATCGCTTTCTCGTCAAGCGTTTCCACGTCGACGCCGAGCTTCTCCAGCGCTTTGGCGCGATCGGCGAATTCGGTGGGGAAGAGGACATTGGGCGGCTCGTTGACCAGATTGCGCGCCAGTTCCACGCCTTCAGCGACGGCGAAGCGCTCCTGTCCGGCCACGCGCGCCGCGGCAGCGTGGCTCGAGCCAATGACGAAATCGGGCGTCTCGGCGCCATTGTCCTCCGAGTCCTTCTCGCGCGTCTTGTATTTATCGAACCGGTAGCCGCGCAGGCGAAGGCCGAGCGCAAAATCGGCGGCCGCCGCGCCGTCCCACGTTCCCGATGGAGCCTCAAATGCGACCTCGACGCGCTTCGCGCCGGTCACCTTGCCGAAGGTGAATCCGCCTAGTGTGATGAAGTCGACCGGCGCGTTGTCCTTGCCAGGAGCAACGCCGACAACCACGAGCCGGGAAGCGTCGAGGCCGGCCGGCGCCAGAATGTCGAGCGCGGTGCGCTGGGCGGCGCGAAAGTTGGACGCCTTCGCCGCGGCGCGGATCAGCGGTTCGAGATCGCCGAACTGGGCCGTCACGGTGGGCGCAGGCTTCATCTCGGCCCCAACAAAGACCACGAGCGCGCTGCCTTTCGGCGCGGACAGGGACCCAAAGGCGATCTTGACCGATCCGCTCATGACCGACGCGTGTCCTTGTCCGGATTTGAGGACTTCAAGGTAGCCGACCGGGCGTCGCCGGCGGCGGCGCCGACATATCAGGGGGTTTGCCGCGCGCGTCAATAAGCCGCCGCGATTGGGCGACATATTTCAGCCGGTTAGGATCTCACGCCGGCGAGAGGAGCAAGTCGCCTTGCAACGACACCACGCATCGGGCAAGCGCATGGGTCGGACGGGCGCCCCCTGACGGGGCTGTTCACTCTCCGGACTATACGGCGGCAATGATCAAAATTGAACGCTATCTGCTCGGGACGGCGACGACAGCCTGTGTGTCGGGTCTGGTGGTGCTGACTGGCGTTGTCTGGGTGACCCAGGCCCTGCGGCAGATCGACCTGATCACCAGCAAAGGCCAGACCATTTTGTTATTTCTCTGGATCACCGCGCTTGCGCTGCCCTCGCTGGTGGCCTTCATTGCACCCGTGGCGCTGTTTGCCGGCGTCCTTTATACCCTGAACAAGCTCAATGGCGACAGCGAGCTGGTCGTCATGGCCGCTTCGGGAATCTCGCCTGCACGGCTGTTGCGGCCAATGGCGCTGCTCTCAGGGGTCGTGTTTGGGGTCGTGGCCGTCCTCTATATCCAAGTCCTGCCTTGGAGTTTCGGCGCGATCGAAAATCTGACGACCTTCGTTCACGCGGATTTCATCGCTAACTTCGCCCGACCGGGCGCTTTCTCCCAGCTCGAATCGGGGTTCGTGTTTCATTTTCGCGAGCGCACCCCCGACGGGGCGCTTCACGGAGTGTTCATGCAAGACCAGCGTGACCCCGCCCGGGTGACAACGTATATCGCCGAAGCTGGAAAAACGATCGATCGGGACGGAGCGAGCTATCTTCAGCTGTCCAAGGGCGTCTTGTTGCGGCCACAGTCAGCCAGCGACTCGGCGATGGTGACTTTTGATGACTACACCATCGATCTGTCGCAGTTCATGCACGCCGTCAGCACGATGAAAAGGCCGCGCGAACGATCCACAGCGCAACTGATGGCGCCCAACGCCAAGGATCAGGCGGATCCAGCCCTATTTGGCCACATCCGCAGCGAACTGCTCGATCGCCTGGCTAGCCCGCTCTACGCTGTCGCTGGCGGCCTCATCGCTTTTGCTGCGCTTGGAGAGGCGCGTACGACCCGTCAGGGGCGCGGCGTTGCGATCGCTGGGGCGGTTCTCGCGTTCGCCGGCGTGCGTATGCTCGGGATTGCAGCCACGACCCTCGCGGTCGGTGCGGCGTCCGCCGCCGTCTTCGTGTGGGCCATTCCGGTCGCCGCTTGCCTAGGCGCCTTGGCGCTGATCTTCCGGCGACCAATTCTCTCGCTCGCCCAGCCGGCCACAAGGGCTCCGGCGTGATCGGCCGGACACTGTCATTCTATCTCGCCGGCCGCTTCGCGCGCTCGGTGATCGCAGCTTTTATGGTGGTCTTCGTCCTCATCTACGCCGTCGATCTGATAGAGCTGCTGCGTCGTTCCGGCGATTCCCAGCGGGCGACCGGGATTCTTATGGCCGGCCTGTCGTTCCTGCGAACCCCGACGGTCGCCGAACAGGCGTTGCCGTTCGCGGTTCTATTCGGATCGATGATAGCATTCCTCAATTTGTCCCGCAAAATGGAATTGGTCGTGGCGCGCGCGGCAGGGCTGTCCGTTTGGCAATTCCTGACGCCGCCGCTCGCTGTGATTGTCCTCATCGGTGTGTTGTCGGTCATCGCCTACAATCCAGCATCGACATGGATGAAACAGAGATCGGACGAGATCGAGAGCAAAGTATTCGGCGGCCCCGCCATGGGCTCGTTGGGGATGTGGATTCGGCAGAAGAGCGTCGACGGCCAGGCGGTCATTCGCGCCGCCGGAAGGAGCAGTGGCGCAGAGTTCAATGGGATCGAGATTTTCAACTTTGACGACCAGGGTAATTTCGTCGAACGGCTGGAGGCGGCCTCGGGCGAGTTACGCGTTGGTTATTGGACGCTGCACGATGTCGTGGTGGTGACTCCGGGTTTCGAAGCCCTCCGAGTTTCTACCTACCTGTTGGCGACGAATCTCGATCGCAGGGAGGTCGCCCAGGCGTTCGTCGCGCCTGAAACCGTGTCGTTTTGGCGGCTGCCCGGCCTCGCCGAACAGACCGCGCGCGCGGGATTGGACCCGACCGCTTATCTGCTGAAATATCAGGAGCTTCTGGCCCGCCCGCTGATGCTGGCGGCGATGGTGCTGGTGGCCGCATGCTTTTCGTTAAGATTCTTCCGAATGGGCGGGATCGAATATATGGTTTCCGGTGGCGTCGTGGCGGGGTTCATGCTTTATGTGGCAACCAAAGTGGTCAGCGATCTCGGCGGAGCGGGATTCCTCAGCGCCTCCGTGGCGGGGTGGTCGCCCGGGATCGTCGGTTGCATGTTTGGCGTGTATGTGCTGCTGCAACAAGAGGATGGTTGATGGGTTTCGCCGTCAGCTCTCCCTTTGAGTCCGATCCCTGCCGGAAGCGGGCCGCCAGGATCGCACTGTCGCTCGCAATCGCGGCAGTTGCGGCGTGCGCACAATTGTTCACCGGATCGACGGCCGCACAAACGCCTCCCGCGGCCCAGTCCGCGCAGGCCAAGCCGCAGGACAAACTGGTCATCGACGCGGACGAGCTCGTCTACGACAAGGACAAGAACACGATCTCGGCCGTGGGCTCGGTTCAGCTCTTTTATCAAGGCCGGGTGCTTCAGGCCGACCGCGTCACCTACGACCGCGCCAGCAAGCGCGTTTACGCGGAAGGCCACGCCAAGATGACGGACGAGCATGGCAACGTCGTCTACGGAAGTCGGTTCGCGCTTAGCGATGATTTTCGCGACGGTTTCATCGACAGCGTCCAGGTCCTGACGGCCGACAAGACGCGCTTCAGCTCGCCGCGAATCGAGCGCTCGAACGGCGATGTCACCGTGCTGCAGAAGGGGGCCTATACCGCCTGCGAACCGTGTAAGGACCATCCGGAACGGCCGCCATTTTGGCAGGTGCGCGCAACCAAGATTATCGAGAACCAAACAACCCACACGATCTACTACGAGGACGCTCAGCTCCAGTTCTGGGGCTTTCCCGTCTTCTACATGCCCTATTTCTCCTCGCCTGACGCAACCGTGAATAAGAAGACTGGACTTTTGGCGCCGGCGCTCGTCTCCGGCGGCAACCTCGGTTATGGCTTCAGCCTCCCCTATTTCATCGATCTGGCGCCGAACTACGACCTCACCCTAACTCCAACCTTCCTCTCGAAGCAGGGGTTGTTGGGAGAAATCGACTGGCGTCAGCGCCTCTCCAACGGCATGTACAACATTCGGGCGACCGGGATCGACCAGGCGCAACCCGGGGCATTCCCGGCCTTTCCGTATGGCGCGGGAGACACGCGACTGCGAGGCTCGATCCAAAGCAGCGGCAACTTCTTTCTCAATGACATGTGGCAATTCGGCTGGAACGGCACATGGTTGAGCGACAAATTCTTCCTCAACGACTATCGGCTTCAGGGCATCAACTTCGACAATTTCTATTTCCAGGACGTCATCTCGACGGTCTATCTGCGCGGCCAAGCCGCCCAGAGCTACTTCGACCTCAGCGCCTACCATTTCGAGGGCACGACGGCGAACGACGACAATCGCACGCTGCCGGTCGCGGTCGCGCCGGTCTTCGACTACAATCGGGTGATCAATGTTCCCGCCGACCGCACCAACGGGCTCGGGGGCGAACTGACTGTCGACGCGAACGTCGCCAACATCAACCAGACCAACGCCGCGTTCCAATCGACCGGCTTCCCCACCTTCGACAACGCGTTTCACCTCTATAACGTTTGCGAAAGCCAAGTCGGAAATACGATTGTGAATACGTATTTTCCGGGCAAATGCCTGTTGCGCGGCATCGCCGGCAATTACACGCGTGCGTCGGGACAGGTCGCCTGGCAGCGCGGCTACATCGATCCCATCGGTGAGGTATGGAAGCCGTTCCTGTTCGCGCGTCTCGATGGCGAGGCGACCGAACTCAACGAAACCGGATCGATCACCTACGCAAGCGTGCTGGGCACGAGCACCGTCGCCAATTCGAGCCAGGCCGCCTTCTTTTCTGGCTCGAGCCAAGGCGCATTCGCGCGCGGCATGGCGGGGGCCGGCCTCGAGTACCGCTATCCGTTCACGTCCACGTCCTCCTGGGGGACGCAAACGATCACGCCGATCGCCCAGTTCATCGCGCGCCCGAGCGAGATCATCCCGAGAATCCAGCCCAACGAAGATTCGCAGAGCCTCGTTTTCGACGACACGACCCTGTTCGCCTGGAACAAGTTCTCCGGCTACGATCGGGTCGAAGGTGGCACGCGGCTCAATTACGGGCTCCAGTATGCCGCCGACTTCGCCAACGGGGGCCACGCCAACTTTGTCGCCGGCGAGTCGATCCAGGTCGCCGGGCAGAATTCCTATACGCTCTTTGACCCCACCGGCACGGGGCTCGAATCCGGCCTGGACAAGAAGTACTCGAACTTCGTGTTCGGCGAGACGCTGCAGCCGTTCTCGAGCCCGATTACGCTGATGAGCAAACAGCAGTTCGACAGCTCGACGCTGCAACTCGCGCGTTTCGACGGGATCGCCAAAGCGACCTTCGCCGGCGTCAGCGGCGCCGTCGATTACGCCCTCTACGCCGCCCAGCCTGCGCTGGGGTTCGAATTCCCGCGCGAAGGCCTGACCGGAAACCTCGGCTACAGCTTCGAGAATCGCTGGTCGGTCAACGGATCGCTCGTGCTCGACCTGTCGCGTCACTATTACGATACGCTGGGACAGACGACGCCGATCTTCTATCCCGTCGGCTATTCATTTGGCCTCGGCTACAAGGACGATTGCACGACGCTCACCTTCCAGTATTCGTCCAATGTCAGCCAACCGGCCATCTTCAGCGTGTTCCCAGGCGGTCCCGTTGTTTTAAACCCGGCGACGCGGAACCAGACCCTGATGATTCAGCTCGTGCTGCGCACGCTCGGCGACGTCAGGACGAACGTCGGCCTCTGATCGTCGTCCGGCCGGGCGAAGCCGCCCTTGGAGCCTCGAGCATGACCGGCGACACGCCGCTGGCGATGACGATGGGCGACCCCGCGGGGATCGGCCCGGAACTGGCGCTGGCCGCCTGGCGCGACCGAACGCCTGGCGCGCCGTTCGTCGTTTTCGCCGCGCCCGGCGTGCTGGCCGCGGCCGCCGAGCGCGCGGGCCTTACAGCGCCGATCATCGAAACCGATCCGGCGGAGGCTAGAGCCGCGTTCTCGAACGGCCTGCCGGTAGTCCCGCTGAAAAACGCGGTTGAAGACGCGCCCGGCCGCCCCAGCGCAGCCAACGCCGCGGCGACGGTCGAATCGATCGAGCGGGCGGTCGAAGCGGTCCATCAAGGCCAGGCGCGCGCGGTGGTGACCAACCCGATCGCCAAGGCCACGCTCTATCAGGCCGGGTTCAAATACCCCGGACACACCGAATATCTCGGCGCGCTCGCCGAGGCCTGGGGCGCCCCGGCCTTTCCGGTGATGATGATCTGGTCGGAGGTTTTGGCCGTCGCCCCAGTGACCATTCATATCCCGCTCGCCGACGCGCCAAAGGCGCTGACCGCCGAGCTCATCATCAGAACCGCGCGCATCGTCGATCGCGACTTGCGCGCTCGCTTCGGCGTGACGCGGCCGCGCCTGGCGGTCGCCGGGCTCAATCCGCACGCCGGCGAGGGCGGAGCGATAGGGCGGGAGGAGATCACAATCATCGGGCCCGCGATCGAGACGCTGCGGGCCGAGGGAATCGACGTCGTCGGGCCGCTCCCCGCCGATACGATGTTCCACGCCAAGGCGCGGGCGCGCTACGACGTGGCGCTCACGATGTATCACGACCAGGGCCTGATCCCGGTGAAGACCCTCGCCTTCGACGAAGGCGTAAATGTCACGCTCGGTCTGCCGTTCGTGCGCACTTCCCCCGATCACGGCACGGCGTTCGACATCGCCGGAAAGGGGGTGGCCAACCCCGCGAGCCTCATCGCCGCGCTCAAGCTCGCCGACAGATTGACCCGATGAGCCGGCGAACTGCGGGCCTCATCCTGAGGAGGGAGGCAAAGACTCGCGTCTCGAAGGATGCTCCAGAGGGCCCCGCCGCCCCGCCGCCCATTGGATCGTCCTTCGAGGCCCCTTCGGGGCGCCTCAGAACGAAGGAGGCCCTCGCCTCCGACGGCCTGCCACGCTTGAGCGACGTGGTCGCGGCGCATCGGCTTAACGCCCGCAAGGCGCTCGGGCAGAATTTCCTCTTCGATCTCAACCTCACCCGAAAGATCGCCCGCGCCGCCGGGCCTCTGGCAGGCGTCGCCGTGGTCGAGGTCGGGCCCGGCCCCGGAGGTCTCACGCGCGCGCTTCTGTCGGAGGGCGCCGAGAAGGTGATCGCAATCGAACGCGACGCCCGCGCTCTCGGCGCGCTCGCCGAGATCGGCGCGCATTGGCCGGGACGACTCGAGGCGATCGAAGGCGACGCGCTGCGCATCACGCCCCGGACGCTGGTCGACAAGGCCGAGATAATGCCGATTCGCATTGTCGCCAACCTCCCCTACAACATCGCGACCGCGCTCTTGACCCAATGGCTCGAAACCGAGCCTTGGCCGCCGTTTTACGATCGCCTGATCCTGATGTTCCAGCGCGAGGTGGCGCGGCGCATCGTCGCCACGCCGGCCGAGCGCGCCGACTATGGGCGCCTCGCCGTGCTGGCGGGATGGCGGACAGAGGCGCGCATCCTGTTCGACGTCCCGCCCGCCGCCTTCGTTCCCGCGCCGAAGGTCACGTCGAGCGTGGTCGAGCTCACTCCGCGGGCGAGCCCGGCGCCGTGCGACGCGGCGACGCTGTCGGCGCTCGCTCAGGCCGCGTTCGGCCAGCGCCGCAAGATGCTG
>DASXXT010000470.1:0-7518 GCA_036502965.1 Roseiarcus sp. | reverse complement strand
TTTAATAGCTCGGTGGCGTGATCGCCCAGATCACCTCGGTCTCGTCGGGGCCCGGATTGCAGTAACGATGCGGCAGCGCGCTTTGAAAGCCGAAACTGTCGCCCGGCTCTAAAATCGCTTTGCGGCCGTCGACCCAAAGTTCGAGCCGGCCCCGGACCACCAGGCCCGCTTCTTCGCCGGCATGCGTATAGGGTTCGGCGCCCGAGGAGGCGCCGGGCGACAGGCGGCAGGAGAGAAGCTCGAGCGCGCCGCTCAGATTCGGGCTTAAGAGCTCGTCGAGCATCCCGGCCGAATATTCCAGCCGGCGGCGCCGCGCGCGTCGGACGACGAGGTCGCGCTCGGCCTCCGGCGCGTCGCCCGTCTCGAAGAACCAGCCAATCGTCACGCCGAGCGCGCGCGACACCGCATGGAGCGCCTTGATCGACGGCGTCGCGAGGTCGCGCTCGATGAGGCTGAGATAGCCGATGGAAAGGCCGCTCGCCTCCGCCATCGCCGCGAGCGTGACGCCGCGCGCCTTGCGCAGGTCGCGAATCTCTCGGCCGATCCGGCGCGGGAGGTCCAGTTCGGATGGCTCCGCGGCGGCGGGAGCGTGAGTCGATCGGTCAACGCGATTCATGGGGTCCCTGGCCATGTTTTCTATTGACAAAAATATCGCCCTAAAATTTTAATGCAAGCTAACTCGTCGGGAGCGGACGGATGGCCGACAAGTATGACGCGATCATCATCGGAGGTGGCCATAACGGGCTGACCTGCGGCGCCTATCTCGCGCGCGCCGGTCTGAAGACGCTGGTTTTGGAGCGGCGGCCGGTGCTCGGAGGCGCGGCCGTGACTGAGGAGGTCGTGCCCGGCTTCAAGTTTTCCGTCTTCAGCTATCTGATGAGCCTCCTGCATCCGCGCGTCATCGCCGATCTCGAACTCGCCAAATACGGTTACAAAGTGCTGCCGGCGACCGACATGTTCGGCGTGCTGCCGGGCAATGACTACATCATTTTCGCCGACGATATTGCCAAGACGCAGAAGTCGTTCGCGCGCTTCTCCGCCAAGGACGCCGAGATCTATCCCGAATTCGACCGATACCTGATGGAGTCGGTCAAGATCATGCGCCAACTGCTCCTGGAGACACCGCCCGACCCGTCGTGCCGCGACTGGAAGAGCTTCAAGGAGACGGCGAAGTTTCTCTGGAAGTACCGCAAGGTCAATAACAAGCTCTTCCGCCTCATCGATCTCATGACCATGAGCGCCGACGACTATCTTTCCGAATGGTTCGAGCGCACCGAGATCAAGGCGGTGCTCGCCTATTACAGCGGCATCGGCACTTTTGTCGGGCCAAAAAGCCCCGGCTCCGCTTACGTCATCATGCATCACGTGATGGGAGAGCACGCGGGCGCGGGCGGCTGGGGCTTCGTGCGCGGCGGCATGGGCGCGATCACTCAGGCGATCGCGCGCTCAGGCAAGGAGAAGGGGCTCGTCTGCAAGACGGAATGCGCGGTCGCGGCGATCGACACGGCGAACGGCCGCGCGACCGGCGTCACCCTCGCCGACGGGACGCGCTACGAAGCGGGGATTGTCGCGAGCAACGTCTCGGCGAAGCTCACCTTCCTCAAGTTCCTCGACAAGTCGAAGCTGCCGGCGGAGTTCGTCCGCGACCTCGAGTCGTACCGGACGTTTTCGACCGCGTTCAAGATCAACATTGCTTGCGAGGCGCTGCCGAAATACACCGCCTTCGACCCCGCGGCCTGCGGCTTCGCCTATCCGACGTACGCGCATATCGGACCGACGATCGAATATCTCGAACGGGCCTATGACGACGCGAAATACGGCGACATGTCGCGCGAGCCGTTCATCACGCCGGTGACGCCGACCTTCGTCGACGACAGCGTCGCGCCGCCAGGCAAGCACATCGTCAACCTGTTCGGCGGCCACGCCCCGTACACGCTCAAGAATGGGGACTGGGCGACGCGCAAGGATGAGCTGGTCCGCAACGTCCTCAGCGTCATCGACGCCTATGCGCCGGGCTTTTCGAACGGGATCATCGGCATGCAGGCGCTGACGCCGCCCGACATCGAGGAGAAGATCGGCTCTCCGCACGGCCACATCTTCCATGGCGAATTGCAGGTCGACCAGCTCTTCTGGGCGCGCCCCGCGCCGCATTGGGCGGACTACCGGACGCCGATTGCGGGCCTCTATCAATGCGGCTCCTCCGCTCATCCGGGCGGCGGCGTCGGCGGCGTCCCGGGCTATAACGCCGCCCGCGAGATCCTTAAGGACCGCCGGCGGTGAAGCGCGGCTGTCTGAGTTCCGGCGGGTAGAGCCATGGGCGAGCGGCGGCAATGGCAGGCCTTAAGGTTCTCGCCGCTCGGCGAAGGCTCAAAGCGCGCAACATCGGGAGACAGTCTTGCCCTGGTCAATCGATTCCGAAACGGGCGTGCTGACCGACGTGCTGCTCAGCCGACCCGATCATTATCAATGGATCGAGACCAACGCGATCGCCGTCCAGACGCTGGCCTCGGGGCGCTGGATCGACGCGCAGCGCCTGCAAGGCGAGTTCCGCCAGCTGGAGGACGCGCTCGATCAGGCGGGAGCGCGGCGCCATTACATCGAACCCGAGCCGCATCTGCCCTATCAGGTCTATACGCGCGATTCGAGCCAGACCGCGCCCTGGGGACCGTCGCTGACCCAGCTCGCGCTCCCTCCGCGCCGCGGCGAGATCGCCTCCATCCTGCACTTCCATGGAGGCCACGACGGCTTCTGGCGCTATTGCAGCCATGGCGCGGTCGAGGGGGCGACATCCACATCATCGGCCCCGGACTGCTTGTCGTCGGCCGGTCGGGAATCCGCACGACGCGCGAGGGAGCGGCCCAGTTCGCCCGCTGGTTCGCGGACGAGGGCTGGGAGTCGAAGCTCCATTCCTTCCCCGAACATTTCCTTCACCTCGACGTCCTCTTCTGCATGGCAGCGCCCGGCCTTGCGGTGGCCTGCATCGGGGTCCTGGGCGACGATTTCGCCGACTGGCTGACAGCGCGCGGAATCCGCCTGATCGAGGCGACCTATCGCGAAGTGATGGCGATGTCGTGCAATCTGTTGGCGCTCGGCGGCGACCGTGTCGTTTCGCCGCGCCACAGCGCGCGGATCAACGCGGCGCTGCGCGGCGAGGGGCTCGAGGTCTTGGATCCCGAGCTCGACCTCTTCGCCGCCGGAGGCGGCAGCGTCCACTGCATGACGATGCCGCTCGCGCGCGAGGCGGTCTGACGGAGATGAGCGCTGCGCTTTGCACAATGAATGGCGATCTTGCTCAAGGTTTGGGCGCGGCATGGCTTTGCTTTGCCTGCGCGAACGCCATTCTTCAATTGTCGCAAGCCTCGGCGAGGATTAACCTCACTTGATCTGGCAACGGAGCGCAAAGGGCGTGAGCATAAGGGCGGTCAGCCTTCAGGCGATCGGCGTCGGAAAGTCCTTCGGGTCGTTCCAGGCGCTTAAAGATGTGACGCTCGACGTCGGCCGCGGCGAATTTCTGACCCTGCTTGGCCCCTCCGGCTCCGGCAAGACGACCTTCCTCATGATCGTGGCTGGCTTCGAGCAGCCGACCGTCGGGCGCCTGATGAGCGAGGGCGAGGAGATCACGCAGAGAAGCGCCGAGACGCGCTCCTTCGGTATGGTGTTCCAGGGCTACGCGCTCTTTCCGCATATGACGGTGGCGCAAAACATCGCCTTCCCACTCCAGGTGAGGAAGACGCCGCGTGACGTCATTGCGCGCCGCGTCGCCGAGATCATCGAGCGCGTCGGCCTGAATGGCCATGAGAGCAAGCTGCCGGCGAAGCTCTCGGGCGGCCAGCAGCAACGCGTGGCGCTCGCGCGCGCTCTCGTCTTCGAGCCTTTCGTCCTCCTGCTCGACGAACCGTTCTCGGCGCTCGACAAGCACCTGCGCGGCCGCATGCAGGACGAAGTGAAGCGGCTGCATCAGGAGCTCGGCACCACCTTCATCTTCGTCACCCACGATCAGAGCGAGGCCCTGTCTCTGTCCTCGCGGATCGCGATCTTCAACCACGGGGAATTGCTTCAGATCGCGGCGCCGCAGGAGGTCTACGAACGTCCCACGAGCCGCTTCGTCGCCGAGTTCCTCGGCGAGATCAACCTCTTGCCGGTCGAGGACGTCGGCCACTGTCACATCGGCACCGGCGGCCTGTTCGAGGGCGGCCGTCTCGTCGGCCCCCGCCAGGATCATGCAGCGAGGAGCGGCGTTCTGGCGGTGCGGCCGGAGCACATGTCTCTGGCTGACCGACGTGCGGACGGAGAGAACGGGGTTGCAGCGTCGGTCGCCGCCACGACTTATCTCGGCGCCTCCATGCGACTTGGGCTCGTTACTCGAAGCGGGACAAGGCTGACGGTCACGGTGCCGGCTGAGGCTGCCGCGAGGACGATCGCGGGCGGCCGGGACCTCTGGGTGACGTGGCCAGTGACCAAAGGCTTTCTTCTACCTGAGGACGGCTCCGAGCAGCTTGCGGTAACGGGAGTGCAATGATGAACGACGCCTTTGAGAAAGACTGTCTCGAGATCCTGGCTGAGAAGGCGCGGCGCGGCGGCCTTAGTCGGCGCCAGTTCGCGCAATGGGCGGCGATCGCGCTTGGGGGCGCGCCGCTTGCGCTAAGGTCGACGGGCGCGCGCGCCGCCGACAAGCAGCTCGTTCTCGTCAACTGGGGCGGCGACGCGATCAAGGCCTACGATCAGGCCTATGGGCAGCCTTTCTTCAAGGAGACCGGCATCGAGGTGAAGGAGGACGGCACCGGGCCGACCGAAGGCGCAATCGCCGCGCAGTTCAAAAGCGGCAAGCCGACCTGGGACCTGGTCGACGCCGATCCCTTCTCCGCCATTACCCTCGGCAAGCAGGGCATGATCGAACCGATCGACTATACCGTCGTCGACAAGTCCAAGATGCGCGCGGGCTTCGGCTGGGACTACGCCGCGTCGACCTACTTCTTTTCCTACGTGATCGCCTACGACGCGCAGAAATTCGCCTCCGATCCGCCGAAGAGCATGGCCGATTTCTTCGACGTTGCGAAATATCCGGGCAAGCGCTCGCTCTACAAATGGGGCGCCGGCATGTGGGAGGCGGCGCTGCTCGCCGACGGCGTGGCGCCCGACAAGCTCTATCCGCTCGACTTGAAGCGCGCACACGACAAGATCGCGGCGTTCAAACCCAACGTCGTCTCCTACTGGGGCGGCGGCGCGGCGAGCCAGCAGGTGCTGTTGAGCGGGGACGCCGCGATGGCCATCATATGGTCGACGCGAGCGTCGCTGCTCGATCGCGATTCAAACGGGCAGATCAAGTTCATCTGGGACCAGGGCTCGATCTCGCCGGGCGCGCTCGCGGTGATCAAGAACAATCCCGGCGGCAAGGAGGCGGCGATGAAGTTCATCGCCTCGACTTCCGACCCGCAGCGGCAGCTCATCATGTTCAAC
Organism: Roseiarcus sp.; assembly: GCA_036502965.1. Classification (GTDB taxonomy): domain Bacteria; phylum Pseudomonadota; class Alphaproteobacteria; order Rhizobiales; family Beijerinckiaceae; genus Roseiarcus. Next base: position 2,061 of record DASXXT010000470.1, on the reverse strand, counting down.
CTTTTGGGCCAGGGTCCCGCCAATCCTGCAACCGACGCTCTCATTCCCGCCGACCAGCGCAAATACAATCCCGTCGATCCCGCCAACTTCTCCAAGCAAGTGGCGCTCGACATGCCCTGGTACTCGGAGAATTACAGCGCGGCCCTCGACGCCTATACGAAGATCATATCGGCATGAGATCGAGGCGTCTGACCGCTGTCTCGTCCTTCGCTTCTGTCGGCGCGACGGAAGGCGATGCGGATCGCATCGCCGCCGCCGAGCGCGCGCTGCGAAGCCAAGGCGCGAAGCGGTCGGACAACGCGCTCGTGACCGGCGTCTGCCTCATGGCGCCGCTGCTTCTCTTCCTTGCGCTGGTCTACGCCGCGCCGTTTCTTGGGGTGGCGGCATGGAGCGTCACGCTGCCGAGGCCGGGGCTCGGGCAGTACGAGCGGCTCGCCGCCGATCCGCTCGTCTTCTCGGTCTTGGTGCGCACCTTTCGCATCTGCCTGATCGTGACGGTCTTCTCGGTCGTCGCGGCCTACGCCATCGCTTATGTCTGGGTGCGCGGGACGGGGCCTCAGCGGCGCCTCGTCGAGTTCTGCATCCTGATCCCGTTCTGGATCTCGATCCTCACGCGCGCCTTCGGTTGGCTCGCCCTGCTTTCGAACCGGGGCCTCGTTAACACATGGCTCGCGGCCGCAGGCGTCATCGCCGGGCCGCTGCCGCTCGCCTACAACGAGTTCAGCGTGATCTTGGGCATCACGCATGTCCTCACTCCGTTCGCAGTCTTCCCGCTTGCCTCCTCCATGCGATCGGTCGACGAGCGCGTGCTTTTGGCCGCCCGTGGCCTCGGCGCCTCGCGCCTACGCATTTTCTGGCGAGTGTTCCTGCCGATGACTGCCCCAGGAGTCGTCGGCGCGGCGCTCATCGTCTTCGTCTTCACCCTCGGCTTCTTCGTGACGCCCGCCATTCTCGGCGGCGGCCGCAGCATCATGGCGGCGGAGCTCGTCTGGTTGCGCATGTTCCAAAGCCCCGACTGGGGGCTTGGCGCGGCGATCAGCGTCGCGCTGGTCGCGCTGGTCGGCACCCTCATGGCCGCGTTGTTCCGCCTGGCCAGGCCCGCGCTCATGGGGGGCTCGCGATGATCCAGCGCCCGGGCCGGATCGCGCTTCTGCTCGCTGGCTTCGTCTGCGCCTTCCTGCTCGCGCCGCTGCTCGCGGTTGTGCCGATCTCATTCACGCCCGCGCGCTTCCTGACCATGCCGAACGGCCACCTGTCGCTCATCCACTATCGCGAGCTCATAGACGATCCGGACTGGGCGCGCAGCATTCTCCTGAGCCTACGCATCGGCATCGTCAGCAGCGTGATCGCAACCGCGCTTGCGCTCGCCTTCTCGCTTGGCGTGTGGATGATCCAACCGCGCTTCGCGGCGCTCATGATCGGCTTTGTCCTGTTGCCGATGATCGCGCCGCCGATCGTCTCGGCGATGACCCTCTATTTCTTCCTGACGAGCCTTTCCGGGGTCAGCGGCGCGATCGGCTACGACACATGGTTTGGCGTGACGATCGCGCATGTCGTCATGATCACGCCCTTTGGGGTCGTGATGATCCTGGTCGCGCTCGCGCAAGTCGACCGACGCATCGACCTCGCCGCGCGAGGGCTTGGCGCAAGCGCGTTTCAGCGCGTCTTCAAAGTCATCCTTCCAAACATTCGTTTCGGCGTGATGATGGCGGCTCTGATGGCCTTCTTTCTCTCCTGGGAGGAAATCGGCGTCACGCTGTTTGTCACCAGCGTCAACGCCATCACGCTTCCGCGCCTCATGTGGATGGGGGTGCATGACAATATCGATCCGGCGGTCGCCGCTGTCTCGGTCGTACTGATCGTCGTCACCACGCTTACACTGACAGGACGCATGCTGCTGCAGCGCGAAGAAGCCGCCTGAAGGACGAATGAACGATGGATGAGGTCTTTGCCCGCCGCGACATGATCGCGCCAGCCCGGCTCAAGGCGCTCAGCATCAAGTCGGACCTGCGCGGCGCCCTGCGGCTCGGCAGCCATGTCGCAGCGCTCGCCGTGACAGGG
>DASXXT010000469.1:0-4595 GCA_036502965.1 Roseiarcus sp. | reverse complement strand
AGGTCCTGAGGCTCGATCAGGCGCTCGGGCAATTTGGGCCCGAGACCAAGCCAATGCGCGACCAGCTCAAAGCGGGAATCGAGAAAGCCTATGCGGCGATCTGGGGCGGCGGCGGCCCGGTCGACCTGACGGTCGGCCCGCCCCTCGCCAACGCGCAGGCGGTCAGCGACTTTCTCGCGACGCTCCAGCCAAAAACCGATGTGCAGAAGGCGGCGCTGGCGACGGCCAACCAATACGCCAGCATGGTCGAACAATCGCGGCTGTTGATCTCGCTGCAGGTGGCGAGCGGGCCGGTGAACTGGGTTCTGATCGCGATCCTGGTCTTTTGGACGGCGGCGCTCTTTTTCGCCATCGGCCTATACGCCCCGACCAACGCCCTGGTCACCGCAGCCCTGACATTCGGCGCGCTGTCGATCGCCTTTGCGATCTTTCTCATTCTCGAACTCGGCATGCCCTATACAGGGCTGTTCAGGGTTTCGCCCGCGGCGCTCGAGCAAACGATCGAATTCATCGACAAGTAGACGGTTTCGGCGGCGGCCGAGGCCGTTCAGCCGCGCGCGGCGGGCGCGACGCATGTGTGGACCTCCGCGGTCACCGCGTCGATCCTTTCGACAAGCGTCCTGATCGTTTCAGTGAGCTCGGTGTTTTGCTTAAGCAGCGCTTCCACCCGTTCGGTGAGTGCAGTGTTCTGGCGCAGCATTTCGACCAGCATCCCGGCCTGCTCGCGCATTTGCGCCTGCCGCTGCTCGCTGATCTGGTGCAGCTCTTCGCGATGCTGGGCGTCGGCGAGGCTCGTCACCTTGTCGCGGTCGGCCTGACGGGTCTGCGCCAGCAGGATCAAGGGCGCGGCATAGGCGGCCTGGGTCGAGAAGGCGAGATTGAGCAGAATGAACGGATAGACGTCGAACTGGGTCCAGCCGGCGGCGTTGACCCAGATCCATAGCGCCACGATCATCGTCTGCGCGACGAGGAACGTCGGCGTGCCGAAGAAGCGGGCGAAACCCTCCGCTTTTCTCCCGAACCAGTCGTTTCCGAAGGCCGATTCGAGATGGGCGTGCGGCAGGTGAAATTTCCGCAGACGGTCCTCCGGTTCATGGCGCACGCTCATTTTCGCCTTCCCTTCGCCTCCAGCCACACGATGCGGCGGCCGGCGATTCGCGCTCCGACAATACAGAAGTCGGGAAGAATTTCGACGCCAAGGGCGGCGCCGTCGCCGCTTCGGACGTTGGCTTGACGGACAAGCTTCGCCTTGCGGAGCAGGCAGGGACCGGCTATGGAGGCATTCCACCTAATTCATATAGGTTAAAATATAATAAACTGTATGGCATCGTAATATTGAATCGCCCTCGTCTGTCCCGTCGGGGCTTGGTAGACGCAAGCGGCAACAGTAGGGAGGAAACCATGTCTCATAGAGTCGAAACTTTGGCGCTTCACGCTGGTTGGCGCGCCGATCCGGCGACAGGAGCCGTCGCAGTGCCGATCTACCAGACCACCTCCTATCAGTTCCAGAGCGCCGAGCACGCCGCCAGTCTGTTCGCGCTCAAGGAGCTCGGCAACATCTATACCCGGATCATGAACCCGACCACGGACGTGCTCGAGAAGCGGGTCGCCGCGCTCGAGGGCGGCGTGGCGGGACTCGCGCTCGCCAGCGGTCAGGCAGCTTCGGCCTTTTCGATCCAGAACCTGGCGCGGGCGGGCGACAACGTCGTCTCCTCAACCGACCTCTACGGGGGCACCTGGAACCTGTTCGGCAACACGATGAAGGACCAGGGGATCGAGGTGCGCTTCGTCGATCCGGCCGACCCTGAGAATTTTCGCAAGGCGACCGACGCGCGCACCCGCGCCTATTACGCCGAAACGCTGCCCAACCCGAAGCTGATCGCCTTTCCGATCGCGGAAGTGGCGGCGATCGGCCGTCCGCTTGGCGTTCCGCTGATCATGGACAACACCGCGGCGCCAATTCTGACCAGGCCGTTCGAACACGGGGCGGCGATCGTCGTCTACTCATCGACCAAGTATCTCGGCGGCCACGGCAACTCGATCGGCGGTCTCATCATCGACGGCGGTAACTTCCCTTGGGACGAGCACAAGGAGCGCCAGCCGACGCTCAACACGCCGGATCCCAGCTACCACGGCGCCGTGTGGAGCGAAGCGGCCAAGCCGCTCGGGCCGATCGCCTACATCCTCAAGGCCCGCACCACCCTGTTGCGCGACCTCGGCTCCTGCATGTCGCCGTTCAACGCCTTTCTCACCCTCCAGGGCGTGGAGACGGTGCCGTTGCGCATCGAGCGCCACTCGGCCAACACCTCCGCGGTCGCGGCCTGGCTCGCCAAGCAGCCTGCGGTTGTGAACGTGATCCATCCCTCGTTTCAGAAAGGCGAAGCCAAGCGGCGGGCGGAGAAATATCTCAAGGGCGGTCTCGGCGGCCTGGTCGGCTTCGAGATCAAGGGCGGCAAGGAGGCGGGGCGAAAATTCATCGACGCGCTCAAGCTCCTCTATCACGTCGCCAATATCGGCGACGCGCGCTCGCTCGCCATCCATCCGGCGACGACCACGCATTCGCAACTCTCGCCGGAGGAGCAGCAAGCGACCGGCGTGACCGACGACTATGTCCGGCTGTCGATCGGCATCGAGCACATCGATGATATTCTCGCCGATCTCGACCAGGCGCTGAAGGCCGCGGCGTGACGGAAGCGGCTGGCGCGATTAAGGGAGCTAGCGGGACCCGTTAGCCGTCCCTGTCTCGGCTGCCTGTTCCGCCTCGACCGAGGCTTTCTCGGCCGTCTCGGCTTTGTCGCGCCAAAAAGCGTTCGATGGGTCCGCGGTAAAGTTTAGAGCCGCGATCTTTTGCGCTACGCGGTAGGCGCCCTGTGCGTCCGGCCAATTCTTCTTGGCGTCGAAGAACCGCGCAAGACCCAGAATGACATCGTATTGGTCGGCCGCCAAGGCTGCGGCCTTCGGATCGTCGATCAGCCGGCCCCAAATTCGCACCACCCAGCGATAGGCGTCGATCTGGGCCCATCCTTGCGGCGAAACTGTTCGGAGACCACTCGCCTCCCTAACCCCGCTCGCGGATCAACCTCGACTTGTCGCGGTTCCAGTCGCGCGCTTTCTCGCTCTCGCGCTTGTCATGCAACTTCTTGCCGCGCCCGAGCGCGATGATGATCTTGGCCCTGCCTTTGGCGTTGAAATAGATGCGCAGCGGCACGATTGTCATGCCTTCGCGTTCGACGCCTTTGGCCAGCTTGGCGATCTCCTTGGCGTGCAACAGCAGTTTGCGCGGACGCTTGGGCTCGTGGTTGAACCGGTTGGCCTGCAGGTATTCGGGGATGTTGGCGTTGTGGAGCATGATTTCGCCGTTGCGATCGACGGCGGCGTAGCTCTCGGCGACGGTCGCCTTGCCGGTCCTGAGCGACTTGACCTCCGGGCCGGTCAGCATCAGGCCGGCTTCGAACGTCTCGCCGATCTCATAGTCGTAACGCGCGCGCCGGTTGTCGGCTACGACCTTGTAGTTCGGCTTCTCCTTTTCGGCCGCCATGTTAGCCCTTAAGCATTCAGCAGGCCCGCATGGACCATGGCGCGGCGGATCAGCGCCTCGGTCGCCTGGCCGACCGGAACGAGCGGCAGGCGGGTCTCGGCTTGAATCCGGCCGAGCACGCTGAGCGCGTATTTGGCCCCGTTGACTCCCGGCTCGGCGAAGATCGCCGCGTGCAGCGGCGTCAGCCGGTCCTGGATCTTGAGCGCGTGGTCCCAGTCACCCTTGAAAGTCGCCTCCATCAATTCCGCGCACGGCCCAGGCGCGATATTCGCCGTTACTGAAATGCAGCCGTGCCCGCCCGCGGCCATCGCCGCCAGCGCGGTCATGTCTTCGCCAGAAAGTTGGATAAAGTCCGCGCCCATCGCGTGTCGCTGGCGCGACACGCGTCCGACGTCGCCGGTCGCGTCCTTGACGCCGACGATGTTGGTGAGTTCAGATAACCGCTTCATTGTGTCGACCGACATGTCGACGACGCTTCGCGAGGGGATGTTGTAGATGATGATCGGAATTGCGATTGCGTCGTTGACGGCCTTGAAGTGCCGGTAGAGGCCTTCCTGCGTCGGCTTGTTGTAGTAGGGCGTGACGACCAGAACGGCGTCCGCGCCGCTTCGCTCGGCGTGGCGGGCAAACTCGATCGCCTCGCCGGTGTTGTTGGAGCCCGCGCCCGCGATCACCGGAACCCGGCCGCGCGTTTCGTCGATGCAGATGTCGACGGCGAGGCGGTGCTCGTCATGGGTGAGCGTCGGGCTCTCTCCGGTCGTTCCGACCGGCACCAGACCATGCGAGCCGGAGGTGATCTGCCAGTCGATCAGCGCGCGATAGGCCGGCTCGTCGATCTTGCCGTCCTTGAACGGGGTGACCACCGCCGCCAAGGATCCGTGAAACTTCGCCCGCTTTTCCATGGCTCCCGCTCGGCTCGTCTCGCGTCCAATCGATTGGTGCGGACACATAGCCCCGACGCGCAGCAGGCGAAAGGGGCTCGGCGCCGAGCGTTAGGGTTTACGTCTTGGTCACCAAGATCGGGCCATCCTCGATGAAGAGGACTGGACCCATGACA
>DASXXT010000468.1:0-7979 GCA_036502965.1 Roseiarcus sp. | reverse complement strand
CGTCGAGGCGACGAGCGGCAACACCGGCATCGGGCTCGCCATGGTGTGCGCCGCGAAAGGGCATCCGCTCGTCCTCACGATGGCCGAGAGCTTCAGCATCGAAAGGCGGCGACTAATGCGCTTTCTGGGCGCCAAAGTCGTCATCACGCCGGCGGCCGAGCGCGCGGTCGGAATGGTCAAGAAGACGATCGAACTGGCCGAAACCCACGGCTGGTTCATGACGCGGCAGTTCGAAAACGAAGCCAACCCGGATTTCCACTCTCGCACCACCGCGCGCGAAATTATTGACGACTTCGCCGGCGACAGGCTCGACTTTTGGGTGACCGGCTATGGCACCGGTGGCACATTGAAGGGCGTCGGCCGCGTGTTGAGGAAGGAGCGCCCGGAGACGAAGATCATCGTCTGCGAGCCTGCGGACGCGCCCCTGCTCGAGTCCGGAATCGAGCAGAAGCGGCTGGCCGACGGGTCGCCCGCAGCGCCGCATCCGAGTTTCAAGCCTCACCCGATGCAGGGCTGGACGCCTGACTTCATTCCGAAGCTGACGGGAGACGCGGTGGATATGAAACTGATCGATCGCATCCTGCCGATCTCAGGCGCCGACGCCATTCGCTACAGCAAGGAGCTGGCGGCGAAAGAGGGCATTTTCGTTGGCATAACCTCGGGCGGAACCTTTGCCAGCGCGCTGAAGATCGCGGCGGAGGCGCCGAAAGGCGCGAACATCCTCTGCATGCTTCCCGATACCGGCGAGCGCTATCTCAGCACGCCGCTGTTCGCCGACGTTCCTGTGGACATGACCGAGGAGGAGCTTGCGATCTTGAGGTCCATCCCTGGCGCCTGACCTCGGCCCAGCGATCTGATCCGAGCCGACACACGGCGGATTTCAGGCCGCCTCCACCGCAATCGCGGTCGCCTCGCCGCCGCCGATGCACAGCGAAGCGACGCCGCGCTTGCCGCCGCGCGCCCGAAGCGCGGCGATGAGCGTCACCAGAATGCGCGCGCCCGAGGCGCCGATTGGATGGCCGAGCGCGCAGGCGCCCCCGTTGACGTTGACCTTGTCATGCGACAGGCCGAGGTCGCGCATCGCCGCCATGGCGACGACGGCGAAGGCCTCATTGATCTCGAAGAGGTCGACGGAATCCTGGCTCCATCCGGTCTTCTCGAACAGCTTTTTCAGCGCGCCGATCGGCGCGGTGGGGAAATCTTTTGGCGCGGCGGCGTGGTTCGCGTGCGCAACGACGCGGGCGAGCGGCGCCACGCCGCGCTTGCCCGCCTCGCTTTCGCGCATCATGACGAGCGCAGCGGCGCCGTCGGAGATCGAGCTCGAATTGGCCGCCGTCACCGTACCGCCGTCGCGAAATGCGGGCTTGAGCGTCGGGATCTTTTCGGGACGGGCCTTGGGCGGCTGCTCGTCTGTCGTGACAACCGTCTCGGACTTGCCCGCCTTTACGCTGACTGGCGCGATCTCCCAGGCAAAATCGCCCTTGGTAATCGCGCGGTTGGCGCGCTCGAGCGAAGTCAGCGCATAGGCGTCCTGCTCGGCGCGCGTAAACTGATAGTCTTGCGCGCAATCCTCGGCGAACGTCCCCATGAGCCGGCCCTTATCGTAAGCGTCCTCGAGGCCATCGAGAAACATATGGTCGATGGCGCGGCCGTGGCCCATGCGGTACCCTGAGCGCGCGCGGTCGAGCAGATAGGGGGCGTTGCTCATGCTCTCCATGCCGCCGGCGACCACGACGTCGGCGGAGCCCGCGCGCAAAAGGTCGTGGGCGACCATGGCCGCCTTCATGCCCGAACCGCACATCTTGTTGATCGTCGTCGCGCCCGCCGCGAGCGGCAATCCAGCGCCGATCGCCGCCTGACGCGCTGGCGCCTGGCCCTGGCCGGCCGGCAGCACGCAGCCCATCAGGATTTCGTCGACGCCGTCGGCTGCGATCCCGGCCCGCTCGACCGCGGCGAAAATCGCGCGCGCGCCGAGCGCAGGCGCGCTGACATCCTTGAAGTCGCCGAGAAAGCCGCCCATTGGGGTACGCGCCGCGCCGACAATGACGATGGGGTCTGTGGCAGTCATGGAATCGGCCTCCGCATGCGTCAGACTCTCTCGCGCGAGTTTGCTTCGTGGACTGGCGCGCGACGCCTCTGCTGCTCATATAAGGGACGAGCGAGCGATTAGGAACGCCGGCCGCTCTAGGAACAAACATGCCCCCGACGGCGCCCGACATAAGGGTGAAGAGGATATACGATTCTCCCGACCGAAATGATGGCGCGCGGGTGCTTGTGGACCGGTTGTGGCCGCGCGGCGCTCGCAAAGAAGAAACCAAGCTGACGCTGTGGCTCAAGGACATCGCGCCGAGCGCGGAACTCAGGCGATGGTTCGACCACGATCCAGCCCGGTTCGCCGAATTCTCCCTGCGCTATCGGGCTGAGCTCAGCGCCAACAAGGACGTGGTCGGCCGGATCGACGACTTGGCGAAAGCCGGCCCGGTGACCTTGCTCTACGCCGCGCACGATGAGGAGCACAATCACGCGCGCGTTCTGGCTGACTATCTGACAGCTCGAGCCGCAGCGACGGGAGCAAGCCGACTGGTTGATGGAGACCGATGAATGGATCACGAGTTTCGCAACGCCAAGGAGCGGCGCGCCGCTATCGTGGCGCTGACGCAGAAGGAAACGGGCATCGACGAGGCGATGATCGAGACGCTCATTCGCGGCTTCTATGCGCGGGTGCGGCAAGATCCGTTGCTCGCGCCGATTTTCGAATCGCGCATTTCGGACTGGGAGCCGCATCTCGATAACATGTTCGCCTTCTGGTCGTCGCTGGCGCTTCAGACGGGACGCTATCACGGCCACCCGATGGCGAAGCACATGGCTCTGGCCGTGGACGCGCGCCACTTCGATCGGTGGCTTGCGCTGTTCGAAGAGACGGCTCGGGACCTCTGTCCACCAGCGGCGGCGGAGCGGTTCATCGAACGGGCCCGCCGCGTCGCGGAGAGCCTTGCGCTGGGCGTCGCGAACGCGAACGGCGTTCTCCTCGGAACGGGAGAGCGCTATCAACGGGGAGCGTAATGGCTCACTTGTCGGAGAACAGGGTGAGCAAGACCTTTCCCTTGTCCCCGATCACACACACAAGCGTCTGCGGCTTGGTTGTTTTCGTCCGCTCCACATAGGCGTCGCCGATGACAACGGTTTTGATTGGAACGTTCTCGATCATGGTGTCGGCCTTGATGACCTTGGCGCTATCAAGATCGATCAGAACGTCCTTCACCTGCGGAAACTTTTGCTTGAGCGCCAGCAGTCCGCTTGCCTTGCACGCGTCCGCTTCGGGAGAAAGCGCTTCCGCAAAAGCGGGACCCGCGATCAGCGAGATGAGAAAAGTCAGTGCAAATCTATGCCGTGTCATTTGATGATCTCTCTCCGCCATATTGCTCATGTAAACTTTAGCCGCTTGAAGTTGTTCCCTGCTCGTCTTTCACCAAATCTGCCAGGAAACGCGCCTCGTTCGCCCATGTTGCAACATTATGTGAACTATACGTGCTCATGACCCTCTCAAGCGAAGAAATTGAGCGCTACGCGCGCCAGATCGTGCTGCATGGGCTGGGCGGCCCCGGCCAGAACAAGCTCAAAGCGGCGCGCGCGCTTGTTGTCGGCGCGGGCGGACTCGGCTCGCCAGCGCTGCAATATCTGGCAGGGGGCGGCGTCGGCACACTCGGGATCGTCGACGACGACGTCGTCGCGCTCTCCAACCTGCACCGGCAAGTCATCCACGCGACGGCAGACGTTGGCCTGCCAAAAGCCGAGAGCGCCCAAATCGCGATCGCCCGCATCAATCCGCATGTCACGGTCGAGCCGATCGCCTTGAGGATGGATGCTGAGAACGCCCGCGGGATCGTTCGCCGCTTCGACGTCGTGCTCGACGGCTCGGACAATTTCGCCACTCGCTACGCGCTGTCCGACGCCTGCTTCCATGAGCGGCGCGCGCTCGTCTCCGCCGCGCTCGGCGAGTTCGACGGCACGCTCACGACGCTGAAGCCGTACGAGAATGGGCGGGATGGCAAACCGAACCCGACCTATCGTTGCCTCTTCCCAGAGCCCCCGGAGCCCGGAACCATCCCGACCTGCGCCGAGGCTGGAATATTGGGCGCGCTCGCCGGCGTGCTCGGCTCGCTGATGGCGCTCGAGGCGATCCGTGTCCTGGTCGGCGGCTTCGGCGACGGCGATAAGGGGCTGGTCGGACGGCTGCTGATGATCGACGCGCGCGCGATGAGGTTCGAGACGCTGCGATATGCCTGGGACCCGGACAATCCGCTCAGCGGCAAAGGCGTGGCGACCGACGCTCTCCTCGCGCGCGAAGCTTAGAGCAGATTGCAATTCGATCGAATCGGACTTTGTAGACGCGGTCCATAGCCCGTCGAGATAAACGGGCGTGCTTACGGACGCCCTATAGACCGCGTCCCCGCGCTCGAGCCGACCGCGGCTACAATCGCCGCGTCGACCCGAACCAACGCCGCGACCGTCTCACTTGGCCGGATTGACGAAGTCGTAGCAATTGATGCGGCCCGAATCCAGGCAGCGCTGAAATCTGCGGCTGTGACTCAAAGCGTAGAAGATCCAGTAGCCGACGAGGACCAGCGCCAACACCGCGAAAAGCGCAGCGACATTGACGAATCTCCGGCGCTCGAAATCTTCCGTCGCATCCCCACCCACCGGCGGGCCCACGCGATGAGGTTCGACTTCCTCCGGTCGATCTTGCGCCAATCGCCAACGCCCTCAGTCATGTTCGGGCGACGCCAAGTTTATCGAGTCCCTAACAGATTTCGACGCCTCAGACCAGATTTACTTGAGCAAGTAAGGCCGCGCTGTGATCGCAGAGCGAGGCGAGCGCGCGACCAACGAACATTTTAACATCTTCTATCAGATGAACATAACCCTCGCCATGCATAGTCAGGGCAACGCCGAACCCCGCCCGGAGACACGCATGCGCCGCCTCGCCACACTTTGCATTCCCACGCTTCTTTGCGCCGTCTCCGCCCCGGCTATGGCGTCCAACGATCGCGTTATCATCTTCGCGCCTCCGGAGGCACAAGCGTTCGAAAGCGCTTCTGTCGACGCGGCACCCATCCCTGCTCCCGCTCCAGCGCCTATCCGCGGGCAGTACGGCGGCGGCTTCATCGAAATGCTGCTGACAGGCGGCGCGCCGCAGCAGTCGCAGGCAGTCGCCTCGATCGCGAGCGCGCCCGCGATGGAGGCGGATGGCGAGCCCCAGCCGCAATTTCGCCGGCAAGAGGTCGACTATGCGGGACCGCAGGCCCCGGGAACAATCGTCGTCGACACGCCCGACAAGTTCCTGTTTCTGGTCGAGCCGCACGGAAAGGCGCTGCGCTATGGCATCGGCGTGGGGCGTCCCGGCTTCACATGGTCGGGCGTCAAGCGGATCAGCCGCAAGGTCGAATGGCCGGACTGGACGCCGCCGCCCCAGATGCTGCTGCGTCGCCCCGACTTGCCCCGTCATATGGCGGGCGGCCCGGATAATCCGCTCGGCGCCAGAGCGCTCTATCTCGGGTCCTCGCTCTACCGCATTCACGGGACCAACGAGCCCTCGACGATCGGCCACAACGTCTCGTCAGGCTGCATCAGAATGATGAACGAGGACGTAATCGACCTTTACAATCATGTCCCGGTCGGCGCGAAGGTCGTCGTGCTCTAAGCCGGCGAGGCGCGCTCAAATACGCCTCGCCAATGATCGAAGCGAGCGAGACCGTCAGACATCGTCGTAGCCGCCGCCGTTGTCGGAGGAGCCGTCCGAGTTGTCGAAGGTCGAGTCGTCAAGATTGTCGAAATTGGCGTCCTGGACGCCCGGCGCACCGGGATCAAACTGCTGGAAGTCGGAGTCGGAGCCACGGTCCGGTTTGTCGTCGTAATAGTTGTTGATCTCCGTCACTTCCGTCGGATTGCCGGTAAGGCCTGAGCCGCCTAATCCCGCGGCGCTTGCCCCGCCGCCAAAGAGACCGCCGCCATGACCGCCGAACATTCCGCCCAGGAGGTTGCCGAGGGCGACGCCGCCCGCGACGCCGGCCGCTGTTGAGGCCGCGTTCTGCAGGAAGCCGCCGCCACCGCCCGAAGGCTGGGGCTGGCCCCATGGGCCAGGTTGCGGCGGATAGCCCTGCGGAGGCGGCGGCGGATAGCCGCCTTGAGGCGGAGGCGGCGCGTAGCCTCGCGGCGGCGGGGGCGCCGCGCGCTGGTAAGCCTGCGGGTCGGAATCAGGCCGTGGCGGAGGAGAGGACGGACCGCCGCCGAAAATGGACTTGCCGAGATTGCCGAGGAAACTGCCGTGTTCCTGGCTCTGCTCGGCGCCCTGCTGCGCCGCCGCCTCGAGTTGGGAGATCCGGTTCGCCGCGGCCTCCAAGGCCTGCTGCTGGACAAGCACCGTTTGCGCCAGGACATAGGGCGCGTGGGGCGCGGCGCGAACCGCGTCGGTGATGAAGGATTCGGCTTCGGGGTCACGCTGCGTCGCGGCAGCAGAGTTGACGCGCTGGAAAAGGCCACCAAGCATTTGGCGTTCTTCGGGGGTCATGTCGCTCTCCCTGCGGCCGGATAGCCGCGCCCGGCATATAGCGACGCGTGCGTGCAATCCAAGGCTTCCGTTCGGGTTTTTCGCTCGAGCAGCGCGCTTTTCGCGCGAGGCCCGCCTGCGGCGCGCCTTTACTCAGGCTTGCCGATCGTTTAGGCGATGGCCGTAGGGGCCCCGGCTCGGCTTTTTGCCGATGCGCCGGGGCTTCGCTCGTTTTACATAATCGGAAGAGCAATCGACGTTGGCCAATGTTGTCGTTGTCGGCGCTCAGTGGGGCGACGAAGGAAAGGGCAAGATCGTCGATTGGCTGTCGGTCGGCGCCGACGTTGTGGTGCGGTTCCAAGGCGGCCATAACGCCGGCCATACGCTGGTGATCGACGGCAAGACTTACAAACTTGCGCTGCTTCCGTCTGGCATTGTTCGGCCTGGGAAACTGTCGATTATCGGCAACGGAGTCGTCCTCGATCCCTACCATCTTGTCGAGGAGATCGAGAAGCTGCGCGGCCAGGGGGTCGAAGTGACGCCGGCCAACCTCAAGATCGCCGAGAACGTCCCACTGATTCTGTCGTTGCATCGCGAGCTCGACGCTCACCGCGAGTCGGGAAGCGTTGGAGGAACCAAGATCGGCACCACCAAGCGCGGCATCGGGCCGGCTTATGAGGACAAGGTCGCCAGGCGGGCGATTCGCCTGATGGACCTCGCCGATTCCGATGCTTTGGACGACAAGATCGATCGCCTTCTCGCCCACCATGTTCCTCTGTGTCGGGGCTTAGGCTTGCCGCCGCCGAGCGCCGCCGCCGTTCGCGACGAACTGGTCGCGGTTGCGCCCAAGGTGCTGCCGTTCATGGCGCCGACGTTCGAGATCCTCGACGGCGAGCGGCGCGCCGGCAAACGCATTCTGTTCGAAGGCGCGCAGGGCGCCCTGTTGGACGTCGATCACGGGACATATCCTTACGTGACATCCTCCAACACGGTCGCGGCGAATGCGGCGACCGGTTCCGGCCTCGGGCCCAGGGCGATCGGCTACGTGCTCGGCATCGCCAAAGCCTACACGACACGTGTCGGGGGCGGCCCATTCCCGACCGAACTCGACGACGAGGTCGGCCGGTTGATCGGCGAGCGCGGCCGCGAATTCGGCACCAACACCGGTCGCCCGCGTCGGTGCGGGTGGTTCGACGCGGTGCTTGCACGTCAAGCAGTGCGCACTTGCGGCATCGACGGCTTGGCGCTGACCAAGCTTGACATTCTCGACGGCTTTGAGACCATCAAGGTCGCGACCCGTTACCGCCTGAACGGCGAGGAGATCGACTATCTTCCCGCCTCGCAATCCGCGCAGGCGCGCATCGAGCCGCTTTATGAGACGATCGAAGGCTGGAACGGCGTCACGAGCAAAGCCCGGTCATGGGCCGACCTG
>DASXXT010000467.1:0-21421 GCA_036502965.1 Roseiarcus sp. | reverse complement strand
CACCTGCCGAGATTACTTGGCAGAGCGCCTATTCGTCGCTAGGCTTGGCATCAACGCCGTAGACAGTCGGCATTCCTATCCCCAATTTTGGAGGCACAATTGCTTCTCAAAATTCAGAATTTGTGCTATAGCTCATTCTGTTGGCCGGATCGAGCGCGCGGTTGACGGAGCGGTTGGATGGGATGGCAAGGAGAAGGACCACGTCTGGGACATTGCACACAACCTGAAACAGGCGCGGCAATTTTTTTATTTGAATCGCCCGTAACCCATTGAAAAGGCCCGATTCGAAAAAATAAACGCTAGTAAATAAAAGTAAATGCAAGCAAATTTACTTGCGTTTATTTGGGTTAATTTGCTTTTGCTTGCGAGGAGTTCGCTCGGTGGTTGTATCCGCGGCCTCGCGAGTCCGAGCGGACGCGGTTCGGCCGCCCGTCACGCGAAAGCGCGCGCGACCGCCTTGTGCTTGGCGATGAGCGTGGCCAGGTCGATGTCCTCGGGCTGGCCGTCGATCACCCGCCAGCGACCGGCGACCATCACCCGGTCGGCGCGGTGGGCGCCGCAGAGGGCAAGCGCCGCGATCGGGTCCTGGGCGCCCGCGAAGCGCGGCTCGTCGAGCGTATAGAGCGCGAGGTCGGCCTGCATACCCGGCGCGATCGCGCCGATGTCGTCGCGCCCGAGGCAACGGGCCGAACCTTCCGTTCCCCAGCGCAGGGCGTCGTAAGGGGTCACCGCCGAGGGTCCGTAGCTCAGGCGCTGGAGCATGAGCGCGTGGCGCACGGCCTCCATCATGTTCGACGAATCGTTCGAGGCCGAGCCGTCGACGCCGAGGCCGATGGCGACCCCCGCCGCCTCGAGCTCCTTGGTCGGGCAGACGCCCATGCCGAACGCCATGTCGGAGGCGGCGCAATGGCAGACGCTGACGCCCGCCTTGCCCAAACGCTCGATCTCGCTGGCGTCGAAATGGATCCCGTGCGCGACCCAGGCGCGGGGGCTCAGCCACCCCGCCTCCTCGAGGAGATCGACCGAGCGCACGCCGAACGTCTCGACGCTGTAGACGTCCTCGTCGAGGGATTGGCAGAGATGGGTGTGCAGCCGGCAATCGTAGCGCTCGGCGAGTTCGACCGATCCCTCCATCACGCGCTTCGGCACCGCGAGAGGCGAGCATGGGGCAAGTGCGACCCGGACCATCGCGCCGGGTTTGGCGTCGTGATAAAGGCGCAGCACCCGCTCGCTGTCCTCGAGGATCGTCTCCGAATCCTGCACGATCGAGTCGGGCTGCAAGCCCCCGTCCTTCTCGGAAATGCCCATCGAGCCGCGCGTGACCGTCATGCGCAGGCCAAGCTTGGTCGCCTCTTCGACCTCGATGTCGATCGCGTTCTTGAGGTTAGGGGGAAAGAGGTTGTGATGATCGGCCGCAGTCGTGCAACCCGAGAGCATCAGTTCGACCAGCGCCATCCTGATCGCGATGCGTAGGGCCTCGGGGGTCATGCGGCCCCAGACACGCTCCATCGTGACCAGCCACGGAATGAGCTCCTTGCCGAAGCCTGCGGGGTGGGCGCGAGTCAGCGTCTGGTAGAAATGATGATGCGCGTTGATAAGCCCCGGCAGCACGACGTGGCGCGAGGCGTTGAACGTCGTGTCGAGGGGAATCGCGGGAGATTGGCCGCGCGCGACGCATTCGACGATCTCACCGCCGTCGACCACAATTCCGCGCTCGGCGTCCGGCGCGAGAATGGCGAGCGGGTCCTTGATCCATAAGCGCATGCGCGGAGCGGCTCCGTGTTCAGCCAAGGAAGGCAAGAGACGGGGCGCATAGGCGAGGGGAGGCGAAAGGTAAAGTCTTTCGCCGCGCGTCGTCCTCGAGGGATGAACCCTGCAGCGCCTTGAAAATTGTATTCGACGCTTGGAATTTCGGTCCTTATATGGTGGCCCCGTCGGGGCCACAACGACCATGCGTGTGGCGTGGTTCGAGTGCCAAGCTAGCCCCACGGCGGGGGGCGGCATAGCTGCCGAACCGCCGATGGAATTGGACCGCGGGAGGAATTCGGATGCGCGTTGCGATGATGGCGGCGTTGGCGGGGGCGATCACGTTCGCCGGACCGGCCTTCGCCCTCGACAAGGTTACGTTCGGCACCAACTGGGTCGCCGATCCGGAGGCTGGCGGTTACTATCAAGCGCTCGTCGACGGCACTTACGCCAAATACGGGCTGGACGTCACAATTCTCCAGGGCGGGCCGATGTCGAACGGCGGCATGCTGCTGATCGCCGGCAAGATCGAATTCTTCATGGGCGGCGATATGATCGGCGATTTCCTGGCGGTGCAGAACAACATCCCGACCATCGCCGTGGCCGCCCACTTCCAGAAAAACCCGCAAATCTTCATGTCGCATCCCGGCGTCGGCCTCGACAAATGGGTAGACCTTCCCAACGCGAATCCGGCTTTTGTCAGCGCCGGCGCGGTCAACACATTCTGGGCGTGGATGCGGCTCGCTTACGGTTTCAAGGACGACAATATCAAGCCCTACAACTTCAATTCGGCTCCGTTCATCGCTGAGCCGCGTTCGATCCAGCAGGGGTATCTGACCTCGGAGCCGCTCGAGGTCGAAAAGCAGGGCGGCTTCAAGCCCAACGTCTTCCTGCTCGCCGAGTACGGCTACTCCACCTATTCGACCCTGGTCGAGACCCGCCGCGAGCTCCTCGAGAAGCATCCTGATATCGTGCAACGCTTCGTCGACGCGTCCACCCTCGGCTGGTACCACTATCTCTACGGCGACAACGCCAAGGCCAATGAGGCGATCAAGAGGGAGAATCCGGAAATCACGGACGACCAGATCGCCTTCTCGATCGCCAAAATGAAGGAATACGGCATTGTCGATTCAGGCGACACGTTCAAACTCGGGATTGGCGCGATGACAGACGAGCGCTGGAGCGATTTCTACAACACGATGGTGAAGGCCGGCGTGATCAAGCCGGGCATCGACTACAAGAAGGCCTACACGCTCCAGTTCGTCAACAAGGGCGTGGGCCTCGACTTGCGTCCAAAGTGACGCCCGTCTTGTCGAGGCCCCGCCTGGCTTGGCGCTACTTCTTCGGCGCTGGCAGCGCATTGTAGACGTCGGGCGGCAGGACCGCGGAGACGTTGACCGTCACTTTGTCGTTGGGGCCGAAATTCTTGACCTTGTTGCTGACCGATGGGAGGCTCTTGAGAAACGCGACGATCGCTTGCGCGTCCTCGTCCGTCAGGTGCGCGAGGGCGGGATAAGGCATAACGGGGCTCAGCGTTCTTCCGTCTGGCGTTTTGCCGGTGCGGATCGCCGCGATGATCTGCGCGTCCGTCCACGCGCCAACGCCGGTTTCCTTGTCCGGCGTCAGGTTTTGGCCGACGAAGACACCCTGGCCGGGAATCGAGAAGCCGACGTCCGATCCGCCGAGGTAGCGCTTCATGTCGGGCGCGCCGAGAAGAGCGCCGGGGGTGTGGCAATCCGAGCAGCCGGAGATGGTCACGAGATAGCGGCCGCGCGCGACCTGGGCGTCGTCGGCCGAAGCTGGATACGCGAGGTATGCGGACCCGGCCAGCGCCAAACCTAAGGTCGTTGCTAAACGGCATCGAGGCATGGTTCTTCCTTTCTAGCTTCCAGCTAGCGCTTCGGTCGCGCTACCGCCCGATATAGGAACTCCTGCTAAATGGGCGGGAACCTCCCAACGCTGTGAGGGATCGGGCTTGTGCGCCACCGGCGAGACCGCGCCCCGCCACGCCACACCTATCATCTGCGCGGTCTGGTAAGCCATCACGTTCCAGCCTTTCGACGCCAGAGCACGCAGGCCCGCCGCCACATGAGGCGACACCAAGTCATGAAAGACGACCATTGCGGTTGTTTTGAGGTAGGGCGCACAACCGAGCGCATCTCGTGTCGGGGCATCGCCGTCGTGGTCGCCGTCGATGAAAGCGAATGACCATCGGGCGCCCGCTTCGCCCAGGCGGACGATCGCCGCTGGGCTCTTTTCGGGAACGAGAATTGTAGTCGAGCCTCCGCCGGCGCCGCGGACCACGTCTTCGAATTCGCCCCGCCAGTCTGTATCCGCGAGCAGAGGCTCGATGACATGGAGCGGCGCAATCCCGGAGGCGATCAGATAGGCGGTCGACCAGCCGCGCCACGCGCCGATCTCGATTCCGCTTCGCCCCCGGAACGCGCGCGCATTGGCGTAGAGGATCGAAGCTTCGTCGCGATTGATGAAGCCGACGGTCGGATTGCGTCTGTCGACACGAAACGGATGGTCGATCTGCTTGCGAAAATAGGGCCAGGTCGAGGCGCTCTTGTCCGCCTCGATCATGTTCGGAAAGAGATGATCGAGAACCGGCGCTTCGAGATTGGCGGCGAGGTAGTCTTTGGCCATGGATCAGACCTGGAGCAAAGGAACGAAATGGCCGCGCCTGCGTTCGATTGTGATCTGATTCTGAGCCGCATCTGGTGCGGCGCGCCACAGTGTGAGGCGAATGGCACGCCGCGCCAGCCGGCGTCAAGAATGGCCGACTTTCTGCCGGCCGCAGGCGCCGCAATGCAGCAAATTAAAGGCACTTGTACATAACTTGTTCTCGCATTACCTGTTGTTCGACCGGAAAAGTGAGGTCTATGATGTCCATGGTTCAGGCGCATTGAGCGGTCGAGCGCGAGGGTGACCTTGGAGGGACGCACGCGAACGGCGAGAAGCGAGGCGCGAGTCCTTGCGGCGGGCGGGAATGCTTACGGCACGCGACTTGCACCATATCGGGAGGATGTCGCGGACTGAATGGCCGCGACGGAACGACGGGTTCGCATCATGAACAAGATTGCAACTCTGATGAAAGAAGCGGCGATTCCGGTAGCCTCGCCGCCGCTCGTGACTTTGCGGGGAGTGCACAAGGTCTTCGCAAATCAAGTCACGGCTCTCGAAGGTCTCGACCTCGACATCCGGGCTGGCGAGTTCCTCTCCTTGCTGGGGCCATCTGGCTGCGGCAAGTCGACGGTTTTGCGTTTGCTGGCGGGCCTCACGGGGCCAACGCGTGGCGAGATCGTTTGGCTTACCAAATGCCCTGAACTTGGCTTCGTGTTTCAGGAGCCGACGCTGACGCCCTGGTCCGACGTGTTCACGAATGTGTGGCTGCCGCTGCGCCTTGCCGGGGTGTCGAAAGAGAAGGCTCGGCCGCGGGTCAAAGAGGCGCTTGAGCAGGTCGGGTTGGCTGGCTTCGCCAAGGCGTACCCGCGTCAGCTATCCGGTGGCATGAAGATGCGGGTGTCGATCGCCCGCGCCCTGGTGACACGGCCAACGGTCTTGCTGATGGACGAGCCGTTTGCCGCCCTGGATGAAATCACACGCCTCAAGCTCAATGACGATCTGGCGGCGCTCCGGTCGTCGCTTGGGGCGACGGTGGTGTTCGTGACCCATTCGGTGTTCGAGAGCGTCTATCTTTCGGATCGCATCGTGGTGATGGCTGCACGTCCGGGACGGGCGGTTGCTGAAATCATTGTCGAGTCGCCGACCGAGTCGCGTCAAGAGGGGTTTCGGCTGTGCAAGGCCTACGCCGACACCTGCGTCCAGACTTCCGAAGCGCTCCATGTCGCGATGGGCGATCGGCCGCCGAAGATGCTCAAGGGCGGAGCCGCGTGAGCAAGGACGACTTTGTCGGCTATGCGGTGCCAGCCCTCACGCTGGGCTTGGGACTGCTCGCGTGGGAGGGGCTGGTCCGGTACTTCGCCGTCCCGTCCTATCTTTTGCCCGCGCCAAGCCTCATCATCTCCACCCTTATCACCGATTGGCCAACGCTCTCTGCGTCGCTATGGGTGACGCTGTCGATTACGCTCAAGGCGCTCGCGGTCGCGGTCGTCGGAAGCGTGGCGCTGGCTATTCTTTTCGCCCAGTCGCGGGTAGTCGAGCGTGCGTTCTATCCATTCGCCGTCGCGATGCAGGTGACGCCGATCGTCGCCATCGCTCCGCTGCTGCTGATCTACCTCACGCCTGGCGTCGCGGTCCTGGTGTGTGCGTTTCTGGTGGCGTTCTTTCCCCTGCTGGCCAATACCACGCTTGGGCTGTCCTCGGCGGACCACAACCTGGTCGACTTGTTCCAGATGTATCGCGCCTCCCGCATGCAGCAGTTCATGCTGCTCAGACTGCCCTCGGCTCTTCCGTATTTTCTCGCTGGCCTTCGGATCAGCGGGGGGCTGGCGCTCATCGGGGCGATCGTCGCTGAGATCGCCGCCGGGTCTGCCGGCCAGGGGTCGGGGCTCGCGTATCGCATCGTCGAGTCTGGTTTTCGCCTCAACATTCCGCGAATGTTTGCCGCGTTGCTCTTGATTTCGGTTGCGGGCATCACAATTCATCTCCTGCTGACTGCGCTGTCGCATTGGTTGTTGCGCGATTGGCACGACAGCGAGCGCACGCGGGAAACCTGAAACAAACCAGACAACTAGCCGTATGACTTAGAAGCGGGCGCCTTTGCGTTCGGTGCGCCGCCGGACGGATAGAATTTGCGCCGAGAGTAGAGGGCAAGGTCATATGAATATCGGGTATCTTAATGTCGAGCGGCGCAGTGGGCTGCGGCGGGCCTCTGCCCTTCGGAAGCTTGGAATTTCCAATCTAGTCAGTACGGCGATGTTCGACATTGCCGCCGCGCATGAGGCGCTGGTTCGCCGGCAGGCGGTACCCGAGCGGATTTTCGCCGACGGCCTTGTGGTCGATGTTCCGGCGGGCGTATACCACCCGCTGCCAGACTCAAGCTCCGAGTTTTTCATCCGCAATATCAAGGCGATGAACCCAGACTTGATCGCCAAGACGCTTGAAATCGGGTGCGGCTGCGGCATCATCTCTCTCTACATGGCGGCTAACTGGACGTCGAGAACGGTCGCGACGGATGTTTCGCCGATCGCTGTTGAGGCGACCATCGCGAACGCCAAGCTTAACAACGTTACATTGACGGCTTTTCAGTCCGACCTATTCGACGAAATCGACGAAAAGGATTTCGACCTCATCGTCTTCAACACGCCTTTGGTCGACAAAAATCCGGAGAATGATATCGAGCGCTACAGCCTGTGTGACCCGCGAGGGCGGATCACCGAGTCCTACTTGCATCAGGCGCGCCGCCACGTGTCGAAGGATGGGCTGATTATTTTTTCGATCTGCAACAACTCCGCCTATGAGGTGATGGACGCCATCGATCTCCACTATGAGATCGTCGGTTTTGAGTTGGCCTATAGCGGTTTTTGGCGGGCGATCGTGGGCGCGCGAAACTGATCGCGGCGGGCCAGGCCGGAAGCGACCTTGAGAGGCGGCTATAGTTAGGCGGGCGCCTTGAGGTCAGGTTGAGATCCTCGCAACCGGGTCAAATCGTCGCAAAACGGCCCTAGAAGGGCTTCGCCCCGAGCCGGGGCGTCCAGGAGACGGGCAATGAGCGATCTCGTTTTTATAGCGTTCGAAAACGAAAAGAAGGCCGAGGAAGTGCGGGACAGAGTCCTTGGGATGCAGAAGGAGTACTTGATCGAGGTCAGCGATGCGGTCATCGCCACCCGTGACGAAAACGGCCGGGTGAAACTCAATCAACTCATGCATCCGGCGGCCACCGGTGCGGTTTCGGGCGCTTTCTGGGGCATGCTGAGTGGCTGGCTTTTTCTTATGCCAGTCGCGGGCGCGGCCGTCGGCGCGGCGTCGGGGGCGCTGGGCGGTTCGCTCGTGGACGTTGGCATTGATGACCAGGAGATGAAAACCCAGGCCAACGAGGCGCTCAAACCCGGCGCGGCCGGTCTCTTTCTTCTCATCCGCAAGATGACGACCGACAAGGTTCTCGAGGACCTGAAGGGAGTCGGGGGAACCGTGATTCGCACGTCCTTCGACCACGCGAAAGAAAATGCGCTGAAGGAAGCTTTAGCAGGCCACGTCCCGACGGAATCTGCGAAGATCGACTGACGCTTTGCCGATTGGCGTCGTCATCGGCGCGCATGATAGGAATGGGGCAGGCGCGTCTCTGCGCCCCAAGCGCAACTGGACGCGAGCGATGGCGGATGCAAGTTCGACGTCCTCCGGCGGCGTCGCCGAGCCTCGGCGTCGGGGGACCAGAAAATGGATCAGCCTAGCGGCTGAGGCCCCTTACTTTGCTATCGTCATCATCGGCATGGTTGGGGTTTCTTGGACCAACCTTTTGGGCATCCCGTGGCAACCTATTGGGTCACGATGACCCCAATTGCCGCGCTTCTCTGCATCGCCGTAAGTTGGGGGCACTTGCCACGGGGTCGCAGTCAGTTCGAGATGGTGGCGATTCAGCTTGGCCAATGGGCGGTCGTCCACGTCAGCAATGTTGGCGGCCTGGTCACACACGACGCATTGGGAAGCATTTTGCTAACGCTGCTCGCACTCAGGGTCTTTATTTCCGGACTGGACTTGAGGACCTGGAAGCTTTGCATCGCCGGCGCTTTCCTCGCAATTGCGGTGCCGTTTGTCGCTTGGTTCGACGACGCCGCAATGTTCATGTTTCTCATCGGCATCGTGCTGATCGCGCTTGGATTGGTCGCGTGGTGGAGCGCCCATCGGTCGCCCCAGCACGGCTGAGCCAATCTTGGCCAGCGTCTAGGCCTGCAACCTGCCTCGTTTCGGCCGTCGTTGGCCACGTGAAGCGGCGACACGTGTTTGTGATCGCTCCGGTCCGGGACTTGCGCAGGGGAGCAAGATGGCGCCTAAAGAAGGGCCGAGAAGAGGTTGGGCAAGGCAAGCCGGCCGGGAGGGGGAGCTTCGCTATCGCTTTGTGCGTTCAAGACTCGGCCCGCGTCACGGGGGCAAGGATAAGGATTGGCGAGCCCCCGCGAATCGACACTTTGTTCGCGCGCCTCGGGTCGGCTGGCCAGGAGGCGAACAGACGCGCGCTCAAGCTTTGGGCCCTTGCGCGGGCCGCGCCGATTCTCGCCTCGATTGCCTGTTCTGGGTGTGCGCCGGTCGGTCCCAACTTCCAACGCCCCGCTGCGATCGTGTCGCCGCAGTTCAAGGAGATCAAGGGCTGGAAGATCGCCACGCCGCGCGCCAACGAGCCGAAAGGCGAGTGGTGGTCCGTTTTTCATGATCCGGAGCTTGACCGGCTCATGCGAGTCGTCGTGGTGTCCAACCAGACGGTCAAGGCCGACGAGGCCAATTACCGCCAGGCGCTGGCGCTGATTAACGAGGCCCGCGCCGGGCTCTTTCCCACCGTCAACGGCATTGGCTCGGCGACGCGCTCTTCGCCCTCGCAGACGAATCTGACCGCGGAAGCGTCAGGGACGTGGACGCTCGATATCTGGGGTCAGATCCGGCGCGCGATCGAGGCCCAACAGGCGGGCGCGGAATTGAGCGCCGCCACCCTCGCCAACGCCACGCTTTCCGAGCAATCGCTGCTGGCGCTTGCCTATGTGACGCTCAGAGAGGACGATTCGCTCGAAGACCTACTCAAACAGACCGTTGTCGAATTCACACATTCGCTGACAATCACGCAGAACCAGTATAACGCCGGGACCGCCGCCAAGTCGGACGTGATCACCGCCCAGGCGCAGGTCCTGAACGCTCAGGCGGCGCTCATCGCCGCCGGCGTGACGCGCGCGCAAAGCGAACATGCGATCGCAGTGCTGATGGGCCGCCCGCCTGCGGGCCTGTCGATTCCGCACGGAAGCCTGGCGACCCAGGTTCCCTCGGTCCCGGTCGCGCTGCCCTCGTCGCTGCTGGAGCGCCGGCCCGACGTCGCGGCGGCCGAGGAGACCATGCGCCTAGCCAACGCTGAGATCGGCGTCGCCTTCGCCGGCTATTTCCCGGTCGTCTCGCTCAACGGCCTGATCGGCTACTCCGGCAATCCATTCGCCGCAGCGTTCGGTCCGAGCAATCCCGTCTGGTCATTCGGCGCGGCGCTCGCCCAGCCGCTGTTCAACGGCGGCCTCACCACCGCCCAGGTCGAGGCGGCGCGCCAGATCTATCAGGCGGACGTGGCGACCTATCGCCAGACGGTGTTGACGGCGATCCAGCAGGTCGAGGACGCGCTCTCCGGCATTCGCATCCTGTCGCGCGAGGTCAAGGTGCAGGCCGAAAACGTTCGCATCTCCCGGCAGGCGACGCAGATCACGCTCAACGAATATCAGGCCGGCACCCAGGCCTTCACTGCCGTCGTCACCGCTGAGACGCAACAGCTGACCGCCGAAGAGGCTTTGCTGTCGACCGAGGGGCAGCTCCAGATCGACGCGGTCGACCTCGTCGTTGCGCTTGGCGGCGGCTGGAGCCAATCGATGCTGCCTGACGTGACCGCGCAGACCTCGGCAATTCCGCCTCATTAAGCAAGGCGGCCGGGCGCCCGCTTCGATCGAGCCTCCTCAGGAAACGCCTAGACTGAGTTCCACAATGCGACCGCCGGCTCGTCTTTGTCATGTTCGTAGCCGAGGATGCTTACGCTCGCCGTGCCGAGCATGAAGAGACGCCCATCCGACGGAGCAAGGCCGAGCCAACGCGCCGCCAGCACCCTCAGGATATGGCCGCTGGAAAACACGATCGCCCGGTCATCCGCTGCGCGAAGGCGGGCGATGACGCGATCGGCGCGCATGGCCACGTCGGCTGGCTGCTCGCCGTTCGGGCACCCGTCGCGGAAAAGGAGCCAGCCGGGGCGACCCTCAAGGATTTCGCTGGTCTTGCGCCCTTCGTAGTCGCCATAGTTCCATTCGAGCAGGTCGGGATCGACCTTGGCGGCCTCGCCGAACCCAGCGAGCGCGCAGGTGCGCGCGGCGCGCTGAAGCGGGCTCGTGAAGACCCTGTCAAACGTAACGCCCTCGAGGCGCTCGCCGAGCCCTCGCGCCTTGCGTTCGCCCTCTTGCGTGAGAGGAATGTCAGTGCGCCCGGTATGCCGGCCGCTGGCGCTCCATTCGGTTTCGCCATGGCGGACGAGATAGACGCAAGGAAGCATGGCGACTCCAATCCGCGACTTCGCCGCCACGGGCGCTGAAGAGCGCGATATCTTACCCCGTCTAGCACTGATTTGGATATGCGATCAGTGGGTGTTTGGGGAGTGGGTGTTTTGGGGCGTCGGGAGGGTTCCTGTTCGCGTTAGATGTTGATGCCGGTCGCGAAGTTTGGCGTCGTTCACCGGGGTCTAAGCGGGGACAAATCTCCCTCAGGGTCGATGAGCGACAGGCCGTCGTAATGAAGGCCGAACGGGCGCTATCCGACTCTGGGCTTGAGACATCGGTGGTCATCCACCACATAGAAAGCTCTGGCGCCAAAAACCCAATCAGCGCCTGCCGAGGTTACGACGAGTTTTGCGCTCGCGCACCGGCTCCGAGTGACGGCGATGCCTTTGTCGGCCAAGTCTGGCTAAAGTATAATTTATACGATGCTTGCAAGATAAAATTATATATGATATAAAAGTGTCGTTATCTTCACGTATTCGTGAGCCAATCACCAATATGTGAACGTCCACCTGAGCTTCGCCTTGAAATTGAACCTGTCTCGCCGGCCTGCCGCCTGAATAATATGCCATCTTTTACCGAATCAGCGTCTAGGCGACCGGTCGACCGGGTTGAATTGAGAAGCCCGAGTTCTTTCGACCGTGTGCTGGAACCCGCACCCGATATCAATCGTCTGTGGGGACAGCCATAGGAGGTATGATATGAAACACGCACTTATAGGACTTCTATTGGCGGGGGCGACCTGCGCTTTCGTTGTTGCGACTCCTGCCGTTGCGCAAGTGGCGGGCAATCCGGCCGATCTTCACACGCCTACCGTCTACACGAGCGATAGCAGGTCTGAAGCCTACGGCACCGCGGCCCCTGGGTTTGGCGGCCCGCTTGGACCTCTGGGCGTGATCGCCGCCCCCATCACCGGTCCCGTCTCGATGGTGTCGGGCGGGGCGCCGAGTGGCGGCGCGTGCGGGGTCAGTCAGGACTTCAACGGCCGATTGACCGCCCTCTGCGGTCTGTAATCTCAGTGGCCTTCCGCTGAGTCTGGCGCCGCCCGTTGGGCGGCGCCAGACTTTTTTGCCCGGCCCCATACCGAAGCCGGCAATCGACGAAGAATACCTTCGCGGTATCAACTGTATTCAAGCTCCGCTCTTACAAGCCGTGAAGTGGAACCAATGACGTCGGCGAACGTTTGAATCCTAAACTTGTCCCCGGCGCTCGGCTCGAAGGCCGGCGGTGAGCGCGTCGATGGATGCGCTCCTCCTCCAGAGTGGCGATGCCTGCGACGCCGTGTACGGGGAAACAGGAGGACGTTATGAACAATGCATTCCTGGCTCTGACGGCCGCAGGATTAGCGGGTTTAGGTGGATTCGGTATAAGCGCCCAAACGACACCAATCCAAACTGCGCAGGTCGTAAACACGACGCCGGACGACAGCCAAGAGGCAGGCGTCTTCTCTCAGTGGCTCAGTCCTGATGCACCTCAGTGCGTAGCTGTCTCCAAGATTGGCTCGGTGTCGCGCTTAACGAAACTCACGCCTGAGCAGTTCCAATTCGTACGAGCTCTTTACGTCGCCATTCCTCCGATTTCCCGAGAGCTTCCTCCAGGCGATAGCGCTGTGATCGCGAGCGCGAGCGGCCGAGCGATGATTGCGCTGGTCTCTGGCGGAGAGGCGTGCGCGCGTTTCCTTGCGCCGGATTTCGTTTTGTCGATGCTGACGAAAGTCGGCAAAGGCGAGAATGAAACGGCCGGCGACCCAATCTGACGCCTGGCGCGGACGAGCGCTCGCTCGTCCGATACGATTCACACATCAACGCGCGTGAGCGCGCCGCTTGTGACGCCATCGCGACAGGTCGGGCGTCTTCTCTAGGGGCGCTTGTTCGTGGCGGCGCGGCGATCGCGATTGCGGTTGTCAGTCCGGGTAGGGTAACCTCCGCGGTGGCGCTGCTATTGCCGGCGGCTCCATTCCCTTCTATGCAAATGAGGGGCGATTGAGGCGACGCTTGCCTGCAGCAAGCTGAAGCTAGGCTACTGACCTAGCGGCCGATCGCGGGGGATCGGGGCAGAAATGCGGGCCTATTCGGCGCTTGTTGTCGTGGCTGGACTATGTGCAGCGCCGGCGGCAGCCGCCGACCTGCCGACGAGGAAGCCGGCGCCGGAAGAGATAGTCGCCCCAGCGTTGTCGTCTAATTGGCGCTTCGAGATCACCGGCTATGGATGGGCGACGAGTTTGGCCGGCAACGGCGGCTTTGGGCCGCTTCCCCCTGAGCTCTTCTTCGCAAATTTCGCCAAAATTATCAGACATTTCGAGGGCGGGCTTATGGGGGCCGCCACCGCGAGCAACGGCACGTTCATCGGCGGCGTCGATCTCATCTGGTCGCGCCTCGGGGCGGGCGTCAACTTCAAGGATCCGGACAGTGCGCTCTTCGGCTCGCACGCCAACATCACGCTTAACGAGTTTATCGGCACTGGGTTCGGCGGCCTGAGGATACCAATCGGGCCGCCCAATCTGGAACTCTATGGAACTGTGGGCGCACGTTATTTTTACATCCGAGGCGAGAATACCTTGACGACCCCAGTCTTTGGTTTCCAGCAAAAGTCCTCCGTAACCAAGGATTGGGCCGATCCGGTCGCCGGACTTGCTGCTCACTACGTCATCAACGACAAATGGTTCATCAACTTCCTGACCGATCTGGGCGGCCTCGACAACAGCGCGACCGGGCAAGTGTTGGGGTCGGTCGGGTACAATTGGACCGCCTCGATCGCGACCACGCTCGGCTATCGCGTCCTCTACGCCTACGAGCGCGACATCAGCGGACCGCTTCGCGACTTCCGGTATCAGTCCTGGATGTATGGACCCTTCGCCGGCTTCAAATATAGCTTTTAGCCAGTCTCCAGACTCGCTCACCACCCCTCGAAGGTGTGGGTCACGCGCTTCATGAACGCAGCTCGCCGCGCCGCGGCGTTGAAGTCCATGTTGTAGAGGGCGAGATATTCGAAGCGGCTTTTCGGATCGATCAGCGCGCGAATGTTGTCGCGCACGAAACGCCGCGGCGGATCGCTCTTCGCGGCGACGCCAAAGCGGCTCTCACCGTAAGCGCAAACGGCGGCCATGCGCTTGATGTTACGTAGATTGGGATGGAACAGCCCCGCCTCGTCGATGCGTACGGAGACGCCCGGCAGGAACACGCGTTGGAAATAGCCTTGCATGATCGCGGGCAGGCCGTCGAACCAGATCGGAAACACAAGGACGAGCGCTTCGGCCGCCCGCAGGCGCTGAACGTAACCCTCGACCTCGCGCGTGTTCGAGTTCGTATCGACGTAACGAAGGAGCCCCTCCCGCGACATGACCGGGTCGAACTTCTCCGCATAGAGGTCGAGATCGTCGACGATATGTCCTCCGGCCCGGAGGATCTCGACGACGCGCGCGTGCAACGCGGAAACGAAACTCGTTTCCAGCGGATGCGCGAAGACGACAAGAATTCGCAAGCTAGGCTCCGGCTGGCTCCACGCGTCGATTCCGAGCCTCATCACCGCGTTCAGCCGCAATGAGAAATTCGATGCGCGGGGGCGCGATCAGCATCTCGCGGATTTCGTCCTCGAGCACCCGATCGGCGTTGGTGACCCGCTCGCGCAAATGCATGAGCTCGAGCCACGATTCGATCAGATAGGCTTCTTCATACCGACCGAGATCGCCCGCGTCCTCAAAGACTCCCCATGCGAACGCGCCGTCGCGGCGACGCTCGAATCCGAGCTCGTCCAAAGCCCGCACGAACGCGGCGCTGTCTTTGGGGTCGATCCGGTACTCGATCTTGACCAGGACCGGCCCACGATCGTTATCGATCTCCTCACGGGTTTGCGGCAAGCTCCAATGCTGGGAGGGCGAAAGGTCAAGCGCGGCCCCCTGCTGCAGCCTCCATCGCCACGTGAGGGGGATCGCCGCAATCGCGCCTCCAGCGGCGAGCAGAAGCGCGGTCGGAAGTCCAAATTTTGCGGAGATCTCGCCCCAGGCCGCACTGCACAAGGTCATCGTCCCATAGATGACGGTCAGGAACATCGCAAGCCCGCGGCCGCGCACCCAATCGGGTAAGACGTTCTGGGCGGATGTATAGAGGCACGTCAGGTTGTTGACCCACGCCGTACCGGCCAGCAGGCAGGCGCAAAGCGAAATCGGGAGGTCTTGCGCGATGGCGAACAGTGTCAGCGCGAACGCGGTCACGACCGTTCCGGCAGCGACCAGCCGGTCGGCGCCAAACTTGCGGCGCAGTTTCTCATGTCCAAGCGATCCAAGGATCGCTCCGACGCTGATCGCGCTCAACAGGATCCCGTAGTGCTCCGCGCCCTGGCCGGTTCGCCGGGCGATCAACGGCAAGAGGCCCCAGTACGCCGCGGTGAACGGATAGATCGCAATCGTCCGTGCTAGCGTCGCCCATAGCAGGCGATTGTTCGCAGTGTGCCGAAGGCCGGTGCGGAGCGCGCTGCTGAGCCTTTCGGCGGGCAGGGACGCTGCCGCCTGCCTGGTCGGCGCGCGCCACCAGGTGAGCGCGGCGATCACCGCCAGATTGGCGGCGACAAAAATCCAGAGCGGAGCGGCCGCCCCGTAATTCACGATGATGAAGCCGCCGAGCGCTGGACCGATCGTGCGGCTGAGATTGTAGCCAACGCCGTGAGCGGCCATAGCCCCCGGAATCAAGGGCTTCGGCACGAGCTTCGGCACAATCGACAACCATGCGGGAATATTGAGGGACCAAGCCGCGCTAAGGACGAACGTTGTTAGCAGCAGCAAGGGGGGCGACGCGAAATCGAGCCACATCACCGCGGCGAAAACCGCCATCAATGCGGCGATCGCATAGGAGACGGCGATGATCATCCGACGCGGATCGACGATATCGGCGATGGCGCCTGCGGGAAGAGTGAACAGGAACATCGGCAGCGTCGTCACGGTGTGCAGCAGCGAAACGTCGAACGGATTGAGGTCGAACGTCGTCATCAACCAGCCCGACGCGGTGTCGTACATCGCGATGCCAATCAACGCGCACGTGCTCGCCGTCCAGACGATCGCGAACGCCGGATGGGCAAAAGCGCCAAGCATTGGCGACGGGTTGTGGTGAGGCTCCTGAGCGAAGCGTAAGTTCATCTTCAATCCGCTCCTCGCGCCGTGACCGGCGCGTTTAGTGCGAGACCAGCGTGCAGCGCTCGGCCTTGACGAGCAGCTCCTGCGTCACACCGCCGAATGCCCACTCGCGCAGGCGGCTGTGTCCGAACGCGCCCGCCACAATCAGCTCGGCGCCACGATCCTTGGCGATCGGCGACAAGCAAGTCGGCGGCGCGGGCTTGATCGGCGAGATAGCGAGACGTTGGTCCGGCCGTCATTTGCGCGCGCCATAGAAGGTTGTTCACCATCGACAGGGCCGACCCGAATTCCGCTTCGAGAGCAGGCACACGCGCGTGAAATTTGTCGAGTTCGTGGCCGCGCGGCTCGCCGGGGCCAATGGCCATGCTCGAGGAGTGCATTGAAAGTTGCCGTGCGCAGACGCCGGTGACCGTGGCGCAAAAAGCGCTGCGCCGGATCGGCAACGACCGCCAGCAATTCGGCATTGGACCGATCCGTAGACATACAGGCCATAAGAGTAGAAAGGGTGGCTAACCGATTCTCCACGGGCGAATGATGCGGGGGCCCCTGCCGACTCGAGGTAGGGTCGGGCGCAATCAGCGACTTCGCCGCGCCAAAGGATCTGCTCGAAGCATAGCCACACGGCCGTCCATTCGAAAGCTTCCGCGGCGGTGCGGCCTTTCCGCGCGGCGCTACGGCCGGGCCGAAGCCTGAATGGGGCCGGATCCCTACGCATTTCGCGGCAGACACTTTTTGAGCAGCCGGCTCCTGCTCTCCGGGCTGCCTTTCGCACTGCGGCGCCTTGAAACTTCGACCGTCGTCCGCCATTTGACCGGAAGATTCGGCGGGTATTGGCCGTCCGATTCTCGCTCCTCCAAGGGGATTTTGTTGTCCAGCGAGTCGACCGCCAAGTCGGACGCGCCTGCAGTCAGGGACTGGCGCTGGGGCGTTTTCGGCAATTTGGCGTTCACCGTCATGCTGATCGCGAGCTCGGCGTCGAACGTCGGATTCGCGATGTTCGACACCTCGTCCAACTGGCTCATGACCAGCCTTAATCCAGATCCGATGATGGTGTCGGCGGTCCAGGTCGCCACCACGCTGCCGATGTTTCTCCTCACTCTGCCCGCCGGCGCGCTGACTGACATTATCGACGCGCGCAGGATGCTGATCGGCGCGCAGCTTGCGGTGACGGCGATTTCGATCGTCTTTGCAACGATAGTCGCAATGCACTGGGCGACGCCGGCTGTGCTGCTGGCGACGGCGTTTTGCCTGGGCGGCAGCGGCGCGCTTGCGGCGCCGGCATGGCTGGTCATAACGCCCATGCTGGTGCCGAAGCACGATCTCGATAGCGCCATCGCCATCAACAACGCGAGCTACAACGTGAGTCGCGCCGTCGCCCCGGCGCTTGCCGGGTTGGCGATCGCGACCTTCACCATCGCCTTGCCGTTCTGGTGTTTTTGCGCCGGCAATATCGGCGTCCTCGGCGCGCTGATGTGGTGGCGCGCGCCGCGCCGCACACGGGAGACCCTTCCCGCCGAGCGGCTTGTGAGCGCGCTGCGCACCGGCCTGCGCTACGCCCGAAACAATCGCGATATCGACTCCACTCTAATCCGCGCCGTCGCCTTTTTCCCCTTCGCCAGCGCCTATTGGGCGCTTCTGCCTCTGGTCGCGCGCACACAGATGCACAATGGACCTGAAGTCTACGGCGTCCTGCTGGGCATGATCGGCGTGGGCTCGATCGTCGGGTCGTTCGCGCTCAAAAGTCTTAAGGCGCGCCTCGGTCCGGACCGCTTGGCGACGCTCGGGACGCTGGGCACAATTCTCGCTCTCGCGCTGTATGGCGCGGCGCGCGAACCCGCGATCGCGGCGCTCGCCAGCCTGATCGCCGGCGCGTCCTGGATCACGATGATGACGACGCTCTTCGTTTCCGCGCAGGTAGCGTTGCCGGAGTGGGTGCGCGGCCGGGGACTGGCGATTTTCCTGACGGCGTTTTTCGGCGCGATGACGCTCGGCAGCGCGGTTTGGGGCAAGGTCGCCAGCCTCGAGGGGGTTCCCACCGCCCTTTTCCTCGCTGCGGCTGGCGCGGCCATTGGCATGGCGTTGACCGCGCGGTGGAGGCTACAAACCGCCGCGGCGCTTGACCTCACGCCATCGATGCACTGGCGGACGCCGGTGTTCGTGCATCCGGTTGAGGACGATCAGGGGCCGATCCTGGTCACCGTCGAATATCTGATCGACCCGAAGGATATGGAACCCTTCCTCAGGCTGATCCATGAAATCGGCCTCGAGCGAAAACGCGACGGCGCTTATGCGTGGGGTGTTTTCGAGGATACGCAGGTCAGCGGCCGGATCGTCGAGACCTTTCTCATTCAGTCGATGCTCGAACTCAGGCATCTGCGCACGCGGGTGACGATCGCCGACCGCATGATCGAGGAACAGGCGGGCGCGTTCCTCAAGCAGCCACGGAAGGCGACGTTTCTTATCGCGCCCAAGCGCCACCGTTTGAAACGACGGAAGGGATCGAAGCGGCTCGCGCCGCCGCCGGCTCGGGAACCCGCCGCGGTCGAGTAGGGCGGGGCGGGCAGAAAGCCGTCGGTCAATCGCAGGCAATTGCGCCCGGGCGCGCAGGGCGCTTGGAGTCAGCGATGGGCCATCAAACGAAGAACCTCGTCCGCAGTCGCGACGCGGCGAAAGCGGCCGAGCGCGCGGACGCGCCCGAACGCTTCGTGCAAGTAAGATCCAAGGGGCGGGCAAGTCCAGAAATCATAGCCGCTCCATGCGATCGCCTCGCTCCAGAGGTGCACGAGGCTCGCGCCGCGCGCTGCGCTCGCGACCCATTCACGGTAGCTAGGCAGGAACAGCTTCCAGAATTGTTCGGGCTCGATCGGATAGCAGACATGCGAATCGAGCGCATGCTGGGTAAGGTTA
Organism: Roseiarcus sp.; assembly: GCA_036502965.1. Classification (GTDB taxonomy): domain Bacteria; phylum Pseudomonadota; class Alphaproteobacteria; order Rhizobiales; family Beijerinckiaceae; genus Roseiarcus. The sequence continues at coordinate 2,458 of DASXXT010000467.1, read as the reverse complement.
TACTTGGCGAGGACCGGCGTTAGAAGGAACGGGCCGATTGCGCCCCATCTCTGGTCGACGTCGATCGCCGCCTCCGCGGTCGCTTCGAGCTCGGCCAGCGCCGGGCTCGTCGGCGGCAGCCTCAGCACCGCATTGTTGACGAGGCTCGTCCCGACAGCGTCGGCCTGGCGGCAAAACACGAAGCCGTCGTTGTCGAAAGCCGGCTTGCTCAAGCAAATCATGTCGGTATCGACCCAGCAGCAGCCAGTCTCCCGCATCATCCGGTAGCGAAACATGTCCGCAAAGGTGGCGATCGACGGCTTGCCGTTGGCGATGAACCGGCGGGTCAGCGATTCGTCGGGGCAGATCGTCCGCGCGTCCGCGAGAAGCACCCCAGCGGGCAGATCGAGGCGTGGGTCGTAGCTGAAGACGCGCAAGCTTGCGCCCGCCTGAGGAAACGAGGCGAGACACGCGTAAGCGAACGGATTGAGGACCCCATGCCAGAAGGAGCCGAATTCGCAGCCGTCGTTGGCGGGGCAGGCCGCGGTCATGTGGGTCGAACCTTTCCCTTCCGCCTATTCAAGGCTCACTCGATGCGAGCCAGCACGTTGCGGCCGGCCTCCTCCCAGTCGCCGAAGAACGTCTCGGTCGTCAAATCGCCCCGCGACACGAATTCGCAGTAGACATCGAAGATCCAGCTCGCATGGATGTCGTCCAGCAGAATATGCCGGCCGCGCTGGCCGGTGCCGATGCGAATGCAATTGGCCATGTCGGAGCGGGAGACTTCGTCGGTGTGGCCACCGTCGACATGAAAGATATCGAACGCAAGCTCGGCGCGCCGGCTCACCAGCCAAGGAAGGACTTCGCGCGAATCACCGGTGAACAAGTGCACCCGGCCCGGGAACTCGCCTTTGAGGAAATCGATGCATTCAGCGGTATAGGCGTGCGACATGATGTCGACGCCGTAATATTCGAGCCGCGGGCTCGACGACAGCGCCAACAGCGCGCTATGGCCCGCGTTGACGCCGACTTCGAGCAGGCGCTCCTTGAACCGGGCGGCGCGCCATACATTGCGGCGGGCCGGGGCGAGGTCGCGGTCCGGGGGCTGGTCTGCGTAGCGATCCGTGTTGTCGGCGTAAAATATATTGCCTTCCAAGGGTTCGCCGGACTGCTTGACGAGTTCGGCGATGTGCTTGATGCGCAGGCGGAACGGATCGGCGAAGACCTCATCCAGCGTGTCGCGCTGAATTGAATAGTAGGGAATTTCCGATGAGGGGATAGGCTTCCCCGGAAGAAGCCTGCGGCCGTTCATGGTTGCGAAGCCCCTTTTCTCGCCGATGGCGGCGATCGTCGCGCGCCGGTCGCCGCTATGGCATGATTTCGTTGGCCAATGGAACGGTTATCGCGACGGTTGCCACCGTCGCTCTGACCGCCGCCAGCGCCATCCTCTTGACTCTCGACCTACGCAATCCGTATTCGGCATTTGTTTTGCATCTCCCAGCATAGTTGGAACGATGCGTGCGCTCGGCTCGAAACCGTTGGGCGCGATTTCGAGCGAGCGGAGCAGCTTAGGATGCGGGGACCCTTTCGGATCGAGGGCTACGCGATTGCGTCGGCCGACGGCATGATTGCGGACGCCACCGGATTTATGCCCGACTCGCTCAAGTTCGAAGCCGACCAACGCTTTTTTCTCGGAGCGCTCGATCGAACGGCGATGGTTGCGCACGGCCGCCTGTCCCATGAGGGCCAGCCGGACTCCCACACTCGGCGCCGGCTGATCCTCACGCGTCGAGCGCCCGACCTTACGCCTGACCCGGATAATCCGAAAACCTGGCTCTGGAACCCCGCCGGCGCAACGTTGGAAGAGGCGTGTGCAGCGGTCGGCTGTGAGGCCGGCACGATGGCGATCGCCGGCGGGACCGAGGTTTTCAGCCTGTTTCTGAAGATCGGCTATGATGTCTTCTATCTCGCGCGCGCTCCGGAAGTGCGCTTGCCTGGCGGCGTTCCGGTCTTCTGCCAAGGCCGGTTCGGCCAGTCGCCTGAGGAGGTTCTTCGAGAGGCGGGTTTGAGGCCGGCTGAAAGTCGGTGGCTCGACGACGACGTCTCGCTTGTCAAGTGGACGCCTAACTCTGGCGTCGTGGCGCGGGTTTCCGGCCACGAGCCCGCTTCAGGCGATTGAGTGGGCGGTTCCGACTGGTTCCCTTCAACTCGCCCATATTTATCGCTAGGGGCCTGTTCGGGAGGCGACCGAGCGGACCGCCCGCTTCCGGTCGGACTCCTTTCCGCCGCGATGCGTCTATGGTGAGCGGATGATGACTGAGCCGGCAAACCGCGCAGCGTCCACGGCGGCGCTGCTACCGCTTGTCCGCTATGGCCAGCGCTATCTCGGCCGGGCGATCGCGGGTCTGGCGGCGCTGACAATCTCCTCCGCCGCGACGCTGGCGGTGCCGTTCGCGCTGCGCTCGATGATCGATTTCGG
>DASXXT010000466.1:0-3002 GCA_036502965.1 Roseiarcus sp. | reverse complement strand
CTGTGACAAATACGCGCATAAGCAAACCTCTACGTTGTCGAATGATTGGGAATCGTCCTACGCCGCGGCGGCCAGACGGACCGACCCAAAATAATGGGCGTCCATGTCGGCAAGCAGGCCGGGATGCTCGGGCTGCCAACCTAGCGCTTTCCGGGGCCATTCGCTGGACGCCGGATTATCGAGACCGACGAAATTGCCGATAATTCCGAAATGCTTGCCGGCCTTCGCCGCCGGAATGCCGACAGTCGGGACGTTGAGCTTGGTCGAGATCAGGGATGCAATCTCGCGGAAGGGGACACCGACGTCATCAACGCCGTGGAATTTTGCCCCCGCTTCTCCTTTTTCAAGCGCGAGACGAAAGAGGCGGCCCGCGTCGGACACATGCACTGCCGGCCATCTGTTGGCGCCGTCGCCAATATAGGGCGAAACGCCTTTCTTGCGCGCCGCTGCGATGATTCGGGCCATGAAACCGTGGTCCCAGGCGCCATGCACAGTCGGCGGAAGCCGCACGATTGAAGAACGGACGCCGCGTGCAATCAGGTCCAGCGCTGCGGTCTCGGAGAAAGACCTGTTTGGACCGGTCGGCACATGGTTGTCACGTTCGGTCGAAACCTTGCCCTGCGGCAAGGAAAGAACTCCCGACGCCACGACCAAAGGGCGCTTGGAGCTTTCGAGACCAGCGCCCAAAGCCCGGATGGCGCCCGACTCCGTTTCCGCAAGGATTCTCAGAAAGCTCTGGACGATCCCACCATTCAGGACTCCGGCGAACAGTCGGAGGCGGGTCGGCAAACTCATGTTCGACAACCCGTGGATGAAGGCCAGGTGGATCACCCCGTCCGACTCGGCGGCGCCCTCGCGCAGCAGGGCATGGTCATGAAGCCTGCCCACACGCGCCTCGGCGCCTAGCGCCCGCAGCTTCTGCGCTCCATCCGTCGTTGTGGTCAATCCCGTGACTTTATGTCCTGATGACAGCAAATCCTTCACGACGGCCGAGCCGATCCAGCCTGTTGCGCCAGTGACAAACACACGCATGAGCAGGGTCTCCGTTTTCGTTGGGGACAAACTTGTGCTTTTGATCTATTGTAGTAAAGTAGTGACATTATCCTGGTATAATGGCTAACAGGGATGGACGAACCCGCTGCGCGCGAGAACCAGCTCGCAGGCTATCTGAAGGACCGCCGGACGAAGCTCGATCCGGTCGCGTTCGGCTTTCCTGCCGGGCGTCGCCGCACGCCCGGCCTACGCCGCGAGGAAGTGGCCCAGCGAGCCAACATCAGCCCAACCTGGTACACATGGCTGGAGCAGGGGCGCGGCGGAGCGCCCTCGGCTGACGTGCTCAATCGGATCTCGCGCGCCCTCATGCTCACGGAGCTCGAGCGCGAGCATCTTTTCTTGCTCGGCCTCGGCCGTCCCCCCGAAGCGCGCTACCGCAACAACGACGGCGTCACGCCACGCCTGCAGCGCGTACTTGATGCGCTGGACCCGAGCCCGGCCGTGATCAGGACGGCGATATGGGACGTCGTCGCCTGGAACCGGGCAGCGACCGTAATGTTCATGGATTATGGATCGCTGCCGCCAGAGCAGCGCAACATCCTGCGCTTCATTTTCCTCGATCCGCGCGCCCGCGCTGCGCAATACGACTGGGAAAGCGTGGCGCGGTTCGTGCTGGGCGCGTTCAGGGTGGACGCGGCCCGCGCCGGAGCCGGAGCCGAGGTCGAGCCTCTCGTCGATGAGCTCTGCCGCCTCAGTCCCGAGTTCAAGGCGATGTGGCGCGACAATGACGTTCGCGGCCAGCATGGCGAGGCGGTCAAGCACATACGGCACCCCGCGCTCGGTCCGCTCGCCTTCGAATATTCCGCGTTCGCGGTCGATGGACGAACGGACCTCACCATGGTGGTTTACAATCCGGCGACGCCAGAGGACGCCGAACGGATCAAGTCATTGCTTCGCTGACGACGGGCGCGCCCCTCGCGCGACGTCGCCAGCGACCGCCGCTTTCGCTCAGCCGATGGCGATCTTGCGCGGCTGGGCGGTCTTCGCCTTCGGCAGGGTGAGGGTCAACACTCCGTCCTCGAGGTTGGCGCTGATCTTCTCCTGATCGACCTTGTTCGACAGCGTGAACGACCGCGCGTAGTGGCCGATGTTGTACTCGGTATAGACCGGCTCCATGTCCTTGTATTTGCTGAAATCGATCTGTCCGTCGACCCTCAGCGCGTCGTTCTCCAGCGCGATGTTGAGGTCCTTCTTCTCGACCCCGGGCATTTCCATTACGACCGCGAGCGCGTCGTCGGTCTCGTAGATGTCGGCGTACGGGACGTAGTAGCGCCCGGGGACGGTCTTCTCCTCCTTCGCCACCAGCTCCTTCTTTTCGCGCACGCTCAATTCCTGCTTCTCGGTCATGGTTGTTCCCCTCTTGGGTTTGGGTTGTGCTGGCATCTCAAGCCACCTTGATCGACTTTGGCTTGTCGCTGTCGGCGCGCGGCAGAAACAAAGCGAGGATGCCGTCGCGGTATTCGGCCTTGACGCCATCCGGGTCGATCTCGATTGGCATCGTCACCGCACGGTCAAACCGGCCTGCGAGCCGCTCGCGGCGATGGAGCGCCGCCTTCTCCGGGTAGCCGACTGTTTTCGCGCCGGACAACCGGATAGTGCGGCCCTTCACCTGCAGGTCGAGGTCGGATTTCTTCACCCCCGGAAGCTCGGCGATGATGATGAGGTCGTCGCCCTTTCGGAATACGTTGAGCGGCGGATAGGCGCCGACGCCGCTCAAGCCTGCATCGAGCCAAGAGCTTGTCCGATAGGCGTCCAGAGCCTGCTGAAAGCTCGCCAGCGCGTCGAACGGATCCAATAGTAAAGCCATTTGTCGCTCCTCCTTTGCTCGGAAGCCAAGCCCGCCCCAACCGCTCCCGCGATGCGATAGCTCAAGAGCGCGTTCTTTTGAGGGCGCTTTAGCACTCGACGCTTCCGGGTGCTAAAGCAGGTGGGAAAGCCTTGCCGGGCCG
>DASXXT010000465.1:0-10990 GCA_036502965.1 Roseiarcus sp. | reverse complement strand
GACCTTCGCCGCCCATCGGCGAGGCTTCTGGCTGCCAGGCTTGTCCGCTTGGCTGGTCCATCGCAGTATAATGGCTAGTCCAGCGCTATCGGGTATTTTGCGTATGGACAGAATAGGAGGATCGCCCATGCCTGCAAGGTTCGCGCGGCTGCTTCTTGGCGCCGCGTTCGCCGTCGCGGCGCTCGCTGGCTTGACCACGGCCACGTCGGCGCAAATTCCGGGCGACACGATCAAGATCGGCGTCTTAAGCGACTTTTCCGGTCCGTTCGCCGATCAGGTCGGCAAGGGATCGCTGGTTGGGGCCCAGCTCGCAACCGAGGACTTCGCCAAGGAGGCAGGCGGCCTCAAGGTCGAGATCATTTTCGCAGATCATCAGAACAAGCCCGACATCGGAGTCGCGATTGCACGGCGATGGGTGGATGCGGAGGGGGTCGACGCGATCGTCGACCTCGCCAATTCCGGCGTCGGTCTCGCCGTCAACACCCTTATGCACGAGAAGAACCGCGCCATGCTCGCGTCGGCGACCGCGACCTCCGACCTGACGGGAAAATTCTGTCAGCCGACCACCGTCCAATGGGCTCTCGACACCTGGGCGCTCGGTTCGGCTCTCGGCCGCACGATCACCAAAATGGGCGGCTCGACCTGGTTCTTCATCAGCTTCGACTACGCTCTCGGCAAGGCTCTGCAGCGGGACGCGACCGAGGCGATCGTCAAGGCGGGCGGCTCGGTGCTCGGCTCGGTGTCGCATCCGCTCGGCGCGACCGATTTCGGCTCGTATCTGCTACAGGCGCAATCTTCGGGCACCAAAGTGATAGCCCTCGCCGACACCGGCGCCGACGCGATCAACGCCATCCGCCAGGCGGCGGAATTCCAGATCGTCGGGCCCGACAGGCGGCTCGCCGCGCTTTTCCTGCAGATCACCGATATCGATGCGCTCGGGCTGAACGCGGCGCAGGGTCTTATCCTGTCCGAAGCGTTCTATTGGGATCTCAATGATTCGACGCGCGCCTTCAGCGCGCGCTTCGCCGAACGGATGGGCGGCAAGATGCCGACCGAGGACCAGGCTGCCGCCTATTCGGCGACGCTGGCGTATTTGCGCGCCGTCAAGACGGCGGGGACCATTGAAGGCGATCGGGTGCTGACTGAGATGAAGAAGTCGCCGATCGACGATCCGCTATTCGGCCATGTCGTCGTTCGCGCCGACGGGCGCGCGACACATGCGATGTATGTGTTCAAGGTCAAGGCGCCGCAACAATCGAAGAGCCGGTTTTACGTCTACGATCTGATCGAAACGATCCCGCCTGAGGCCGCCTTCCGCCCGCTCGACCAAGGCGGCTGCCCGCTGGTGAAGTGACTGGATTTGGGGCTGGACGACCGGTCGAAGCGCTGCTGTTATGAGTCTGAGTGCAATCGGAGAGGCTCGGTCGCTCTTTTCCCCGAAAGCTGCGCCGGCTCCGCCGCTTGCTGATCGGAGGAACGTTATGAGCCAAGATTCGAAAGAGCGCGTCTATGAACCAGACGAGATCGCGACGCGGCTTAGCCGCGAGCTCCCGCATTGGCGGTACGAAAACGGCTGGATCAGACGGACTTTCCGCACCTCTAGCTGGAAGGGCACGCTGATGGTGATCAATGCGGTCGGCCACCTCGCAGAGGCTGCCTGGCATCACCCCGATATCGCCGCGTCCTATGCTTGGGTCGAGGTGAAATTGCAAAACCATAGCGCCAAGGGAATCACCGACAAGGATTTTGAACTGGCTCGTAAGATCGAGGACTTCGTCTCGTGGCGTCCCGGCAAGGAGGGCGGCGCGCTCGAAGGGACGCCGACCGGCGATCAGCGGTTCGCCTACATCAAATATGATGACAAGTGACCCTATCGTCATTGCGAGCGGAGCGAAGCAATCCAGGAGAACATCGGGTGCTCAGCGGCTCCTGGATCGCCGCGTCGCTTCGCTCCTCGCGATGACGGTTACGCGTGTCTTCTAAGTCCGACATCGATGACCGTCGCGACGCCTTTCTGGGGCTGATTGGCGCAAAGCCGGTCATCATGGGCATTCTCAACGTCACGCCGGACTCCTTTTCCGACGGCGGGCGCTTTCAATCGCTCAATTCCGCCTTCGTCCAGGCCAAAAAGCTTGTCGCCGACGGCGCGGACATCATCGACGTCGGAGCGGAATCGACGCGGCCCGGCAACATGCCGGTTTCGCTCGAAGAGGAATGGGGTCGCCTTGAGCCGTTGCTGGCCCCTCTCCTGGCGCAGGTCGCCGCGCCGTTTTCAATTGATACCTACAAGGCCGGAATCGCCCGTCGTGCCGTCGCCTTGGGCGTCTGCGTCGTCAACGACGTCTGGGGACTGCAAAGGGATCCGGCGATGGCCGATGTGGTGGCCGAGAATGGCGCCGTGGTGGTGATTATGCACAACCGCGAGACCATCGACCCCGATCTCGAGGTAGAAGCTGATCTCAAGCGTTTCTTTGATCGCTCGCTGACGCTGGCTGACCGCGCCGGCATATTGCGGGCGCGAATCCTGCTCGATCCGGGCATCGGCTTCGGCAAGAACAGGGCGCAGAACCTTAAGGCGCTCGCGTTGACCGGCGCTTTGCGAGGGGCCTTCGGCCTGCCGATCCTGATCGGCGCATCGCGCAAGCGCGTCCTCCGCGATCCGTTCGGCGACAGCGTCGATGGCCGGCGGATTGTCAGCCTGGCGGCCAATCTCAGCGCGCTCGCGCGCGGCGCCGCCGTTTTCCGCGTTCATGACGCCGCCGAGCACGCCGTCGCCTTCAAGGTGTTCGAGGCCATCGAGCATGCCGGTTGAGCCGCCGGAATGACTCAACCTGCGTCGCGAAGGGCCTCGATCCGCCGAGGCGCGCCCATTGGATAAAACGACTAAATCATTCTGTATAATAGGTGACTCGGAAATGGCGCCACAACCCATTGGAATCGCCCAAAACGGACTCGAAATGGCGCGCCCGGCCTCGCTTGGAGGGCCGGCGAATTCAGCTCGCCTCGCGAAGGGCCTCGATCCGCGCCGCGAACGCTCGGCCCTCATCGGCGCTCATCGCCGCACGTGGGCTTTTGATCCGGATTTCACCCACCACATGCACGGGGCGCGCGGAAAGCACGAAGATTCGATCGGCGAGAGCAATCGCCTCGTCGACGTCGTGGGTGACGAGCACGGTGATCATGCTGCGGCTCTCGACGAGCCTCGCCAGGTCGCGCTGCAACTGCCGAGCGAGCGGCGCATCGAGCGAAACAAACGGCTCGTCGAGCAGCAGCAGGGCCGGGCGAACGGCGAACGCGCGCGCCAGCGCTGCGCGTCGGGCCAGTCCGACCGAGAGTTCGCTGGGAAAATGCGTCCGGTGCTCGGAGAGGCCGAGCGCGGCGAACAAGGCCGCGACCTCGGCTTCACTGGCGTCGGGCGCGGCGAGACGCACGTTGTCCTCGAGGCTGCGCCACGGCAAGAGCCGCGGTTCCTGAAAAACCATCCCCACTCGGCCATGTGGCGGGATGTGAACTGAGCCCTCGAAATTGCGATCGAGGCCGGCGAGAATGCGCATCAGCGTCGACTTGCCGCAGCCGGACGGTCCGATCAGCGCGCCGGTCTCGCCTTCCTCGAGCGCGAACGAAAGATCGGCGATGACCGGAGCGCTCTGTCCCGAGGCGGTGCGGAAGGATTTTTTTGCGACCCGCGCTTCAAGCCGCACGCGGTCGCCAACGGGAGACGTGACGTTCAAAGGGTTGCACCGCAAGCGTTTCGATGATGAGCATGATCGCTGTGAATGGCAACGCATAGGCGAGCAGGAGCGGGACGTCGAACAGCTGGAACGCGGTATTGATCTCAAACCCCACGCCGTTAGGCCGGCCCATCAGCTCCACCACCAGCACGATCTTCCAGACGAGCGACAGGCCAGCGCGGGTCGCTGCGGCGAAATAAGGCGCGAGTTGCGGCGCGACGACATGGGCGAGCCGCTTCAGCGGCGAGAAGCCGAACACATGTGCCATTTCGTCGAGCCTTGCGTCGAGCGCACGCACGCCCTCGCGTATGGTGACGACGGTGACGGGCAGTTTGTTAAGCGCCACTGCGCCGATCGCCGCCGCTTCGTCGAGACCGACCCAGATATAAGCAAGCACGATGATGACCAGCGCGGGCAGGTTCAAGAGCACGATGATCCATGGGTCGGCCACGCGATCAATGAGCGCATTGCGTCCCATCGCATAGCCGATCGCCGATCCAGCCGCCATCGCGAGCAAAAACGCAGCCGCGACGCGGGCGAGCGTGACGCCGAGCGCCGTGAACAGCGCCCCCGACGCGGCCTCGGACCTCATCGTCGTGAGCACCGCCATCGGACCTGGAAGCAACCGCGGATTGCCGAAATGCGCAGCGATTTGCCACATACAAACGAGCACGGCGAGAGAGATGAGACGCGTCGTCACGTCCTATTCGCTCGTCGCGGGATCGTAGAAGAGACCGGCGTCGAGGTCCTTGGCCTTGCCGACCAGCGCCTCGCCGCCGACCTCCGCCAATCGGCGATAGAGAACGCGTGCGTCCGCGGCCTGCTCGGCGATGGTTCGTTTAGGCACGCCTTCGAGGTAGCGCTGGCGATAGACGGCGAGCGCTGCGTCGTCTTTCAAGCGAAGCCGCGCCTTGATCGGCGCCCACGCGCTCGGATCTTCGGCCAAGATTTTGCGCGCCTCAGCCGCCGCGTTGAAATAGCGCCGGAGAGCGTCCTTGTGCGAAGCCGCGAATGCCTCGCTGAACACATAGCCGGTCATCGCTACCAGGCCGCTTGCGCCGAGCGCCTTCTCGACATCGGACATTTCGATCGCGCGGCGGAAGCCACGCCCCTCGAGATCGGCGCAGAAGTTCCAGTATTCGAGCGCAGTCTCGGTCTCACCCTGAACGAGCTTCTCAGCGATGAGCGGCGGCGCGCCGTATGACGGCCGCGCCTCCTTGGCGAGGTCGAGCCCAGAGCCGAGCGCGCCCGCCCGCAGCAAAAGCCAGCTCTTGTCAATCGGTCCGCCGGCGACGCCAATGGACCGGCCGGTGAGGTCGGCGACCGCGTGGACCGGCGAATCCATCGGCGCCATCACGGCGCCCAGCGTGGTCGAATAGGGCGTGAACAGAAGCTTGTCGCCGAGCGCTCGTTCGCGCGCCGCCCAAAGCCAGTCCTCGACAACCATGTCGGCGGCGCCGCCCACCAGCGCGACCTTGGCCGCTTCGGTCGAAGCAAGCTCGGTCGTCTCGATGTCCAGATTCGCGGCCTTGTCGAGCCCGCGCGCCTTGATCACCTCGATTTCCCAAGACACCGTTCCGGTTTTCTGGATCGCGATGCGCAGACGGTCGGCAGCTTCGGCGCCAGACGCCAGGTAGACGCTCACCGCGACAGCGAGGGCGGCGACGAACATGCGTTTGATCATGGGCCTTCTCTAGCCTCTGCCGCGCATCAGCCGCCCTGGCGCATAAGCATACCGCGCGCCGGATCGTACGCGATCACTGCGCCGCCGAGGAACGCCGCTGTGCACCCGGCCACGACCCCGAGCGCCAGCCAATTGACCTGTTGGTAGAACGCGAAGCGGATCAGTTCGACCGAATAGGTGAAAGGGTTCAGCCGGCAGACGGTCGCCAGCCACGGGCTTCCCTCCTGCACGCGCCACAGCGGATAGAGGGCGGAAGACGCGAAAAACATCGGGAAAATGACGAAGTTCATCACCCCCGCGAAATTCTCAAGTTGCTTAATGAGCGACGATAGCAGCATGCCGAGCGCGCCAAGCATTAGGCCGGACAACGCCAAGGCCGGGAGCACTGTCAGATAGCCCCACCAGGTCGGCGGCTCGATCTCCCAGAAATAAGCGATGATAAGAAACGCATAGACCTGCAAAATCGAAACAGCAACGCCCGCGATCAGCTTCGACGTGAGAAGAAACCAGCGCGGCGCGGGACTCACCAGCAGCATACGCATGCTGCCCATTTCGCGGTCGTAGACCATCGACAGGGAAGATTGCATGCCGTTGAAGAGCTGAATCATCGCGATGAGTCCCGGCGTGATGTAGACCTCGTAGAGAACATAGGTGTCGTAGGGCGGCATGATCGACACGCCCAACGTCTGTCGAAATCCGGCTGCGAAAATGAACAGCCAGACCAACGGGCGCACCAGCGCGGAGATGAAGCGCTCGCGCTGGTGAAGAAACCGCAGGCTCTCGCGCCATACAATGCCGTAGAGGCAGATCAGGCGCTGCGTCCAGCCGAACGGTCGTTCACTTTCAAGGACGGCGTCGCTCACCGTTCGCCTCCTTCCCCGCCGTCGCTGGTCAATGACGTGAACGCCTCGCCGATCGAATGCGCGCCTGTGGCGCTGACAATCGATCGGGATGGGCCTTCAGCGAGGACGCGCGCCCTGTGCAGCACGACCACGTGATCGTGGTCGCGGATCTCGTCGACGAGATGGGTCGCCCAAAGGACGCCTATTCCTTCGTCGGCGGCGAGACCCCGCACGACCTCGAGAATCCCGGCCCGCGCCTTAATGTCGAGCCCCGCGGTCGGCTCATCGAGCAGCAGCATGCGTGGCCGGTGCAGGAGCGCCCGCGCGATCTCGACCCGCCGCATCTGACCGCCGGAAAGGAACCGCACCTTGTCGCCGGCCCGGTCGGCGAGACCGACGCGAGCGAGTTGGATCGCTTGGCGCGCGCGCGTCTCGCGCCGGCCAATGCCGTGCAAGGCGCCGTGGTAGGCGAGGTTCTGCGCGACGCTCAGATCGGGATCGAGCGTGCGCTGTTGAAACACGACGCCGAGCAGCGCGAGGGCGGCGCCGCTCTCACGCTTGACGTCGCGTCCGAAAATGCGCACCACGCCCGATCGGCTCACATAAAGATGGGTGATCACCGAAAACAGCGTGCTCTTGCCCGCGCCGTTCAAGCCCAACAGCACGGTGAAGCTGGCCGGCGCGACGTCGAAGCTCACCTCAGCCAGCGCGATCCGCGCGCCGTAGGCGTGCGACACGTTCTCGACCGAGAGCGCGCTGATGGACGCCTTCGGCGTCGCGCCGGCGACCACGGTCATTGCTTCGAGATGGCGACGCCCCAAGGGAACGATCCGACCGGAATCGATTTGATCACCTTTAGCGCGGCCACGTCGACGACCGACACGTCGTTCGAGACGCCGTTGGTCGTCAACAGATACTTGCCGTCCGGCGTCAGCTCCAATTGCCAGACGCGCTGGCCGACCAGCAGATATTTGGCCACCTGCTTGCTCGCCTCGTCGATGACCGCGACGCGATTGGCGGGACCCAGCGCGACGAACCCCAGCTTGCCGTCGGCGCTGAAGCGAATGCCGACCGGCTGGATCAGCTCCTTGGCGAGTCCCGGCACCTCAAACGTGATCTTGTGCGTGATGACGCGCTTGACCGGATCGATGACGCTGACCGTTCCCCCGACCTCGGACGACACCCACAGCTCCGAGCCGTCCTTGTTGTACTCGGCGTAGCGCGGGCGGGGATCGACAAGAATATTGGCCACCGCCTTCTTGTTTCGCCAATCGATGAGGTGAGCCATGCTGGTCGTCTCGGAAGTGTTGACAACGATCGAGCCATCGGGACTGACCGCCACTCCTTCAGGTTCGACCCCAACCGGGAATTCGCTGACCACCTTGCGCGTCGCGATGTCGATTGCGGTCAACAGGGCGTCGTTTTCGTTAGCAATGAAGACGAGCTTTCCATCCGGGACCACGCGCAATTGCTCGGGGTCGGGCCCCGACGGCAGTTCACCGACCTCTTTCAAGGTCTTTGTGTCGATAACCGCAATCGTATCGTCGTCGCCGAGACAAACGAACATTAGCGCGTCGTCTTTGCTCAGCGCGATGCCGCGCGGCCTTTGGCCGGTTTTGACCGTGCGAATGACCTCAAGCTTGTCAAGGTCGATGACAGAGATCGAATTGCCCTTCTCGTTGGTGATGTAGGCGGTCATCGCCTGGGCCGAACCCGAAACCGCCCAAAGGCCGGCCAGAAGGGCCAAAGCGACGCGATGGTGCGCCACGCGTTTCACTGAAGTTTGCATTTGGTCTCCGGCCTGTCGAAGCCGAGGGTGTCGAGTTCGGACGTCTGATGCAGAAAGCCTTCCTGAGGCGAAACCGAGACGGTGCCTTGCCCGTCGGTGAGCAGGATCGGCTGACGCAGCTGTTGGTTCCAAGGGCGCACGGTGAGCGCCTGGCCCTTGAACGCGCCGAGCGCGAAGCCCGGCGACAGAATATCGTCGTGTATCGCCTTGGGGTCGGCTGATTTGGTATGCGCGACCGCGTCGCCGATCATGCGCATCGCAACCCAAGCCTGGTTGTCGCGCGCATTCATGTCGCGCTTGAACAGGCGTTCGAAACGGCTCTGCAACTGTGCCGCGCCCCAGAGCTCGTGAGATGGGTCCCAACTCGCCGGCCGCAATCCGGCGGAGCCGACAACTGGTCGGGGATCCCAGGTGCGAAAGGGCAGATAGCCGGCGAAAACCTCATTTTCGTCGGCTGTGACGAGCACGTCGTAGTCGGGAGCATTTTGGGTGAAGACCGGCATCTGCCGCTGAACCTGGACGCTGCCGGAGTCCGAGCGCCGGCCCCCGCCGGTGTCCTGGTACACGCGCTCCTCGACGATTTTCGCGCCGAATTTTTTTGCCGACCGCCGATAAGCCTCGGCGAGCAGTTGGTCCTCTGGATGCGATCCGACCACCAGCAGCCAGCGTCTCCACTGCTTCCAAATCAGATATTGCGCGAGCCCGTCGGTAAGCATCGAACGCGTCGGAGCGACCTGGATCACATTGGCGCGACAGTCCTCCTCGCGCAGGCGATCGTCTGGCGCGCCCGCATTGAACACGAGGGCGCTAGAGGCGCGGGCCGCGTCGGCGACCGCGAGAACCTCGGTAGGGGGGAGGTCGACGATGAAAAAGCGCACGCCATCGTCGAGCATGCCCGTTAGCGCGGCGACCGGATCCTCGCCGGGGGTGAGCTTGGCGTCGATAACCAAGAAGGATTGATCGAGGAAGCGCCCGGTGGTGTTGTTATCGTCCGTCGCCATGCGCACCCCGGCGACGAAGTCGTCCGCAGGAGGGATATCCAGGATCGAGATCGTTTCACGAGGATGGGTCTCGTGGATGACGCCGACTTTGACAGCAAGTGGGTCGGCGTCGGCGGGCTGGACTACTGCCGTGAAGAGGGCGAGAGCCCCGGTGAAGAGCGCGCAAAGCGTTTTCCAGGCGTACCGGCGAGAGGAAACGTGAGGCGAGCGCTTAAATTTTGTTTTAATCGTGAACATTCCGCGGGGCAAACCCCTTTTCATCGAAGCACGCGCAGGGGTTAAGCCTTGGGTTCGTGGCCGCTTCGAGGCCGGCAACCGCAAGACGCTCCCTGCGGGCGAGAGGCCCCGCGGCCCCCAACCTTATCTCTAGGCAATTTCAATGGGAATTCGGCGGCCTCATCTCTGGGCGCTGACCTCAGTTGATACCCAAGGCATTTGGGGTCGCACCGAGAGGTCATCACGCCTGCTCGGCGAGCCTATCCAGGCATTCAGATTGGCCCGAGTGACCGCTCTGCAGCTCGCTTGGCGGCCGTCTCTCCACGTAGTCCGTCTTTTAGAGGCGGACACCGCTTGCCGTTACATCTGCGCCGACAGATAAGCCGTAACTTCCATGCCCGCGCAAACTTCGACAATGACAGGAGTGTTCCAGTTCATGAGTTTAACTCCTTGAGTTTCTCTCCTGTGGGCCTTTGGATCCCACGAGGGCGTTAGCTAGCACCCTTCGCACGTCGCGTCACCTGCTTTGAACGTTCACTCGAACCCGCTGGCGCCGGATCGTCCCAATTGCTAAGTCACGAGCCTTCACGCGATGGCTGGCGTCACAGCGGGACGCCTCGGGGGACACCCAGATCAGGGAGAAGAATGTGAAACTGTTGAGTTTTTCGGTTGCGGGGGCGACGCTCCTGGCTTCGGTGGGGGCTGCGCCGGCGCAGGACGGCGCAGCCGGAGAGAAGATCTTCGCCAAATGCAAGATCTGCCACCAGATCGGCGAGGGCGCCAAGAACACGGTCGGGCCTGTCCTCAACGGCGTCGTCGGCCGGCACGCGGGCACTTACGAGGGGTACCATTACTCCGACGCCAATAAGAATTCAGGCATCACCTGGGATGAAGCCACCCTCAAGGAATACCTCAAGGACCCGAAAGCAAAGGTCCCCGGGACCAAGATGGTCTTTCCCGGCCTGAAGTCGGACGAAGACATCGCCAACGTCATCGCCTACCTCAAGCAGTTCGGCCCCGACGGCAAGAAAATCTGATCGCGGCGACGGGCGACTCTAGATCGCCTCCAGATCGGTCCCGACAACCCGCCGCTCGTGCAGCGCGGTCGCGATCAAGGCGCCGGAGGCGCCCGCGGCCTTCAGCGCTGAAAGATCACTCGCGTCGCGCACGCCTCCTGCGGCATAGATTTCGTGTCCGCCGGCGATCGACCGGATGGCGGCGAACCGCGCGAGATCGGGGCCCGCGACGCTGCCGACTCGCGCAAGAGTCATGACGATTATCCGGCGCGGCCAAAGCGCCGGTTCGGCCAAGATCTCGCCCGGGCCCTGAAACGCATCGCCGCGAAAATCGAGCGAGAGCACGATCCGCCTGGAGCCGCTGTGTTGCGCGATCAGCGCGTTGTTGCGTTGTGATTCGCTGCCAATGACCGGCGCCCCAAGATTGGCGCCGACCAGGGCCTCGAGCGCGGCAGCATCAGCGGCGCCGTTGTCAACCCACATTTGCAACGCTGGGAACGCTGCGCGAATGCGGCGCAGCGCGTGGAAATTGTCCCCGTGGCTCTGGATCGCGTCGAGATCGGCGACATAAAGCGTTGGGAAGGGACAGACCGCAAGAAGACCGCGCACGACATCCACCGGATCGCTGGTCGGCGAAAGGGGCGATTCGAGCGGCCGGTAAGATGCCCGATCGCCCATCCGCGCGCGGACCACCTGGCCATGCAGGAGGTC
>DASXXT010000464.1:0-20029 GCA_036502965.1 Roseiarcus sp. | reverse complement strand
TAGCCCCGATCAGCCGATCGTTGGTACCAATCCAAAGCCTTCCCGAAATCTCTATCAACGTTATAGTAGCGATCCCCGATCTCGTTTTGCTGCGCTGGGGTGGCGGTCGTTGTAGGCACTCGTTGCACAACGAACCACATTATCACCACCGTGAAGATCACGCAGAAGGCGACGACTATCAGCCGTCGGAGGTCGCGCCACGCCGAGAGCAGCGAGGCTATATTACCCTCGACAATTTCTGCCCGCTGCGGCTCTCGCCGAGTTGTGTCGGCATCCGCCACTCGTCCGGTCTCACCCGCAAGTCCGGTTGCTTCGGCGGGCTCCCGCATCTCGCGCTTTTCGTGCTCCGTTCGCTCGGCCTCTACCGCTTCCTTCGCTCGGCGTTCCTCCTTCTCTCGGCGCGCCACTTCAGCCTTAGCCTTTTGCCGCGCTTCTTCGACGAGAGCCGCCTCAACGGCCTCCCGCTTCTCGCGTGCGGCGAGTTCAGCCTCCGCCGTTTCCTTGGCGCGACGTTCATCCTCGGCCTGACGCGCCGCTTCGGCCTTGGCTTGGCGTCGCGCCTCTTCCACCCGAGCCACCTCAGCGGCATCTTGTCGCTCGCGCTCCTCGCGCGCTCCTCGTTCGGCTTCCGCTGCTTCCCGCGCCCGGCGGTCCTCATCCGCTCGCCGCGCTGCTTCCGCCTCGGCCACGTCGCGGCTGCGGCGGGCTTCCAAAATTGAAGCAAGCGCACGGGTCAGTTTTTCGACGTCGGCGTCGAATCGGGCGGGCGAAACCTCGATTCCTTGCCGTCGCGCCAGACCCTTCAGGCTGTCGGGCAATTCGGCTGCCTTGGGCATGACTGCCCCATCTACAAGGACGGGTATGACGCGAACATCCCGCTTGAGTGCAGCCTCAATCTCGATCCTAACAAAATCATCCGGATCGTCGAGGCGACGCTGACTGTCTTTGTCGGAGGTGGAAGTCCAGTTTCGTCCGATCACAGCGACAAGCGCGTCGCAAGCGCCGACCCGCTCACTCAAGACATTGAACCAATCAACGCCAAGGTCAATATTGTCGAAATCGAGAAAGACGTCTTCGCGGTCCAACCGTTGCACGACGCGATCATGGATTGCACGCGCCGCGTACGCAGACTCGTCCCGTCTATAACAAATGAAAACGCCGCCCTGCATGCGATGCCCTCGCCGCTTGGGGAGATTAGCGCGGAACACCCCGCCCATCAATTGATTGTGAATTTTTCGCGGCGCGCTGTGATCCCCGTCACAGGCCAACGGCGTTCAGCTTATCCTTGAAGAGCACCCGAAGGCCTTTCGCGCGCGAACCGCGTCACGGACGGTGCGTAAGCATGCTGAAATAGGGTTCTGGACACTGCGGGGCGACGTCTTTCGCGTCGAAGAAAAAGTCACGGCCGCGGAGCGCCTCGGCGATTGCAGGATAGGCGCGAGCGGCAGCGGCCGGCCAGCTCATGAGGTCGAAAGCAGCGCCGTCTCGCATGGTGACGATGAGTTGCTTCGTCCATCCCGGGTAGCGCCCCCGCCGATAGTGGCAAGTCGCGGTCACCGACGCGACATCTTCCCATTCGTAGGTTCGAAATCCGCTCAATGGGGCGGCTTGGTAGGCGATCGTTCGGACCCCAAGGCAAAACTGGCTAAGGCTGGCGGCAAAACTGACCGGCAGCGTGAGCGCGAGCAGGATCAGGCTCAATTTCAGCATTTGCGCCCGATCGCCCGCGTGACGACCGCTCGGCCTTCCGGTCTCACGCGAGCGAACCAGCCCCGTGGGCAGGGAAGCGTCGAGCCAGGTTGCGATCAGGAAGCCAATGCCAAGGGCCGGAAGGAAGAGAGGGACGATCTGCACCGCCGTCGCAATCTGGCCTGAGGCGCAAAAAAACGTGTCTGCCGGGCAGCGGGCCGCTTGCAGCTGCAGCATCGACCAGGCCATCGCAAGCCACGCAAGCCCTGCAAGCGCCACTCCGAGGCCTGCGAAGATGAGGCTTTGCGCGCGTCGTCTTTGCGAAACGGAATTCCGGCGGGTCGCCACTTGGCTCATGATCGGTTCGGCGGGCGGAGGAATCTCCGCGTCGACCTGGCCAATGATGCATCAAGCAGGTGAATAACCTGTTTTCCCTGGAATTACAGGTGTCCGCCTCGCGTTTTTTCAATGGGAGCCACTCGCCTCGCGATCGACTCCCCGTCGAAAAATTTCCGCGCGCCATTTTCCTTTTCAAGAGTCAGAATCCATGCTATACATTTTTCTGCTAGCCGATCCCATCGGGGCCTTGGTCGCCCGGAGAAGGAGGTGGGAAAGCGAACTTTTGCGCGGCGCCTGAGACGGGGAAGAATTTTTTATTTGAATCGGCTGTAACTCATTGAAAAGTCCCGATTCAGAAAACTAAACGTAAGTAAATGCAAGCATTTTTATTTGTTTTTATTTGCGTTTGCTTGCGTTTATTTCGGCCGCTGGTCGGAACGGATTGCGCGTCCAGCGCTAGCTGGCCGCGAGCAGCTGTTCGAGACGCGCCCGCCATGCCTCCGGGTCGTGCGCCGGCGTGGCGAATTGGGCGCGGGCGGCGCGGCCCCCTGCTGCGAGGTCGAGGCCCTCGGCGTCGAGCCCGATCGCCCGCCAAGCCGGGCGCAATGCGTTGTGCCCCGCCAGCCGCGCGAGCATGGGCGCGCCGAGCGCGTTCGCTTCCGCGATGAGCCGCTCCTCGGCTTCGGCCAACGCCGCTTCGCCCTCGCGCGAGGCGAGGACCTCGGCCACCGCGAGCGGGGCGGCGCGGCCGAAGCCGCCGTTGAAATGCACGTCGTCGATCCGGAGCTGGAAGAGGGCGAAATCGGCGAAGCCGGCATAGAGGCCAGCCTTGGGATTGCGCTGTAAATACCGGACCTTGGCGCGCCGCGCCGCGCATCGTTCGATCCGCCCGCTTAACGTGACGCGCGGATGGTTGAGCGGGTCGCCACGTTCTTGCCGCCCGGTCAACAGGAGGGAGGCGCGAGGGTCGGTGGCGACGTTCCGGGTATGGCGCGACAGCGTCGACATGAGGAACAGGGGCGCGCCGTCGAAATCGCTGGCGACGCCGATGAGCGTGGTCAGAGGCGCGGCCCCTGTCGCCTCAAGAGTCGCCAGTGCGCCTGTGCGGGCGAGCCGCATCAGCCTCTTGACGTCGGCGACGGCCTCGGCATGGGCCACATTGGGTTCAACGAGGTCGTTCGCCATGGCGGCCTTGACGCTTCGGACGGATTGGAGTGAGACACCGGGCGGTGGAGTGGTCAAGAGCGGGACTTGCCGCCCTGATCACGCCCCACTCTGATTGCTGGCCAATGCCTGCAACGTCATGGTAATCTTGCGCAATTCGCGCGGGCGTCCCATCTGTGATCGGCCGGATGGGGAGGATCGCCCTCCTCGGAACACATTCAGTCGATCAATGGTTTCAGCTTTGAGCCAGCCAGCCCAAGAGGCGACAGCAAATCAAAACGGGAGCTTCATGCCCACAATCGCGCTGGTCGATGACGACCGTAACATACTGACCTCCGTCTCTTTATCGCTCGAGGCGGAGGGATATCGGGTGCAGACTTACACCGACGGCGCCAGCGCGCTGGAGGGCGTGAAAGCCAATCCGCCCGATCTCGCCATTTTCGACATCAAGATGCCGCGCATGGACGGAATGGAGCTCCTGCGGCGCCTGCGGCAGAAGTCGGATCTGCCCGTCATTTTCCTGACGTCGAAGGACGAGGAGATTGACGAGTTGTTCGGCCTCAAGATGGGCGCCGACGATTTCATCCGCAAGCCTTTCTCCCAGCGCCTTCTGGTCGAGCGGGTGAAGGCGATCCTTCGTCGTTCCAATCCCAAGGATGCGGCGACGCAAAAGGAGACCGAAGCCAAAATTCTCGAACGCGGCCGGTTGAAGATGGATCCCGAGCGTCATACTTGCACTTGGGATAATACTGCGGTGACCCTGACGGTCACGGAGTTTCTTATTCTCCAAGCGCTGGCGACCAGGCCGGGTGTCGTCAAGAGCCGCAATGCGCTGATGGATGCAGCTTATGACGATCAGGTGTATGTCGACGACCGCACCATCGATAGCCACATCAAGCGGTTGCGCAAGAAGTTCAAGGTGGTCGAGCCGGATTTTGAAATGATCGAGACCCTCTACGGCGTAGGCTACCGATTTAAGGAAGGGTAAGCGGCTCGGCCGGGGAAAATGAGCGCCGAAACGCAGGTTCAACATCGCCTTTCCGCTCAGGCGGCCCGTGGGAGACTTCGTTGGCTGCGAGCGCGCGCGCGTGTCGCTTGGCGATTTCTGACCGCGCGGTTTTCGTCGTCGCTCACTCGGCGCATCGTCGTCCTCAATCTGGGCGGCCTTGTCGTGCTCGTCGTCGGCTTTCTGCTCCTCGACCAGTTTCGCGCCGATCTGATCGAGGCGCGGGTGCAAAGCCTCACCATTCAGGCTGACATCATCGCCGCCGCGGTCTCGGCGTCGGCGACGGGAGACACCGAGTCAATCACCATCGATCCCGACAAGCTGTTGCAATTGGCGCCGGGCGAAAGCGTAGCGCCGTCGCCGAGCGATGAGGACGCAACGCAGTTCTCCATCAATCCCGCGCTTGTTGGCCCTTTCCTGCACCGGCTCGTCACTCCGACCCATACGCGCGCGCGCATTTATGATAGCGATGGCCGGCTTCTGCTCGACTCGCGATCGTTTTCGGCCCGTGGCGCGGTCGTGCGCTCAGATTTGCCAGATGCCGCGGAGCGGCGCGGATTTGCGGATCGGATCGTCGCCCGTCTGCGCAGTTTGTTTCTGACCTCGACTGCGCCGCGGGCCGAAGACCCGTGGGCGACCAATGGCCAGACTATGCCGGAAGTCGCTGGCGCGCTGCAGGGCAAAACGCAATCTCTGGTGCGCGTTAACCACATGGGTGAAACGATCGTGTCGGTCGGAGTGCCGATCCAGCACATGATGGCGACTCGGGGTGCACTGCTGCTTTCCACCCAGGGCGGTGACATTGACCGTGTGATCACCTCCGCGCGTTTGGCTCAACTGCGCTTCTTTTTGGTGCTCGCTGTCGTGATGTTGGTTCTGTCCCTCTCGCTCGCCAACACAATCGCCGAACCTGTCCGGCGGCTTGCCGATGCGGCCGAACGCGTGAGGCGAGGCATCCGGTCGCGCCAGCAGATTCCCGACTTCACTGCGCGCTCGGACGAGATCGGTCACTTGTCTCGCGCGCTACGCGATATGACGCGGGCGCTCTATAATCGTCTGGACGCGATTGAGAGTTTTGCCGCCGATGTCGCCCATGAGCTCAAGAATCCGTTGACGTCGCTGCGCAGTGCGCTCGAAACGCTGCCGAGAGTGAACGCCGGTCATTCGCGCGATCGGCTTATCGCCATCATGCAACATGACGTGCGGCGGCTCGACCGGTTAATCAGCGACATCTCCGACGCCTCCCGCCTCGATGCGGAGCTGACGCGGGGCGAGGCGGGCCCCGTCGACGTGGCCGCTCTTCTGCGCGCCGTCGTGTCGATGGCGCAGGATTCTCCGCGCGGCGTCGCCCGGGTCGAATTGTCCATCCCGGTCAGGCGCGGCAAGAACGCGAGCGCCGACTATTTTGTCCTTGGGCACGATTCCCGTCTTGCGCAGGTCATCACCAATCTCATAGACAACGCCTGCTCATTTTCCGAACCGGGTGGCGTCGTGCGCGTTGCGCTCGAGCGCACGTCCGCTCGGAGAGAGCCGGAAGGCAAGCATTTCTTCGATCACGTCGTCATCACTATCGACGATGACGGGCCTGGCATCCCACCGCATGCGCTCGAGCGCATTTTCGAGCGATTTTACACGGACCGGCCAAGCCAAGGCTTCGGTCAGAATTCAGGTTTGGGACTGTCGATTTCGCGCCAGATTGTCGAAGCCCACGGTGGTCGGATTTGGGCCTGCAACCGGCCGGTCGAATTGGTCAGCGCTCGCGTCCCATCGCCGGAGCGCGACAATTCAGATGAGACGATGCGGCACGGCGCGGGCGCGCGCTTTGTTGTCGAACTCCCTGCGTTCTCGGCATGACTGACGCCGGTTTGGCGGAGGGGACAAGCCTCCATGCGACGGCGGTGATCCATGGCGAAAGCGGCGTTTTAATTCTAGGGCCGTCAGGTTCCGGCAAAAGCGCGCTGGCGCTGGCGATTATGGCGCGCGCGAGCACCAGGGGCGCGTTTAGCGCGCTCATCGGGGACGACCGCATTTTTGTCAGCAAGGCTCACGGTCGTCTCATCGCTTGGGGAGCGGCCAATATGGCCGGCGTCATCGAGCGCCGAACAGCGGGTCTGATCACCGTCCGACACGAGCCGGCGGCGATCGTGCGGCTTGCCGTCGAACTCTGCGAGCGCGGGCGTCGATGGCCGAGAATGCCCGATGATGACGACGGCATTATCGTTGGTGAGGTAATACTGCCGCGTCTGGCGCTTGATTCCGACCTGAGCGTTTGCGATCAGGTGCTCGCGGTCGATGAGCGATTGGCTGTCTTGATGGCGGAGAACCCGACGCGATTAGGAATTTCGCTTGAACATTGCGCCGCAGTGCACAAAAATGGGCAGCCAAAGAATTCGCCGCGGGCCTGATTGGCGCCGGAGGAGCCGATCGACTGATGGATAATTGATGATCGGAATGGTCCTTGTGACCCACGGCCAGCTCGCCACTGGTTTTCGGGCAGCGTTAGAGCATGTCGTCGGGCCCCAGTCCCAGCTCGAGACGATAACCATCGGTCCGGAAGACGACATGGAGCAGCGCCGCTCGGATATCCTGAGCGCGGCCGCCCGCGTTCAGGACGGTGGCGGGGTCGTCATCCTGACCGACATGTTCGGCGGCACTCCGTCGAATTTGGCGATTTCGGTGATGGACGGAGGACGCGTCGAGGTTATCTGCGGTGTCAACCTGCCGATGTTGATCAAGCTTGCGACGATGCGCGAAAGCGCGGATCTCGACCACGCGGTGGTGGAGGCGCGCGATGCCGGGCGCAAATACATCACCATCGCAAGCAAGGTGCTGGAGGGGAAATGACCCAGGCCAGCTCCGAGGGAGAATGCTCGCCGCCTCCGTTCACCAAGGTGTTGTCGCGCGAGTTGCACATTGTCAACCGAAAGGGTTTGCACGCGCGCGCCACGGCGAAATTTGTGCAGTGCGTAGACCGGTTTGACGCGGAGGTCACGGTTACCCGCTGTGGCGAGACGGTCGGGGGCGATTCGATCATGGGCATCCTGACGCTCGGCGCGGGCCCCGGATCAACGATTACGGTATCGGCCTCAGGCGCGGAAGCTCGAGAGGCGTTGGACGCGCTTGAGGCTCTGGTCTCCAGCCGGTTCGGCGAAGACGAGTGACGCTTGCGCTCGTTTTGCCGGTTCGAGCCCGGCGCTACATCCGAAAGTCCTCGCCCAAATAGAAGCGTCGCACGTCCGGGTGCGCAATGATCTCGTCCGGTGGGCCCTCAGTCAAAACTTGGCCGCTGTGAATGATGTAGGCTCGATCGATTAGCCCGAGGGTTTCGCGCACATTGTGATCGGTAATCAAGACGCCGATGCCTCGCCCTTTGAGGTGACGCACGAGGTCTTGGATGTCGCCGACGGCGATCGGGTCGATGCCCGCGAAAGGCTCGTCGAGGAGCATGAAAGACGGTTTGCCGGCGAGCGCGCGGGCGATCTCGCACCGCCGCCGTTCGCCACCCGACAGGGAAATTGAGGGCGCCGCGCGCACGCGCGCGATGTCAAACTCCTCTAGCAGCGATTCTAGCATCTCCTCGCGCGCGCGACGGTTAGGTTCGTTGACCTCGAGCACCGCGCGAATATTGTCCTCGACGTTGAGTCCGCGGAAGATCGAAGCCTCCTGCGGCAAATAGCCGACGCCGAGCCGCGCCCTTTGAAACATCGGCAGGCCGGTGACATCATGGCCGTCCAATTCTATCTCGCCCTTGTCGGGCTTGACCAGGCCGGTGATCATGTAGAAGACCGTGGTCTTGCCCGCCCCGTTCGGCCCCAATAAGCCGACCGCCTCGCCCCGCCGTACCGAAAGGCTCACGTCCTGCACAACCATTCGGCCGCGATAGCCCTTACCGAGATGATGCACGGCGAGAACGCCCTGACCAGCAGGCGGAATCCATGATTCGGGAGCCGATCCGTTGCTGTCGCTGCGCAACCATTTTCGCCAGCGAGGACGCGCGGTTACGCGCTCGCGCACGGCGTCGTCGCTCACTGACGACCGCTCACTTCGAATGCGTCATGCGGTGCGCGAAAGGTCGACAATGACCGGCTCCTACCTCGGCTTCGCAGCGTCCGCCTTCGCGGCGTCGGCACCCGATTTGGCCGCGTCGGCGCTCGATTTCGGGATGAATTGTCCGTGCACTCGCCCTGACTTGGCGCTGGTGTCGACGATCGCCTGGCCGCTCTTCAGGTCGTAGGTAAGCCTGTCGCCCTTGGTGACATTCTGTCCGTCGCTGAGTGTAACATGACCAACGAGCCGCACTTTGCCCTCGGCCTTGTCGTAGCCGCCGCTGTCGCCAGTGGCGACCTGAGTCTTCGAGACGACGGTGACAGGTCCTATGGCGTCAAGGTGCTTTACGCCCGAATCCGCCGCGGGCCCGGATTGGCCGTTCGTAGGTTGAGATGCGCCTTGCGTCGGCGCGCGATCCAGAAAGACAGTCATGGCGGAGCAGGTCATTTTTGTATCGCCCTGAACAATGACGACATTGCCAGAATAAACCGCCTTGTGTTCCTTGTCGTAGTAAACAAGCTTGTCAGCGTCGATCGAGATCGGCTCCTTTGAACTTGTGCCAGGGAAGATCGCGGTCGAGTCGTTCGGGACCGATACCTTTTCGCCCGCCGCGCCAGCGCCGCTCAAGCAGAGCAGCGACGCAGCTATCGCCGCCAGCCATCCAGGAACGCGAGACGGCAACGTCATGGATTCGTCCTTTTTACTTCACTCGCAGGCTCTCGGTTTGCTTGCGCAACAATGTTGGTTCGGACATGACCTTCGAAAGTCAGCTCCTGGCCGTGGTTGAGCGCTGAAGCCCGATCGGCGAATATTGTCGTGCCGTCACCCCCTTGGACTTCGACTCGGTCGTCGCTTCCATAAACTCCGGACTTAAAATCGAATCTCGCGCTTCGCAATAGCACGGTAAAGCGGCCATTCTTGATCCGGACATTCCCCGATAGCTCCATGTGCTCGGCCAAGCTGTCGTAAGCGCCAGCGTCAGCCGTCAAATGTGTCGCCTCCCCACCGGCCATGCCGATTTCACCCTCGACTTTTCGGAGCTGCACCATACTCGGCTGTTTGATGTCCTGCAGCGCCCGCTCGGCCGTTAGAAGATAGGCCTGCCCATCGCTTCGAAATCCAGCGAGCTTCGGCCGGTCCATGACGATCTTGGTCCCTTCCACTGAGAGGGCAGTGAAACTCAGCGAGCCCAGTTTTGTCGCGAAAGGGTTGAAAAAGGCGACGACCAACATCGCGGCGACCGTGCCAAGGCCGCCGGTTAGAATCGCGATGCGCAACTGTCTGACGCGCCCTGAGCGGCGCTTCGCTTTGGCAAACGCCTGTTCACGGTCAGGAGGCGGCGCGACGCCAATACGGCGCGTCGTGGAAGGAGGGGCAAAAGGCGCCGTTCGCTCGCCGCCGGCGATGCCCGTCGGGATTGCGTCATTGTGAAACGTTGGCATTGATTCCTTATTCAGCCGCCAAACTCCGCGAAGAACCCAAATTACGTGGCGAAGTTAGGGCCTGGAACGCGGCAGAGCCAATGCTATAGAATCTATCACGCGAGGCGCTCGCTAGTAGTGGGCGCATTCCTCGGGGCGGAACAATCGCCGGCGCCGCTTTTTCGCCGGGTCTCGTTAACCTTCGTGCGTCGTCTGAGAGAAGATCCGGCCCCGAGAATTCACCCTTAGTCGCTCGGCAGCGATTCGCCGGGATTCCTTCGGCCCGGCCCGCAACGGCGGCCCGGCGCGGCCGGCATCATCAACAAGGCGGCGGCTTTGATGCAAGTGCCGGAGCGGACCTTTCGATGCGGAACACGGTATCGCGCTCGCCGCGCTCGATGATCTCCAAACGGTCGCCGATCACCCCGACCAGATGGGGAATGTCGATCACTGCAAGCGGGTCGGTGCAGCGTACTTCCAGTCGATCGCCCGGCGTCAAGGATTTTAAGGCTTTGCGCGTCCTGAGGGCCGGAAGGGGACATTTCAGTCCCGACAGATCCAACTTGGTAATGGTCATGGCTCGATATGGGCGGATCGCTGGCTGTCCGTCAATCGCGCCTTCTCTCGTTGGGGCGCTGGAGCCCACCCCACAAAATGAAGCAAGCAGAACCGTCGTCCAATCGCAGGCGTCCCACGTTGCCGCTGCGTATGAATAGGGACATGTTTGATCAGAGCCTTGCGGGGTCCGCTTGCCACACGCCAAAAGGTGACTGCGATGACTGAAGCTTTCGGCTTGCCGGGGGTGGTGCTCGCGGGCGGCCTGGCGCAGCGAATGGGCGGCGGCGATAAGCCGCTGCGCGAAATTGGCGGCCGCACTATATTGGCCCGCGTCATTGCGCGGCTCGCGCCGCAGTGCGAATGCCTGCTTCTCAGCGCCAATGGCGATCCCGTGCGCTTTGCGTCGTTTGGCCTCCCCGTCATTGCCGACGGGGTGAACCATTATCCAGGACCGCTCGCCGGAGTCCTCGCCGGTCTCGACTGGGCCGCGGCCCACCGGCCCAACGCACAATGGATTCTCAGCGCTCCGGGAGACTGTCCCTTTCTGCCTCGAGACCTGGTCGTGCGATTGCGCCAGGCCGTGTCCGCTCAAGGCGCTGAGCTCGCAGTCGCTGCCTCCCAAGGACGATCTCATCCGGCAATCGGGCTATGGAAGGTCCCGTTGCGCAACGCGTTGCGCCAGGCCCTCGTCGTCGAAGGCCTTCGCAAGGTTGATGAGTGGACCGGGCGCTACCGAGTTGCAACGGTCGCCTGGTCGGCCGATCCGCTCGATCCGTTCTTCAACGCCAACACCATCGACGATCTCGCCGAGGCGGAGCGGCTCGCGGCGATTGAAGAATGGCCTTGATTCCCAGCCAAGCCGCCGGACGTTCGACGAACCTGATCATCCCTGCAACGCCGCGGCCATGCCGCCTCCGAGGCTCATGCGGCTGCATTCAAACTTGATGTGTCTTCTTCGCCACAACTTAACTCAATTGACTAATTCGTGATTTCCGGCTCGCCACGAAGCATTGCATCGGGCCTCCCTCCCGCCATAATTATGCCACCAGCGAGTCGCGCCGAAGCACGGCTGCGTCGCCGCGCGTCCGTTACGGTTGTTGTTTCGAGGGGATCATGCGCCGCACTCTAATCCTTGCCGCCGCCTTGATGGCCGGCCTCTTTCTGAGCGTCGGAGCGGCGCCAGTATTCGCCAATGCCCTGGATTCGCAGTTGCAGCCGGTCGCAACTCCGATCCCCCGAGCGACTGTCCCGTTTGACGGAAGAGAGTCTCCGGGCACCATCGTCATCCGCACCGGCGAGCGCCGGCTCTACCTCGTCTTGCCGGACCATCAGGCGCTCAAGTACGGCGTCGGTGTCGGACGGCCAGGATTTACGTGGGCTGGCGCCACCCATATCGGGTACAAGCGAGAGTGGCCGGACTGGACGCCGCCGGCACAGATGCTGAGGCGCCGGCCTGACCTCCCTCGTCATATGGTGGGGGGACTGGACAATCCGCTTGGTGCGCGCGCCATGTATCTTGCCGGCACACTTTATCGCATCCATGGCTCCAACGAGCCCGATACGATCGGGCAAGCGGTTTCGTCTGGCTGCATACGCATGACGAACGACGATGTTATCGACCTTTATGGACGCGCAAGGGTTGGCGCGCGGGTCGTTGTGACGCGCTAGCTGAGCAGAACGCGGCGCTTTCCCCGGCGCGCCGTTTTTCGTTCGGGCGTTTCGCCGCTATCCGCTGCCCGCGCAAAAGTTTACGCGCAGCAACGATTTCAGCGGCTTAACTGCTCTTTTGTGCAACTTTTTTCGTTCCTTCTGTGTCCATTTCAAGGACCTCGTTCTGAGGCGCCGTTGCGGCCTCAAAGGGGCCTGCCACAGATTTGCCGGAGGGAACGCTCCAGAGCCGCCAAGAGGCGGACGCCTTGGTCGCGCCTTCGGGAGCCAGGGCGCGTCGCTCCTTGAGGCCTAAGGCCTTTAGGAGACCCACTTGACGAGCCCTTGATACGAGGCCTCGACCTGACCCGACTCCCGCATTTCGTTTCGCGCCTCGACGAGGCCCAAAACAGCGAAAAACGATACGATACGTTTCGCGTCGCTGTTCGTAAGTCATTGAAATAATTAGGTAAGTTGAATCAATCATTTCGCGTGATTGTTTGTTTTCAAGCACTTAACCGCCGTTTCATTTCCCGCTTTTGCCGCGTGCGCTCTCCCGACCGAAAAGCCTAAGTCCACGGAACCGCGAAGCGCCCTTTGATAGGCTTCCGGGTCCACCGAGCCGAGGCGCCTCAAGGATTTAGGGCGTGGAACGGTTTGGACATGGGCGTCTCGGCTTTGATAGCGATCTCGCGGTCATAACCGGTGATTCTGAAATAGGAAAGCTGTTTCGATATTTTTTGTTTTCTTCGACTACCCCGCGATTCGGCTCGAACCGCCGACGAGGCTCTCTGCTTGTTCGAGTTAGACGCCAGGCGAAATCGATCGTGTTAGCGCACCGGCCCCCATAGCCCGTCTAGAGACGGGACTTCCGCCGAACGCCCTATTTTGGGGGTCGCGAAAACGCCCGGCTGGATTCCGTCTGAGTGCCCTCTGCTCCAGGTGCACATAACGTGCTGAAAAGGCGTTGCACCGCGCCGCGCGGGCGGGCGCCTTTCTTTCGAGCGGCGGCCTATCTATATGCTTGATCCATGAATGCTCAGGCGCCTGCGGCCGTTCAGCCGCTCATTGACCCGTTTGGTCGCGCGATCGCGTATGTGCGAATCTCGGTCACCGACCGTTGTGACTTTCGGTGTGTCTACTGCATGTCCGAGGACATGAATTTCCTGCCCAAGCGGGACATCTTGTCGCTCGAAGAGCTGGACCGGTTGTGCTCGACGTTCGTCAGCCTAGGCGCGCGAAGAATTCGCATCACCGGCGGGGAACCGCTGGTCAGGCGCAATGTGATGTCGCTGTTCCACGGCCTCTCTCGGCACCTGACCGCGGGAACGCTGAATGAAGTGACGGTCACGACCAACGGCTCCCAGCTGGCGCGCTTTGCTTCGGAACTCGCCGACTGCGGCGTCAGGCGCATCAACGTCTCGCTTGACACGCTCGACCGGGAGAAGTTTCGCCAAGTGACGCGCTGGGGCGATTTGAGCGCCGTTTTGGCCGGCGTCAGCGCCGCTTCCGCCGCTGGGCTCAAAATCAAGATCAACGCAGTCGCCTTGAAGGGTTTCAACGAAGACGAAGCCTTGGGGCTTGTCGAGTGGGCGCATGGGCGTGGTTTCGATTTAACCTTCATTGAAGTGATGCCGCTCGGGGACATGGAGCGCGACCGAGCGGATCAATTCCTGCCGTTGACGGAGTTGCGCGCCCGCCTCGAAGAATCGCTGACCCTGATCCCATCGACCTACGCCACGGGCGGTCCTGCGCGCTATTACGACGTTAAGGAAACCGCAGGCCGCCTCGGATTTATCACCCCGCTTACGCACAATTTCTGCGAAGGCTGCAATCGGGTGCGCGTCACTTGCACGGGCACGCTCTATATGTGTCTGGGCCAGGAGGATGCGGCCGATTTGCGTGAACCGCTACGCCGCTCCGCTTCCGATGGGCCGCTCATAGAGGCCATCCGCGCGGCCATAGCGCGCAAGCCCAGGGGCCATGATTTCGTCATTGCCCGGTCGGCGGCCCCCGCCGTTCACCGCCATATGAACGCGACCGGCGGCTGACGGCGCTTCTTTTTGTAAGCGGTCCGCTGGCAGGGACCGCTTCCCCGCGCTATATCAATCGAGTGAAGGGGCGGGACCTTGGCTCTCCGCTCCCATGAGGACCAGCGCCATGGCGAATGCTCGCGAACGTATCGAGAAGGTTATCTCGGAAAATCCGGTTGTCCTGTTCATGAAGGGGACGCCCGAATTTCCGCAATGCGGGTTTTCCAGCCAGGTTGTCCAGATCCTGGACTATCTCGGCGCGCCGGTCGCCAGCGTGAACGTGCTCGAGGACTCGGACATTCGCCAGGGCATCAAGGAATACGCCAACTGGCCAACGATTCCCCAGCTTTACGTCAAGGGCGAGTTCGTGGGCGGGTGTGACATCGTGCGCGAGATGTTCCAGTCGGGCGAACTGGCGGCCGTTTTGACGGACGCGGGCGTTCGGTTGAAGAGCAACGCTGGGGCCTGACCCGCTCAAGCGCGGGGGGCGATTCAACAAGCAATCAGCAAAGAAACACCGGACGGCCAATGTGGAGGCCGCCCGGCGGCGTGAGGGCGTCTGACGCCATCGCATGGCTCGCGCGAAGTTGATTCTACGCAGAGAACTGCCCCGCTTGTATCCTAATCCTTAAGACTTAATTGATAAGTCTCGACGTGGACGATAGGCTGACATGTCAAACGACTCGTTCGCGCCAGACTGGTCAATGTTTATGTCCCCAACCTACCCCTACCAGTTATACGAGATGGCGCACGCCGCTCTGGCGCCGGCGCGGGCGGTTTCCGACGCGACGCATTTCATGTTCCGCAATCCTTGGAACCCGCTCTCCAACACTTTCCTGGGCAAGAACATCTCGGCGGGCGCGGAACTGTTCGAGCGCATCACACGCCGCTACGGCAAGCCGACCTTTGGGCTCAACGAAATTCACGTCGACGGCGCCGTCTATCCGGTCCGCCAAGACGTCGTTTGGACCAGGCCGTTCTGCAATCTGCTCCGCTTCGTCCGGCCCAAATTCCCCAACGGCGCCAATCAACCGAAGCTTCTGATCGTCGCGCCGATGTCGGGCCATTACGCAACCCTGCTTCGCGGCACGGTCGAGGCGTTCCTGCCTCATTTCGACGTCACCATCACCGACTGGGCCGATGCGCGAATGGTTCCCATGGCGCTCGGACCCTTCGACCTCGACGACTATATCGACTATTTGCGCGAGATTCTGGCTCATCTTGGCCCGGGCGTGCACACGATCGGGGTCTGCCAGCCTTCGGTGCCGCTGCTGGCGGCGGCGGCGCTGATGGAGGCCGATGGCGACCCCGCGGCGCCGGCCAGCATGACCCTGATGGGCGGCCCGGTAGACACGCGACGCAGCCCGACCGAAGTCAACAAGCTCGCCGAGAAGCGCGGCGTCGAATGGTTCCGCCGCAACTGCCTGCACACCGTCCCTTTTCCCTATCCCGGCTTCGGCCGGGAGGTCTATCCGGGTTTTCTTCAGCTCAGCGGCTTCATGGCGATGAACATCGACCGCCACGTCACCGCTCACCTCGACATGTTCAATCATCTCGTCGCGGGCGATGAGGATCCGGTCGAGAAGCACCGCGAGTTCTACGACGAGTATCTTGCGGTGATGGACCTCGCCGCCGAATACTACATGCAGACGGTCGAGACGGTGTTCGTGCGGCACGCCCTGCCGAAAGGCGAGATGACGCACCGCGGGCAATTGGTCGACCTGAAGGCGATTCGCAATGCCGGGCTTTTGACCGTGGAGGGAGAAAAGGACGATATATCGGGCGTCGGCCAGACCTATGCCGCCAACGAATTGTGCGTCAATATTCCCGACTCCAGAAAGCAATATTACCTCGCCACGGGGGTCGGCCATTACGGCGTCTTCAACGGCTCACGCTTCCGCAAGCTGATCGCCCCGCGCATCCGTGAGTTCATCGCCGGAATCGAGGCCGACGCCGAACCGGCCAAGCCGCTCAAGCTCAACGGGTCACGGCGCCTGAAGAGCGCCTGAGCAGAGCTCGACGCCGGCCAGCAAGAGGATCAGGCCGCAGACGCCTGCGTCCGACCGACGAACTTGTCGCAGGGAATCTCGACATCAATTTCCAGCGTTGAGACCGAGTCCGAGCGCTCCATCTTCACCGACAGCTTCTCCGGATCGAATTCGATGTGCCGCGCAATGGTGGCGAGCAATTCGTCGCGCAAGATCGTGACGAGATCGCGCGGGCCAAGCGCTACGCGCTCGTGCGCGAGCAGGATCTGAAGCCGCTCACGCGCGACCGGCGCGCTGCCACGCTGCTTGAGAAATCCAAACAGATTCATGCTGCCCTCCGGCCGAACAGGCGCGTGAAGAAGGTCTTCTTTTCATCCGGGATCGCAACCGGGACCGTTTCGCCGCCAAGACGCCGGGCCGCTTCGAGATAAGCGAGTCCAGCCTGGCCCCCGGTGGCGTTGATCGTCACGGGAGCGCCTATATTGGAAGCCCGCAAGATTTCTCTGCTTTCCGGAATCACGCCCAAAAGCGGGATAGACAGAATCTCAAGCACATCGTCGATGCTGAGCATCTCGCCTGAATTCGACCGCGCGGGGTCGAATCGCGTGAGCAGCAGGTGCTTGTCCATCTGTTCGCCGCGCTCGGCTCGCAAAGTCTTGGAATCGAGGAGACCGATGATCCGGTCGGAGTCCCGCACCGAGGAGACTTCCGGGTTCGCGACCACGATCGCCTGGTCCGCGTGCCGCATCGCCAAGAGCGCGCCTCTCTCGATGCCTGCCGGACTGTCGCAAAGCACGTAGTCAAAAGTCTCGCGCAATTCGCCGATGACCCGCTCGACGCCTTCGGCGGTCAGCGCGTCCTTGTCGCGCGTCTGAGAGGCCGCGAGTAGGTGCAGAGTGTCGATGCGCTTATCCCGAATCAACGCCTGCGAGAGCTTGGCGTCCCCCTGCGCAACGTTGATGAAATCAAAGACGACCCGCCGCTCCGCGCCCATTACCAGATCGAGATTGCGGAGCCCGACGTCGAAATCGACGACGCAGACGCGTCGCCCGCCCTGCGCGAGCGCCGCCCCCAGCGACGCGGTCGAGGTGGTTTTGCCCACACCACCCTTTCCTGATGTAACGACAATCACCTTGCTCATGCGCGTTGTCCCCTTAGGAGCCCTTCAGCTTAGGATTCGGAGTTTGAGTTCGTCACCGTCCAGCCGGGCCTCGAGAGCGCGGCCTTCCATCTCGGAATTGGTGTTTTCCGCCGTGACATAGG
The DNA here is from genome assembly GCA_036502965.1 of Roseiarcus sp. GTDB lineage: Bacteria > Pseudomonadota > Alphaproteobacteria > Rhizobiales > Beijerinckiaceae > Roseiarcus. The sequence continues at coordinate 2,874 of DASXXT010000464.1, read as the reverse complement.
CGCCGCCGATGCAGAGCAGTTCAGCCCTCGCCTCGGTACAAAATATGCGCGCGGAGCGCGAGCCCGAGATCCCGGCGATCACCCGGCCCTGCAGCGCTCCATAGATGTGCACGGACCCGCCGGCGACGATCTCGGCGCCCGAGGCGACGCGGCCGATGATAGTCACATCGCCCTGAGGATGCATGATCGTCTGGCCGGAGCGCACGTTGCCATCCACGATCAGCGATTCGGTCCTCTCAGCCGCGTTTTGCCCGACGGCCGGCAGGTCTTCCTCTCGCTGGGTTGGCGCATCCTCTCGCAGCGTCGGCGGATCGATTGGCCGCCCCCCGGAAACGACCGGAGGCAGGTGCGGCCCGACCAGCCCGCGGTCCACGTTCTCGGCGCCCATGACCCTGATGTGGCGCCGCGCGAGGCCGCTTAAGAGGTCGCGGTATTCCTTGAGGGTGATGTCGAGCGCCGCCAGGTCGAGAATGACGGGCCTGGCGATGAAGAAGGTCGGAGAGCGAGCAAGCCAACCATCGAGCGCCGTAAACCATTCGTCGAGCGGCTGAACCGGCTCGAGGACGTAGGCCAGAAGAGATTGAGCTCGAAACTTGAGCGTTTGAGCGGGGCCTACATGCGCGTTCATCGCACCAGTCCGTTGGCGTTTCGTTAACCACGTTTGCGTCGGAATGGTTTATGAATTGTTAAGAACGCGGACTGCCCCTGCTGTTTGTCGGTGGAAACAGATCCTCTGATCTTCCGTCTGGCGGGTCAGCAGCGGAAAGTTGAAACACAGGAGCCGAGGAGCGATGCAGCTGATGAAATGCGCCGACATACTGGGACGCCTCCCAAGGGCGGGATTGCTGATCGCCATGGGCGGGGCCGCCGCGATTGTGGGCGCAAACTCGGGCCGCGCTGCTGACGCTTGCGCCTCTCTCAAGGACCTCAAGATCGAAGACGCGACGATCACGGCGGCCGAGAGCGTTTCCGCGGGGTCGTTCACGGCTGCCGATTCGAAGGCCTATGCCAATCTCCCGGCCTTCTGCAGGGTGACCGCTACCCTATCGCCTGTGCATGATTCGGCGATCCGCGTCGAAATGTGGCTTCCGCAGGAGGGATGGAAGGGCGTGTTCGAAGGGACCGGAAACGGGGGTTATGGCGGCCGGTTCATCTATCCAGTCCTGGCAGCGGGACTGCGCCGAGGTTATGCCGTCATCAACACCGATCAGGGAACGGTTCCTGCCACGGCGCTGAACGGCGACGACCTCGTCGGCCACCCCGTGAAATGGCGCGACTGGGGGTTTCGCGCCACTCACCTCATGACGGTCGCCGGCAAGGAGATCGCGCAGGCGTTCTATGGCAAGGAGCCCGCCCACACCTATTTCTCCGGCTGCTCGACCGGCGGTCAGCAGGCGCTGATCGAAGCCCAGCTCTATCCGACGGATTACGACGGCATCGTCGCCGGCGCGCCCGTGGTCAACCGCACGCATCTGCACGCGGCCTTCGTCTGGAGCCGCCAGGCGGCCGAACGCTCGCCGGGGAGCGTCGTCGGGCGCGACAAGCTCATGCTGCTCAAGAAGGCGGCTGTCGCGGCCTGCGCCCCGGGCAGCGGCGGGGCTGCTTCGGATACGTTCGTCGCGGATCCGCTCCACTGCCCCTTCGATCCGGCCTCGCTCGTTTGCCAAGCCGGCGACGCTTCCGACTGCCTGACGCCCGAACAGGCCGAAACGGCGAAACGCTTCTATGCGGGCCCCACGAATCCACGCACCGGGGAGCAGATCTATCCGGGCTGGCCGCGCGGCAGTGAGGGACCCGCCTTCGGCTGGGCGCTTGAAGAGGGCGACCCGCCGCTGTCACTCAAGGAGCCGGCCTTCGACAGCCTCTTCAAATGGGTGTTCGGCCCGACCTGGGACTGGCGCACGTTCAACTTCGACCGCGACATGGCGGAAGTGGACGCCGTGCTCGGACCCGATGTCAACGGCGCCACGGTCGCCAACATCGACGCGTTTAAGGCGCATGGCGGCAAACTGCTCAGCTACCACGGATGGGCAGATTCGATCGTCAATCCGCTCGCGACGATCGCCTTCTATGAGACGCTCGCCAAGGCTCAAGGGAGTCAGGACCAATTGCAGAGGGCCGCGCGACTCTTCCTTCTGCCGGGCGTCGAGCATTGCGGCGCGGGCGGCGGCGACGGGCCGGATGCGGTCGGCAGCGAACACGGGCTGCCAGCGCCTGAGGTGGACGCAGAGCATGACGTCCTCGCGGCGCTCGCCCAATGGGTCGAGACCGGAACCGCGCCGGAGAAGCTGGTCGCTACCAAATACCAGGACGACGACCCCACGAAGCCGATCGTCATGCAGCGCCCGGCCTGTCCTTATCCGAAGAAAGCGCGCTATGCGGGCTCCGGCGACACGAACGCCGCGGCGAGCTTCGTCTGCGAATAGCCGGCATCGCCGTTATCCCCGGCCGTCGCTTGGCCAGGCGGCCATTGCCGCGGCTACGACGCCTTTCAGTTCCGCCGCAGCGGCGCCGTCTCGCGCCTGGACGGCCATCCCCTGGAAGACGCCGAGATAAAATCGGCTCAAAGCGCTGGCCGCCGAGGGCGCGGATGTGGCGATCACCTATGAATTCAGGCGACCGCGCGGCGGAAGTCGTCGCGGCCATAAAGGCGACCGGGCGCAAGGCGGTTGCGATCCAGGCTGACAGCGCCGATGTCGCGGCTGTTCGGGCGTCGGTTGAAAGGGCGGTCGCCGAGCGCGCCATTCCGCCACCTCGCTGAAGGCGAGTTCATCAAAGTCATGTGCGTCAGAAACAGCTGACGGCGGGCCCGCGCTCGCCAGAGTTCGAGACAGGCTGGCGGGCTCGGGTAATTTCGCTGTCCATCGACATTTT
>DASXXT010000463.1:0-2387 GCA_036502965.1 Roseiarcus sp. | reverse complement strand
GATCTTGGCGTAATCGTAAGCGCGATCGGCACGAGCATCGAAGTCGCCCCGGCGCTTATCGTAACCCACGACAATCTGGATCGAACCGTTGACACGTTCAAAAAGGCGATCGACGACGTCGCGGCCTCGCGGCGCAATTGATTGACTGGCAATTGGACGAGCGAGCCAAAACGACTGCGATGCTGGCGGGCCCCGCTGCGACAGCCCGCCGCATTTGGACCTGGCGATTTACGCCAGACTGGACCTTTCTCTTCAATCCAGATATTTCGATAGTCGGCACGACATATGCATCAAAAGACCTCGGTAGAGGGTCAACAGGGCGGAACAGTCGATGGAAGAAGGCGCCATAAGGCTTGTCGTAGCGGCTGTGGCCCCAGCAGAGCGTCCGGCATAGGACGCCGATGCGGGGCCTCCACGATCGTCCGATTGCTCGAAAGGTCCGAGAGGTCGCGTTCAGCACATTCATTGCGCACCACCGGGACGAAGCGCCGCCGTTCGCTGAAGGGCGCGAGAGCTCGGCGGGACTCGCTCAATGAGCGCTGTCCGCTATCACGGCGTTCAGAAGACATTCGATACGTTTACAGCCCTGCACTCGCTCGACTTGAAGGTGCCGGATCGTTCGTTCATGGCGCTTCTGGGTCCATCTGGATGCGGCAAGACCACGGCGCTGCGCATTCTCGCCGGGCTCGACATGCCGACAAAAGGGCGGGTCTTGATCGGCGAGCGGGATGTGACGCAGCTGCAGCCGCGGGATCGCGACGTTGCGATGGTGTTTCAGAGCTACGCGCTCTATCCGCACAAGACGGTCCGAGACAACATCGGCTATCCGCTCTGGATCCGAAAGGCGAGCAGCGCCGCCATTGCGGCGAAGGTCAGCGAAGTCGCGACGATCCTTGAAATCGCACACCTGCTCGACCGGCGCCCACGGCAACTGTCGGGCGGCCAGCGCCAGCGCGTGGCCCTTGCTCGCGCGATCGTGCGCGATCCCGCGGCTTTTCTGATGGATGAGCCATTGTCCAACCTCGACGCCCGGCTTCGTCTGAGCATGCGAGGCGAACTAAAACGTCTGTGCCAGCGACTCGGCGCGACGACATTGTATGTTACCCACGATCAGGCCGAGGCTCTCACCATGGCCGATCTCATCGCGGTGATGAACGCGGGCGAATTGCAGCAGGTCGGATCGCCGGAGGAGATTTACGAGCGGCCGGAAAACAGGTTTGTCGCCACGTTCGTCGGCAACCCCCCCATGAACGTGGTCAAAGCTATTCTGACGGACGGCGGATTGCGCGTCGGTGGCGTGTCTGTCACGCTAAAGCCGGAGAGGCGCGCGGCCTGCGTCGCCGGCGAGGCGACCGAGATGGGCGCCCGCCCCGAAGATCTGAGCCTGGTAGACCTGGAGACGCCGGGCGCTCTCAAGTGCGAAATCTACGTCGTCGAGCCAATGGGCAATGAGACGCTGGTGGACGTGCGCGTAGGCGACGAGCGTCTCTCAGTGCGCGCCGCGAAGGGCTTCACGGCTCGCGTGGGCTCGAAGGTTGGGGTGAAATTCGACCCGGACGACGCATGTTTTTTCGACGCAAAAGGCGTCACCGTCGTTCACCGAGTCGATAACAGGAGGGTGGAACAATGAGCTCAACTGACAAGCGAAGCGATGGCGTGAATAGACGCAACCTGCTCAGAGGAGGCGCCGGCGCGGCGCTTCTCGCGAGCTTAGGCGCAGCGACTCCGGCCAAGGCGGCCGGGAAAAAAGTCGTGATCGGCGGCTTTGTCGATGGCGCGCTCGTGCCCTTCAAGGACAAGATCATCCCCCTAGCCCAGCAGCAGGGCTTCGACATTCAGTTCCTGCAGGATGAATACGGCGTCACGCTTGAGAAATTCTTCAACGACGCACAAAGCGGAGCAGGGCAGTACGACGTTTACCTGCTTGACGATCCGTGGGTTCCACAGTTCGGCGCGGCCGAGGTCCTGGAAGACCTCGGCGCCGCAGGGATCGACGGTGCTGACAAGGATTGGGTCAAGCCGATGGTCGACATGGGCTACTGGCCGCCTCAGACGGGGCCACGGGTCAAGGGGTTCGAGACGGCGACCCCGAAGCTCATCTGCGTGCCTTTTATCGGCGACATTCAGACGTTCACTTACCGCAACGACGTCTACACCGGCGGCGCGCCAAAAACCTGGGATGAAGTGATCGAGAAAGGCAAGGCCGGGGTCGCGGCCGGCAAGATCAAGTATCCGGTCGTGTTCCCTGGGCTGTCGGGCAATCCGATTGTGACCTCCTGGCACCCTCTCCTGTTGTCCTTCGGGGGCGACTTCTTCGACGACAAGTGGAACATCATCTTCAATTCCGAGGTCGGCAAGGCGTCGGCGGATTTCCTCGTCACCACATT
>DASXXT010000462.1:0-4487 GCA_036502965.1 Roseiarcus sp. | reverse complement strand
GTGCTCTTGCCCGCGCCATTTGGGCCAATGAGCGCGACAATCTCGCCGGACGCGACGCTAAGAGAGACGCCGCGCACCGCGTGGACGCCGCCATAGGCCTTGGCAAGGTCACGCACTTCGAGGAGCGCGCTCATGCCGCGGCTTTCTCGCGCGGGGTCGCGGCCCCGCGCGGGCGCAGCAAGCGGATCGAGCCGGCGATCCCCTTGGGAAACAGCAGTACGAGGCCGATGATGACGAGACCGAGCACGAGCTTCGAATCGTCGGTATGGCTAATGAGCCAGATCGAAAGAAGCTTGTAGACGACCGCCCCGACTATCGGGCCGGAGACGGTTTCGACGCCGCCGAGCAGCACCATCACCAGCCCGTCGATCGAGGTTGAGACGCCCATCGTGTCCGGAAAGACGCTGCCTTTGAGGAACGCGAACAGCGCACCCGCGAGGCCCGCGCCCGCTCCGGCGATCACGAAGGCCCGCCATTGCATGCGTCTCCGGTCGATGCCGACGGCCTCGCTGCGCAGGTCGGAGTCGCGCGCGGCCCGGAGCGCATAGCCGAAGGGCGAGAAGATGATCATGCGAAGGGCCCCCGCGGCCAGAACGACAAGGGCGAGCGTCAGCCAGTAGAAATGGGCGGCGCTCGCCACCCAGGGTGATGGCCAGATGCCGAGCAGGCCATTGTCGCCGCCAGTCACGGGGACCCACTGAAAGGCGATCGACCACAGAATCTGGGCGAAAGCGAGCGTCAGCATCGCGGCGTAAACGCCAGAGAGGCGCACCGCGAACCAGCCGATCACCGCAGCGCCGAGCGCCGCCAGCAGAGGGCCAGCCCCGAGCGCCGGCAGCATTGGCAACCCAAGCATCTTCACCGCAAGCGCCGCGCCATAGCAGCCGAGGCCGAGGAACGCGGCGTGTCCGAACGAAGCGACGCCGCTAACCGAGACGAGGAGGTGCAGGCTTGCGGCGAACAGGACGAAGATCGCGATTTCCGTTGCGACGGCGAGACCGTAAGGACCGAGCGCGAGCGGCGCGAGCGCCGCCGCGGCGACCAGCGCCAAGGCGATGACGCGGCCCTCGCGGTCGAGAGGCTTCCACACGCTCACCGCGGCCGCGCCGGACAATCGCGCCGCGCCTTCCCGTCTGCCGAACAGACCCCGCGGCCGGATGACCAGCACAAGCGCCATCAGCAGGAACACGAGCACGAGCGAGATCTTCGGCAGGATCAGGATGCCGAAGGCGTTGAGCAGCGAAACGAGGATCGCCGCAACGAATGCGCCTTCGATCGATCCTAGGCCGCCAATCACCACGACCACGAAGATTTCGACAATGATGCGCAGGTCCATCGTGTGGTCGGCCGCTTCACGCGGCACCTGCAGCGCGCCGCCGAGGCCGGCGAGAAAGGTGCCGAGCGCGAAGACGCCGGTGAACAGCCATTTCTGATTGACGCCGAGCGCAGCGACCATATCGCGGTCCTGCGTCGCGGCGCGGACAAGCACGCCCCAGCGCGTGCGATGAAGAAGCAGCCACAGAAGCGCGAGCACAAGCGGCCCGAGCAGAATGAGGAAAAGGTCGTAGGACGGCACGCGCTTGCCGAGCACTTCGACTGCCCCCGCCAGCCCCGGCGCGCGTGGAGCGAGGAGATCATCAGGACCCCAGATCAAAAGCACGACGTCCTGCACGACGAGCGTCGCGCCGAACGTCGCGAGAAGCTGGAACAATTCCGGCGCACGATAGATCCGGCGCAGCAGCAGGATCTCGAACAGCGCGCCCAACAAACCAACAAAGACCGCGGCCAAAGCCATCCCGCCCCAGAAGCCGAGCGGTCCGGAGAACCTATCCGTCAAGGTGAAGGCGAGATAGGCGCCGAGCATGAAGAACGCGCCGTGGGCGAAATTCACTACCCGCGTGACGCCGAAGATAAGCGAGAGACCAGAGGCCACCAGAAACAGCGAAGCGGCGCTAGCGAGGCCAGAAAGAAGCTGAACGACGAAAAGCTGCATCCGCTTGCTGCAAACGGCGCGGAGGCTGGAGGCCTCCGCTTTCCACTCAGTTCTGCGGCCGGAGCTTCTTCACTTCCTCGTCGCTCGGCATGTAGTCCGAACCCTTGTGGTAGACGGCGTCGACCATCACACCCTTGCGGTCCTTGAGCGCGGTCTTGCCGACGAATGCGCCCATTGTCGACTGGTGGTCGATGGCGCGGAAGGTCACCGGCCCGAACGGGGTGTCAAATGAGACGCCCTCCGCGGCGGCGATCATCTTATCAGTGTCGGTCGACCCTGCCTTGGCAAGGATCGCCGCGATCCCCATCATCAGCGAATAGCCGACGACGGAGCCGAGGCGCGGATAGTCATGGTACTTGTCCTCGTAGGCTTTGAGGAAAGCCTCGTGCTCGGGCGTCTTGATATCGTACCAGGGATAGCCGGTGACGATCCAGCCTTCCGGCGTCTCCGTCTTCAGCGGATCGAGATATTCGGGCTCCCCGGTCAGAAAGCCGACGACCGAGCGGTTCTGAAACGTGCCACGCGTGTTGCCCTCGCGCACGAGCTTCACGAGGTCGGGGCCGAACTCCACATTGAGGATCGCGTCGGGCTTGGCGGAGTCGATCGCCTCGAGGACCGCGCCGGCGTCGATCTTGCCCTGCGGCGGCCATTGCTCGGCGGCCCATTCGATGTCCGGCCGCTTGGCGGAGAGCAGCTTCTTGAACACCGCAGCCGCTGACTGGCCATATTCGTAGTTCGGCGCGATCGTCGCCCATTTCTTGGCTGGAAGCTTGGCGGCTTCCTCCGCCAGCATCGCCGCCTGCACGTAGTTCGAGGGCCGGAGGCGGAAGGTGTAGCGGTTGCCCTTGGACCAGGTGATCGCGTCGGTCAGCGGCTCGCCGGCGACGAACAGCACCTTCTTTTGCGCCGCAAAATCCGAGACCGCCAGGCCGACATTGGAGAAAAAGGTCCCGGCGAGCAGTGCGACACCCTCGTTCGAGACCAGTTCGTTCGCCGCCGTCACCGCGTCGGCCGGCTTGCCCCCATCATCTTCGGAAATGACGACAAGCTTCTTGCCGTCGACGCCTCCCTTGGCGTTGATCTCCTCGATGGCGAGCTGCCAGCCCTTGCGATAGGGCTCGGTGAATTGCGGCAGCCCCGAATAGCTGTTGATCTCGCCAATCTTGATGTCATCGGCGCGCGCCGACGCGAACATCGTCAGGGCCACCGCGGCTGCGATGAGGCCTTTCAGTCCGTTTCCGATCATGGCGGCCCCTTTGGCTGCAGGCGTCGCCTCGGCGTTCGGAGATTGGGGTCGACGCCAGCGGCGGCAAGGTCATTAGTACACGAATGGTAGCCCATCCGCTCCCCTTAGCAAGCGGGAAATTGCGGCAGGGATGCGGTCATCTGCCGCCTGGATGGGCGCCCTTGACATGCAGTGCACAATCGTTAGTAGGCAAACGATCTCATCCGCTTTTGAGGAATGAATGAGCGCGCTGTTCGAGGAAAGAGTTCTCGATGTCCGCCACTGGACGGACACCCTGTTCAGTTTCAAGACAACCCGCGACGCCGCGTGCCGTTTCAAGAACGGGCAGTTCGTGATGCTCGGGCTGCAGTTCGAAGGCCGTCCGCTGATGCGCGCCTATTCGATCGCCTCCCCGAACTATGCCGAGGAACTCGAGTTCTTCTCGATCAAGGTGCAGAACGGCCCGCTCACTTCGCGCCTGCAGCATCTCGCGATCGGCGATAGCATCCTCGTCGGCCGCAAACCGACCGGCACGCTCGTCCTCGACAATCTGCGCGATGGACGCAACCTGTACCTCCTCGCGACCGGAACCGGCCTCGCGCCGTTCCTCGCCACGATCCGCGACCCGGAAACCTACGAACGGTTCTCGACCGTCGTCCTGGTGCACGGAGTGCGCACGAAGGCCGAGCTTGCCTATCGCGACCTGATCGAGTCTGAACTCCCCAAGGACGAATTTCTCGGCGAACTGGTCGGCTTCTCGTTGCGCTACTATCCGACGGTCACGCGCGAGCCATTCCACAACCAGGGCCGCATCCCCGACCTCGTCGAGTCGGGAAAATTGTTTAAGGATTTGGCGCTGCCGCCGCTCGACCCGGAATGGGACCGTGTGATGATCTGCGGCAACCCGCAGCTTATTACCGACATGCCCGCGCTCCTCGAAGACCGAGGCTTCACCGAGGGCAATACAGGCGAGGGGGCAATTATGTCATCGAGAAGGCGTTCGTCGAGAAGTAGCCAATACCGCCAAAGCGCCGCGACGCCGCCAAACGAGCGCTTCTACTTAAGCCTGCCCAGCAGGGCGACGAACAGCGCCTTCTCGCGCTCGGCGAGCGGCGCGAGGGTTTCTCGCGTGATGGCGTGGGCCGTCGCGACATTCGCCTCGACGAAGGCGCGGCCGTCCTCCGACAGCACAAGCAGCCTGCGGCGCGCGTCCGCCTTGTCGGCCTTGGAGCTGACAAGCCCCCGCTTCATCAGCCGGTCGATCACGCC
>DASXXT010000461.1:0-12578 GCA_036502965.1 Roseiarcus sp. | reverse complement strand
CTCCACGGGTGCTCGACGGGTTATCACAGGCCCTCGGTTGCGTGGGACTCGGGACGAGCCAGGGTCCCATCGCTCTCCCGCCGCACCTGCATATCGTCAGCGAGAGAGATTTTTCAGACGCCGTTTCGTCGCAACGTCTCGGCAGCTATTATGCCGCCAGAGCGTTTCAGGAGATGATCTACAAGGCGACTCGCCCCGACCGACCGTTCGCGTTCGTCATCGTGCATTCGCTGAGCCGCTTCAGTCGCGATTCGCTTCATTCCGAGCTCTATGTCCGCAGGTTGCGCAAAGCCGGGGTGGAGCTCGTATCGATCACCCAGACGGTGTCGTCCGACCCGAGCGGCGAGATGTTCCGAAAGCTCCTGAATGTCTTTGATGAGCATCAGTCGCGCGAAAACGCCAAACACGTCCATCGGGCAATGTGCGAGAACGCCCGCCAGGGGTTTTGGAACGGCTCTCATCCGCCCTACGGCTATAGGACCCAGGTCGCCGAACGCCGCGGCGCCAAGGACAAAAAAGTCCTTGTCGTCGACGATGAGGAGGCCGGTGTCGTGCGGGAGATCTTCGCTCTCGCGACCGGTCGAGAAGGACGACCGCTAGGAGTGAAGGCGATCGCCTGCCGCATGACCGAGCGAGGCATCTCTCGGCGAGCTGTTGCGGGACAAACTCTACGGAGGGCCGCCGGAGTTTCGGCAGGCCTACGCCCGGCTGTTGATGGAGGAAGTTCGAGTGACCGACGAGGAAATCCGCATCCGCGGGCTAAAATCCGTTCTGGTGAAATGCGCCGCGGACGGCATCGCCGAACCCGCGCCCAAAGTTCTCTCTTTTGTTCAGGAGTGGCGCGCCAGAAGGGATTCGAACTCCTGGCCCCCAGATTCGTATCTGACTTGTTGATCCGTCGGTGAGCAGAGGCGCGCGAAGAGGAGGCAAACGCGTGTCGGTGCGACGGTTGCGGATGTCCGTGTGATCGCGTTACGCCAGCCCCACGTTGCCCGGTCGGAGTCGGCACCGTTGGGGCCCAATAGAATAGACGACTGAGACAAACTCGGCATTCGGCATGAGAGTGATCTCGACCGACACGAGCCGATCGGGGAAACCGCTTCGTTTTGTTGAGTCGTGGCGATGAGGTGGCGATTTTAAGCGAAGCGTGAAGGCCGTTGCCTCTTACACTCTGTCTAAGCTCCTGATATGTATGGTACCGCCACCCCGGCTCGAACGGGGGACCTCTAGATCCACAATCTAGCGCTCTAACCAACTGAGCTATGGCGGCCCGACCCGGCTTGGCCGGAAAACTAGTGACAAAGCCCAACTCGCGCAAGGTTTGCGTGGAGGCGCACGGCAGTAAACAGAAGAACGCCGCCCGCGACTGCGGGCGGCGTCTGTTGGCTGCGCGTGGGAGGAAACGCGCCGCCAAAAGGCGAATCGAGATCAGACAGCGACCTTGAACGACCTCGCCACTTGTTCCTTGATCGGCTCGACGGCGTCCGCCATCGCCTTCTGAGTCAGCGCGCCGAAATCCTTGGTCTGGCTGGTCATCGTTTCGACCTGCTTGCGGACAAAGTCGGTCTGGACGGTGATGAGATCGGGGAGCGACTTGGCCGCGAACATTGCCTTCAAGAAATCGAAATTGGCGTCCGCGTTGGCGCGCAGCGTTTCGAACGCCTTGGCGTTGATGGCGAACGCGCCATCCTTGGCGGCCGCCAAACTGACCTCGAACGCGTTCGCCGTTTCATCTGCGGCGCTCTTGGCCTTGGCGAAAGCCGCGCGCGATTCGACCACGCCCTTTTCGAGCGCGCTGCGGACGCTCTGTTGAATCTCTGCCGCCGGCGCAGCGGCGAGTTGGGGTTCGCTCGGCAGTACGGCGTTGACAGTGGCCACAGCGGTCTCTACCGGAGCCGCGGGGGAAACCGCCAGGGGGACAGCGCTTCTCTTGGGTGCGTTGGCCATGAACTAACCTCGATGTTGGCGTTGACGATTGTGAGTTGATGATGGACCGGGACGAAACGCGCCGATACTCACCTTGAACCAGGCGTCAGGCTTTTTTGCAGGACGGAGCCGAGCTCCTTGGCCTGCTCTTGCAGCACAGCGAGCTGGGTTTTCAGATACTCGCTCTGAAGGGCCAAAGCCTCCTGCGGGTCTTTCGCCTTGACCAGCTTTTGAGCCAGATCGAACGCTGCGTTGACGTTGCGCTCGGTATAGGACAGCACGTGAGCGCTGACCGATTTCGCGCCGCCCTGCGACGTCGCGGCCGCTTCGCCAGCGACGCCGGTCGCGCGCTGCGCGGCGGTCAGAAAACCCTCGAACGCCTTGCGCGCCTGCTCGACGCTGCGGTCGGCGAAATCGCGCATTTCATTTGGAATCTCAAACGGCGAGTTGGACATTCTCTTCCCTTTCGGCGGGGCGGCCGCGAATCGGCGTCCACCGTTTCCCGGCCCTATAGCCTAATTTTTGCTGCAGTGCAACAAATGTGGCGACAAAATGTGCCGGCGCCAGAAATTTTAACCTTGAAAACAATGAGAGACGCCGACGCCGTGGCGAAAATTCAACGAGCGCGTTAAGCTTTCGCTAACGATAAAGCCCGAATCGTCGGTACGCGACTGCGCCGATCCGATGTCCATTCACGAGCGCCGACTTTGACCCACCCGCCGCCATCGTCAGCCGCCGACCTCACGGCGCTTTCGCGCGAACAAGCCGCCGCGGCCTTCGACCGACATGACGCGCCAGAAGACTGGCTGAAAGACAAGGCGCGGTTCGCGATCCTATCCCCACCGGGCTTTCTCGTAAGCGCGAGCCCGGCCATGCTCGCTCTGTTCGGCGCCAAGAATTGCGAGGCGCTCGAAGCCCGGCTGGTGCGGGGCGATGGACCGTCGGCGCGCCGCCTGCGGCGCCTGGCGGCGACCCTTCCTCTTGGCGAGCCGCGTCTCGAGCAGATGCGCCTTGTCGTCGACAAGCGGCTGGCCAGCGTCAACCTGCACTGCACCCGCATCGGAGCGCCGGGAGGCGCGAGCTGGCTTTTGGTGTCGGTTCCGGCTCTGGGCGTCGCAAGCAATGCTCCGCCCGCACCCGACGAGGACCGTGAAGCTCCGCGGGCGGAAGATATGACTGCGCCGGATTTGGGCGGACGGCCGCCGCCGCGTTCTGCTGGTGCGCCGCCGCCGAATTCGCGCTTCCTGTGGACCCTGGACGAGGAGGGCCGCTTTGGCATGGTCCATCCCGTGCTCGCCGCGGCGGTTGGAGCCAATGCGCCCCATCGCGGCGAGTCCGTCGAGGGTCTTCTCCGCCGCGCCCGGTTGGATGGCGGCGACGAACTGGCCCGCGCGCTTGGCGAACGGCAGACCTTCTCCCGCGTCACGGTCGAGTGGCCCCTATCGGGGCTTGATCGGCGCCGGCTGATCGCGCTGTCCGCCGCGCCGATGTTCGGCCGTCATCGCGAATTTTTGGGCTATCGCGGCTTTGGCGTGCTGGGCGAGGAGATCGACGCTGTCGCTGTGTCCGAGGGCCGCGTGTCGGCAGAGCTTGCGGAAGTCCATCGATCCGCGCTGCCCGAGACGTTCGAACCTATGCCCTTGTGGCCGGCGAGCGAGCTTGAGGCGGAGGTCCGTCCAAGCGAAAGCGCAGGGGAGCCCATCGAGCCGAGTCTCGAATTCACGCCAACAGACGATCCCGACGGCGCGCCCTCCGAGGCATATATCGAGGCGGACGGAAGTGAGCCCGCTCCGGCCCCCACCGAGGCGTTCGAACCCGAGACCTCATGGCCGGGGCGCGAGCTTGAAGCCGAGGTCCAGGCATCCGAAAACGCCGCGAAGCCGGTCGAGCCGAATCTCCAGCTTCCGTCAACCGACGTTCCCGACGCCCCGCTCCCCGAGACTTCGCTCGAGACGGATGGGCCTAAGTCCGCTCCGGACCTCACGGAGGTTAGCGACTCCGACGCGCGCGCAGCGGAGACCGCACAACCGGACCTCGCCGAACGCCCAGCTGCGAGCGAGCCGCAGCCGTCGCTTCCTGAGCGCACCGCCGCGATTTACGTCCTGCGCCATCCGGTGCCCGCCGTCTCGTCCAACATCGTTCCGATCCGCCCGGGCGCGCTTGACGCGCTGGCCCGCGAATCGGCGCAGAGCTTTCCCGCCGAGAGCGTGGAGCTCAGCCGCAGCGAGCGCGACGCGTTCCGGGAAATCGCGCGCGCTCTGGTCGGCCGCGCGCCGGCTTCGCGCGACGATCCCTCGGACGAACGGGCGGGCGCGGACAACCGGCGGGAACTCGGGTTCGACACCCGGGCCGAGCAGCCGACGGATCGGCAAGGCGAGCTCACGGCGGCACGCGGCGCCGACGACGATGAGGTGCGGCGCAACGCTGGCGCGGTTCTGGACCGTCTTCCGGTCGGCGCCCTCGTCGCCCGCGACGGGCGGGCGCTCTACGCCAATCGGACGCTGCTCGAACTCATTGGCTATCGTGATTTCGCAGAATTCCAGGCGGCGAATGCGCTCTCCAGAATGTTCCGCGACCGCGATCCGCAAGGGATGGCCGCCGAAGACGTTGGGGCGGTCGCGATCGTGAGGGCGGACGGGCAAATCCTGTCCGTCGACGGCCACGCGCAAGTGATCGGCTGGGACGGCGCGCCAGCGACGCTGATCGCGCTGCGACGCTCGCTGGAAGCGGAGCTCAGGGCGAGAATGCGCGTCGCCGAGAGCGAGGCGGCGGCGACCCGCAGCGGTTTGGCGAGCGGCGACCTTCAAGCGATGCTCGACCGCGCGAGCGACGGCGTTGTCACGCTCGATCTGGCCGGCCGCATCGTGTCGCTGAACGAGCCCGCCGAGCGCCTATTCGGCTACCATCAGAACGAGATCGCTGGCGAGAGCCTGTTGATGCTGCTCGCGCCGCAGAGCCATCCCGAGGCAACCGCGAGACTCGAATCCTTAAGTCGCGGCGGCGAAGCCGAGGCGGCCTCTCGTCCGCTGCAGGTGGTCGGGCGTGATCGCAGCGGCGCTTCGATTCCGTTGGCGCTGACCCTGGCGCGGATCGGTCCCAGCGAGGCTCCGCAATTTTGCGCTCTCGTGCGTGACCTCAGCCGCGAGCGCGAGACGGAGCGGCGCCTCATCGCCGCCCGCGAGGCCGCCGAGGCCGCCAGCGCCGCGAAGACTGATTTTCTCGCCCAGGTCAGCCACGAGATCCGCACCCCCTTGCACGCCATTCTGGGCTTTGCGGAGGTGATGATCGAGGAGCGTTTCGGCCCGGTCGGCAACGAGCGTTACAAGGACTATATCAAGGACATCCACGCTTCCGGCAGCCATGTGATGAGCCTCGCCGACGACCTGCTCGATCTCAGCAAGATCGAAGCGGGAAAGCTTGAGCTGGCGTTCGCCTCCGTCGACGCCAACAGCGTCATTCGCGAGTGCGTGTCGCTGATGCAGCCGCAGGCCGCGCGCGAGCGGGTCATCATGCGCGTCTCGCTCCATGACCGCCTGCCGCGGGTGATGGTCGACGAGCGCTCGCTCAAGCAGATCATGTTGAACCTGATGTCGAATGCGGTGAAGTTCAACGAGCCGGGCGGGCAGGTGATCGTCTCGACCGCTGTCGACGCCGCCGGGCAGGCGGTGATCCGCGTCCGCGACACCGGCGTCGGCATGAACGAGAGTGAAGTGGGCCTCGCGCTCACGCCGTTCAGTCAGGTCGGCAAGAGCGGGGCCAAAGGCGGGGCCGGTCTCGGCTTGCCGCTGACCAAGGCGCTGGTCGAAGCCAACAAGGCCGAGTTTTCGATCAAGAGCCGCCGCGAGCAAGGCACGCTGATCGAGATCGCCTTCAGCAACATCCAGGCCGCGCAATAGAGAGCGGCGCGAATCGTCATCGCGAGGAGGAAGCGACGCGGCGATCCAGGAGTCGAGCGGCGCCCTACGTTCCCCTGGATTGCTTCGCTTCGCTCGCAATGACGACGCTGGATCGATCCAGTAGCATCACGCGTTAGGCCAGCCGCGCTCGCAGTTGGGGCGAGACGAAATCCAACGCCATGCGCACTTTGAGCGGCGTCAAACCCTGAGGGCCGTGGATGAGGCTGACGGGCGAGGGCGCTGGCTCATATTCGGCAAGGACAATCTGAATCCGGCCGTCCAAGACGGCTTGCGCCACCTGATAGGACAGGACGCGTGTGACGCCGAGGCCGGCGGCAGCGCCGTCGATCGCCGCTTCCGCAGTGTTGACCGTGAGGCGCGAGCGCACGGCCACGCGCAGTTCGCGCTTCGACTTGGAGTCGCGGAAAATCCAATGCTGCGACGGTGAGAACGGATCAAAGGTCACCGCGGCGAGCGCCGACAGGTCTTCCGGCCTTTCCGGGACGCCGTGCGCGGCGAAATAGGCGGGGCTGCCGCAAACCACGCTGCGCACCGCGCCGACCCGTGTCGAAACCAACGCGCTATCCGCAAGCGCGCCGATGCGCACCGCGATGTCGACATGATCCTGGATGAGGTCGAGATTGCGGTCGGCGAGGACAAGGCGGACATTGATCTCGGGCCATTGGCTAAGAAACTCGGCAATGACCGGCAGGACGTGCAGCCGGCCAAAGACCACGGGCGCGGTGATGACCAGGTCGCCTCGCGGCGCGGCATGTTCTCCCGACGCCGCGCGCTCGGCGTCGCTCACCTCGTCGAGGATGCGCCTTGCCGCGGCGACATAGGCCGCGCCCGAGTCGGTGAGAGCCAGCTTGCGGGTCGACCGGGTCAGGAGCCGCGTGTTCAGATGCGCTTCCAGGTCGGAAATCTTGCGGCTGACCGTGGGCAGCGGGACGCCGAGCTTGCGGCTGGCGGCGGAGAGGCTCCCGGCCTCCACGACCGAGAGCAAAAGCGACATGGCTTCGAGGCGGTTCATATTCCAAGATCTGGAAGAATGTCTTCCAACAATGTCAGATTATTGGATGGACTGAAAGCCACTATTCCTTGTGCTGGGGCCGGATTCCGGCCGGGCCAAGCAGGGCGCGAACATGCCTTATGGATTTCTCGATATCGCCTCGACGCCCGGCGTACGCGCCGCGCAGGAGGCCAATGGCAGCGGCGAATTCTGGACGAACTTCAAAGGCGACCGCGCCTCTGATCGCTTCACGCCGGCCGAGGCGGCGTTCATTGCCGAGCGCGACAGCCTTTATATGGCCACTGTCTCGGAGAGCGGCTGGCCCTACGTGCAACATCGCGGCGGCCCGCCCGGCTTCATCCGCATTCTCGACGAGAAGTCGCTGGCGATTCCCGACTTTCGCGGCAACCGACAGTACATCAGCGCGGGCAATCTCGCCGCCGACGACCGCGCCGCGCTGATCCTAATGGACTATCCCAATCGGCGCCGCCTCAAGCTTTATGCGCATGTGGAGGCAAGAGATCTGGAGAAAGATCCGAAACTGGCCGCCGAACTGGCGCTGCCAGGCTACCGGGCGAAAGTCGAGCGCGCCCTCATCATCCATCTCGCCGCCTTCGACTGGAACTGCCCGCAGCATATTACTCCGCGATTCAGCGAAGCCGAACTCGCCCCCGCGCTCGCGCTGCTGCGCGCGCGGCTCGAAGCGCTGGAGGCTGAAAATCAGGCGTTGCGCGACAAGCTTGCCGCACAAGAAGCTTGAGAGCGGCGTCCGGAGCGCCCGCGCTCGGGGGTCGCGAGAGGCGGGCGCCATGAAAAATTCCTCGCGCCATGTCACAAGACGCGCTTCCATCTCGTCATGTCCTGCGAAGCCCTCAATAAAGGAGATGATGATGACACCGAGATTGAACCCGTTCGCCGCCGCGCCGGCACCCATGAAATCGTGGCGCGATTACGGCCTGAGCGTTCTCGAGACCGGCCTGGAAGAGAGCCTGATGGATCTGGTGGAAATCCGCGCTTCCCAGATCAACGGCTGCGCCTTGTGCCTCGATATGCACACGGCCGGGGCGCGCAAGCGGGGAGAGACGGAGCGGCGTCTCTACCTGATCGACGCCTGGCGCGACTCTCCGCTCTACAGCGACCGCGAGCGCGCGGCGCTGGCCTGGACCGAGGCGCTCACGCGGCTGCCCGAAATGGGCGCGCCCGACGACGTCTATCAGGTGGTCAGGTCCCAGTTCAGCGAAGAGGAGCAGGTGAAGCTCACTCTGCTGATCGTCGCCATTAACGGCTGGAACCGCCTCAATGTCGGCTTCCGCGCGGTTCATCCGATCGAGCAGCGCCGGGCGGCGTGACGACGGCGATGCCGGGCGAGGACGCCGCCCAAAGCTTTGATCCGCTGCGTCCGCGACTGATTCGCATCGCCTATCGCATGCTTGGATCGGTCGCGGATGCCGAGGACGTGGTGCAAGACGCGTTCTTGCGCTGGCTCGACGCCGACCGCGGCGCCGTTCTCGAACCGGAAGCCTACCTCCGCTGTGTCGTCACCCGTCTCTGCCTCGACCAGTTGAAGTCGGCGCGGCGGCGGCGCGAAACCTATATCGGGCCGTGGCTGCCGGAACCCTTGGTCGAAGCTGATGACGACGCCGTCGACGACGTCACGCTGCCGCTGATGATGGCGCTTGAGCGATTGTCGCCGCTCGAGCGCGCCGCCTTCCTGCTGCACGACGTGTTCGGCGTTGGCTTCGAGGAGGTGGCCGAGACCATCGGCCGCGAGCCGGCGACATGCCGCCAGCTCGCCAGTCGTGCGCGGACTCACGTGCGCGCAGCGCGTCCGCGCTTTCCGATGCCCAAGGAGCGCAGCCTCGAGATCGCCGCCGCGTTCTACTCGGCCACCCGCAACGGCGATATGAATCAGCTGCGCTCGCTTCTGGCGGCGGACGTCGCCTTCTATTCCGATGGCGGCGGCAAGCGGCCCGCGGCGAAGCGGCCCCTCATCGGAATCGACGACGTCATGCAGTTTCACGCCGCGCTCGCGCGCGTCTTCGCGGGCAGAACGCAGCAGAGCGTGCGTTACGGGTTCATCAACGGCCTGCCGGGCTTCGTTACCGCCGAGCACGATGGCGTGCAAACGACCGCGCTGGAAATTGAGGACGGCCGGATTGTCGGCGTCTATGTCATGCGCAATCCGGACAAGCTCAGGCATCTCGGCGGTGCGGCCCCCGCGCTCAGCGAGCGAGGCTACAATTGGCCGCATCGACCCAAGCGCAGTCTGCTCTAATGGAGGCAAGCCCTCACCCGCTCGGAAGCCCGGGAATCGTGACGCCGAACGCCTGAAGCAAAAGAACGGCGTTCAAAGTCAGGATCACCAACGCCGCGAAGGACGCGGCGACGTTGGTCAGGCGGCTGTTGACGAAAGCGCCCATAATGTCCTTGCGGCTCGTGAATATGAGGAGCGCGATGACCGGCGCCGGCAGGGCGATGCTAAGCACCACCTGGCTGATGATTAGCGCGTTGGTCGAATTGACCCCGAGCCAGACAACGACAAACGCGGGGATCATGGTCACCAGTCGGCGCACAAAGACAGGAATGCGAAAGCCGACGAAACCCTGCATGATCATCTGGCCAGCCATCGTGCCGACCGCCGAGCTCGAGAGGCCCGAGGCCAGGAGCGCCGTCAGAAACACGCCCGCCGCGGCCGGGCCGAGCAGCGGCGTCAGGGTCTTATAGGCGGTCTCGATCTCCGCGACGTCGCTGTGGCCGGCGTGGAAGGCGCTCGCCGCCGTAATGACCATCGCCATATTGACGAGGCCGGCCACGCCGAGGGCGACGAGGACCTCGATGTTCGAGAACCGCAGCAAGAGCCGCCGCTCGCGGTCGTTGCGCCCAGGCGCCCGGTTCTGGGTGAGTCCGGAGTGCAAGAAGATCGCGTGCGGCATGATTGTCGCACCGACAATGCCGACCGCGATCGTCAACGCGCCGGCGTCGGGCAATCGCGGAACCACGCTTCCCAGCCCCGCTGCGGCCCAATCGACCGGGGCGATGACGATCTCGACGAGATAGCAAAGGGCGATCGCCGCAACGAGAGAGCCAATGATGAGTTCGGTGGGGCGAAACCCGCGGCTTTCGAACATGAGAAGGCCGTAGGTGAGGACTCCGGTGACGCCCATGCCGGCGATGAGCGGGATATGCAACAGCAGCGCGAGACCAATGGCGCCGCCGAGGAACTCGGCAAGGTCGGTCGCCATCGCCGCCACTTCGCTGATGATCCATAACGCCCACACCGCGGGCAACGGAAAATGGGCGCGGCACATTTCGGCCAGATTGCGCCCGGTGACGATGCCGAGCTTGGCCGAGAGCGCCTGGAACAGCATCGCCGCGACGCTGGCCATAAGCACCACCCATAGCAGCGCGTAGCCGTATTTCGCCCCGGCCTGGATGTTGGTCGCGAAATTTCCGGGGTCCATATAGGCGATCGAGGCGATCACCGCCGGGCCGGCGAACAGCAGCGGACTCTTCCAACGCCACTGGCCCGCCAGAACCTTGCGGATGCCCGCGACCGTCCGATCCGTCATCCCCATAGGCGCGGCCGCGTCTAGGTCTACGCGCGCCACCGCGTCGCTCATCGCCTCAGCTCCAGCTTTTCTCGCCTCGTGTGCATAATGTACCCATTGCTACGCCATAGTCAATAGGCTGCAAATGCGCGCAAAGGCTGAATAGAAACGCAAGACGCTGAACGCGGGTTGCATTTTGCAGCCAAGGCTGCACAATGAAACGGGTGGGTTGTTCGGCGGGGCGAGCGAGGGCGATGTGGCGACCACGAAGCGCGGCAAAAAGCCGCCGTCCCCAAACGCGGGATTGGCGGCCGAGCCCGCGCAAGCCGACCGGTTCAGCAGGGCGCGTTCAGCGCGTTCGGCCTCGATGCTTGAGGACTATACCGAACTGATCTCCGACCTGATCGCCGCCAACGGCGAAGCGCGCACGACCGACATTGCGCGGCGGATGGGCGTCGCCCATCCCACCGCCAGCAAAACTATCGCTCGCCTCAAACGCGAGGGACTGGCGCGAGCCAGGCCCTATCGCGGGATCTTTCTCACCGAGGCCGGCGCCGCGATGGCGAAAAGCGCGCGTGAGCGCCACCGGCTGGTGGTCGACCTTCTCGTCGCCGTTGGCGCGCCACGCGAGGCGGCCGAGGCCGACGCCGAGGGCATCGAGCACTACGTCTCCGCCACGACGCTCGGCGCCTTCGAGGCGTTCCTGCGGGGCCGCGGGGAGTAATAGCTTCCGCGGCGACATACCCGACACCCGATCTCAATCGGCCTCTAGCGAAATCCTTGAAAAGTTGCGCAAAGGAGGATTTAAGCCCTTGAAAACTGGGCGTCGCACGCAATCGTGCACACCGAGGTTTCGGGACCCCGCTCACGGGGCCCGCGTCCATCCGAACGATTTGCAGATGAGCCCGCCGAGCACGCAGCCGGCAGTGACGAGATGGTCGCCGGAGAGCGTCATTTTGGCGGTGTAGCTCTTACCGTCCTCTGGATTGAACGCGCTGCCGGCCCAGCCGTTCTCGCCATTTGGCCTCATGTCGAAGAACAACCGCTGGCCGATCTTGGCCGGGCCCTTGGGGTCCTTCTTCCAGGCAAGAAAGCCGCATACCGCGCCTCCGCAAGCTGAGAAGCGAATCTTCGCGGACCCGTCCTCGCGCGTCCATAGCCCCGTCACGCCGCCAGCGATCGCCGACGGCGCGGACGCTGCCAGGAGCGCCAGAGCGACGAGCAAAGCACGCGTCATCTTGCTATCCCTCGAGACCACTCGTTGCTTAGTGAAGGCGATTTGAACGCAGTCGAGGAGGAATCAACGCGACGCCTTGAGTGACTCAATCCAAAGCGGCTTATACCCGCCCTTCAGCGCGGCGACCGTCGAGGGCGGGGTCAAGACGTCGACGACGGCGGTGGGCTCGAGCGACGTTGGCGCCTCATAGCCGGCGAAGCTCCATGGCAAAAGCGCTCCCGATCGCACCGCATACGCACGCCCGTCACGCGCGATCATCGCCCCGTCCGGCAGGTCGCCGAGCCGCGCCCGCCATCGGCGTTTGCGCCGCTTCTCGACTCGCTCGCTATGGAGCGCTTCGTCCATCGCCTCCACCCCGCTCGGAGCGCCGGGAAAAGCGGCGACAAAGGCTTTCGCCGCTTGCCGGCGGCACTCGAAGCAAGGGCGGTGGCCGGCGGCCAGCGCGGTCGGCTCGTCGAGAAAGAAGAGTTGCGTATAGCCTTTGCTCCACATCTCGCGCCGCCGGTCCTTGAATTCGCAGACGCAAATGAGCCAGTGCTTGTTAGTCCAGCGGCTGCCGCTCAACGTCTGATCGTCGCGATGCAGCCGCCCGCCGCGGTTGCCCATCAGACCGCCGCGCTCGGCGACGGCGTGCAATTCGCCGAACGGATCGACGCGATTTTGCAGCGGCCGGGGGACTTGAGACATGCTGGGCGGCGATAGGTTGCGTTCCACAAGAGGCGGGTCCACGCTCGAGGCCCCGGCGTTTCTGGCGAGGAAGACGTGGCGCTCGAACTGCGGCCGAATTGCGAATATTGCGACAGGGACCTGCCGCCTGCCGCGACCGAGGCGCGCATCTGCAGTTACGAGTGCACCTTCTGCGCCGATTGCGTCGAGAAGCATCTGAGCAATGCCTGCCCCAATTGTGGCGGCGGCTTTGCGCCGCGGCCGATCAGGCCAGCGCGGGAATGGCGCCCAGG
>DASXXT010000460.1:0-3845 GCA_036502965.1 Roseiarcus sp. | reverse complement strand
AATCCGACCGCCTCGCGCGCCTTCTGAGCGGCGGCGAGCAAGGCCTTAAGCTCAGGCGCCGACAACGTCCCGTCGGCCGGCGCTTTGATGCTCGCCTGGAAGGCCAGAATCGCGTCGCGGGTTCGCTTGCCGAAATCGCCGTCGTTGACGCCATTGTAGGATCCGAGCCAAGCAAGCGCGTCCTGCGCCGCCTTGCGGGTCTCTTCTGGCAGAGCCAGGAACGCCGCCTTCTGCGCCGCCATCGCGGCGTCCTCGGCGGAAGGTGCGGCCGGCGTCGTCTGGGCCAAAGCGGCTTGCCCCCTGATGGGTAAAACCGCCGCGGCTAGGATTGCCTCGGCGATAAGCAGGCCAGCCATCGTTCGTTGCATGGCTCTTCCTTTCGAAGGCGATTGTGGTCGAGCGCGCGTCAGCCATGCTAGCATTTGCGCCACCGCTTCAACACTCGCCGTAGTCGTTCCGGTGGGATGGCGGCGGCGCGACGTCGCGCTTGGGAGATCGAAGCATGCTTCACGCTCTGCGCTCGCTCGCCGTCCTTCTGATCCTGCTTGGGGGCGGAGCTGCCGCCGCCGAGATCAAACCGTTCGCGCGCGAGGATATGGCGAGCGACGCCGTGCGGCTCACCGAGACTCTGCGCATCGCCACGGCGGCGATTGGCGCAGAGGTCAAAGGCAGGACGCCGCAGCAATTGCTGACGGCAGCCGCCAAAGCCGTCGT
This sequence comes from Roseiarcus sp., assembly GCA_036502965.1. GTDB lineage: Bacteria > Pseudomonadota > Alphaproteobacteria > Rhizobiales > Beijerinckiaceae > Roseiarcus. The sequence goes on along the minus strand of DASXXT010000460.1, from coordinate 3,131 downwards.
CGGCGGCGACTTCGCCGCCGCCGAGAAGCTCGCGGGCGCAGCGATCACAGCGGCCCCCAAGGACCCCGCCAATTGGGTGGCTTACGCCGGCATCGCGGCCGCCGCAGACGACGCGAAAGCCAATGACCGCTATGATCTCGTTGCCCGCGGCGCGACTGCGGCTTATGCCGCCTATCAACATTCGACGACGCCTGACGCGCAGGCTGCGGCGCTTGCCGTGCTCGCTGATCTGCTCGCGCGCCATGAGCAATGGCGCCCCGCGCTCGACGCCTTGAGGGCCTCGCTCGACCGCCACGACTCGGTCGATGTGCGCAAGACCTATGAGGCGATGCGCGCCGAGCACGGGTTCCGCATCCTAGACTACAAGGTCGACAACGAGTCGGCGTTGCCGCGGGTCTGCTTCAACTTCTCCGAGCCGCTCGCGCGACGGACCGATTTTTCGCCTTACGTCGCGGTGTCCGGGTCATCCGAGACGGCGGTCTCGAACGAAGACCAGCAGATCTGTATCGAAGGCCTCAAGCATGGCGAGCGCTACGCGATCGTGCTACGCCAGGGCCTGCCCTCGGCTGTCGGCGAGTCCCTGCTCAAGTCCGCCGACTACGAGATCTACGTGCGCGACCGCTCGCCGCAGGCGCATTTCGCCGGCAGGGCTTACGTGCTGCCGCGTCAGGGCCAAAAGGGCGCGCCGCTCGTCACCGTCAATACCGCAAAGGTCTCGATCGACGTCTATCGCGTCGGCGACCGCAATTTGTTGGCGACCGTCAATCGCGACGATTTTTTGAAACCCATCGACTCGTCCCGCGCGGAGGAGATCGCCTCGCAGGATGGAGCGAAAGTCTGGAGCGGGACGATGGACGTCGCCTCCCAGCTTAACCAGGACGTGGTGACCGACTTTCCGGTGCTTGACGCGGTCGGCAAGCTTGAACCCGGCGTCTATGTCATCACTGCTCGGCCGTGGAAGGGCGCGGCGAACCCCTCCGATACGAACGCCGAGAGCGTGCAACTCGCGGCGCAATGGATGGTGGTCTCCGACTTGGGGCTTACCGTAATCTCCGGCGACGATGGTGTGCATGCGCTTGTGCAATCTTTGGGTTCCGCCGCGCCGCTGGCGGGTGTCGAACTTAAGCTCATTGCGCGCAACAACGAAGTGCTCGCAACGAAGACCACCGGCGCCGACGGGCGAGTCGATTTCGATCCGGGCCTCTCGCGCGGCACGGGCGGCTCGGCGCCTCGCCTCTTGGTCGCCACACTCGCCGGCGACTACGGCTTCCTCAGCCTCGCTCAGAACGCTTTCGACCTCAGCGATCGCGGCGTCGCTGGGCGCGATCCGCCCAACGGGCTCGACGCATTCCTGTACACAGAGCGGGGCGTCTATCGCTCTGGCGAGACCGTTTTCGCCACGGCTCTTTTGCGCGACGCTAAAGGCGCCGCGAAATCCGGCTTGCCGTTGACGCTTGTCGTCAAGCGGCCGGACGGCATCGAGTTCAAACGCGCGACTCTGCCCGACCAGGGCCTCGGCGGGCGCGCATACGCCATACCGCTGCTGCCAGGTTCCGCGGCGGGCAAATGGTCGATCGAAGCTTACGCCGATCCGAAGGGCGACAGCATCGGCCGGGTCGAGTTCATGCTCCAGGACTACATCCCTGAGCGGCTCGATTTTAGCCTGCATCCAGCCAAGCCAATCATTGATCCCGGCGAACCGGTCGCATTCTCGCTCGACGCTCGGTTTCTCTACGGCGCGCCGGCGAGCGGCCTCGACGTCACCGGCGCCGTTCGGCTGCAGGTCGTCGAAGGCGCGGAGCTTGCCGGTTTTCCTGGCTATGTCGCCGGCCTCGCCGACGATGATTTCACCACCATCGAGAACCAGTTCTCCGACAAGGTTCAAACTGACGACAAAGGCCATGCTGATCTTTCAGTCGAGTTGCCCGAAGGCTCGAGCACGCGCCCGCTTCAAGCCAAGCTGATCGTCGACGTCGGCGAGCCGGGCGGGCGCACGGTCGAGCGCACGCTCACGCTGCCTGTGAGGTCAAAAGGCGTGACGGTCGGGATCAAGAAGGACTTCGATGCGTCCTTGAGCGCGGGCGACGTGGCGACGTTCGAAGCGATCGCAATTGCGCCGGACGGCGCGCGTGTCGCGCGCAAAGGCGCGGCTTGGTCGCTCTACCAGGTGACCAACGACTATCAATGGTTCAACGCCGACGGTCGTTGGAGTTTTGAGCCGGTCAAGTCGTCGAAGCGCATCGCGAGCGGGACGATCGACGTCGGCGCTGACGCGCCCGTCAAGTTTTCCGGCCGCGTCGGCTGGGGCGCGCATCGGCTGGACGTCAAGACGCTTGACGGCGAAGAGACCAGCGTCGCGTTCGCCGTCGGCTGGTCGGGAACCGCCGGTGCCGACACGCCCGACAATGTCGTCGTGACGCTTGACAAGACGAACTACGCGCAAGGGGAGGAGGCCAAGCTGCGCATCGCCTCCGCCTTCGCCGGCAAGGCGACGATTGCGCTGGTCGGCGACAGAATTGAGCGCTTCATCGATGTCGATCTCGTCTCCGGAGACAATGTTGTCCCGTTCGCCGTCGGGGCCAACTGGGGCCCGGGCGCCTACGCGGTCGCGCTAACCCATCGCCCGCTCGATGCTGAGGCCAAGCGCATGCCGGGCCGCGCGCTCGGCGTCGCCTGGTTCGCCATCGATCCAGGTTCGCACACGCTCGACGTTAAGCTCGACGCGCCGCCGCTGGCGCGACCGCGCCAATCGATGACGTTGCCTATTCATCTCGCTGGCCTCGCGCCGGGCGAGGAGGCGCGGGTGACCGTCTCGGCGGTCGATGTCGGCATTCTCAATCTGACCGGCTTTAAAACTCCGGACCCGGGCGCCTATTTCTTTGGGCAGCGCAAGCTGCCGGTCGAGATCCGCGATCTCTGGGGCATGCTGATTGACGGCATGCAGGGCGCAGCCGGCGCCATCCACACCGGAGGCGATGAGAGCGGAGGCGTGGAGGGTAATTTGCCGACGCAGGAGCCGCTGGCGCTGTTCTCAGGCGTGGTCAAGCTCGACGACCAGGGGAACGCGTCCGTCTCGTTCGACCTGCCGGCGTTCAACGGCTCGGTGCGGCTGACCGCCGTCGCCTGGTCGA
>DASXXT010000459.1:0-23041 GCA_036502965.1 Roseiarcus sp. | reverse complement strand
CGAGACCTTGTGGGATATGGAAGACGGCGGCCCTACGCAGCATGGCCGGGAAACGCGCGCGTCGCCATCAGCTTCGTCCTTAACTACGAGGAGGGCGGCGAACGCAACGTGCTCGACGGGGACCCGCACGCCGAGACCTATCTTACGCCAGAGATCGTCGGCATGCCCGCGGTTCCGGATCGCAATCCCTTCGTCGAAGACGGCTTCGAATACGGTAGCCGAGCTGGCTTCTGGCGCGTGCTAGATGTCTTCGCCGAGCGTCGCTTGCCTTTTACCGCCTGGGCGGTGGGCCTCGCGCTCAAGCGTCATCCCGACGCCGGCCGCGCCATGGCGGCGGCGGGCCACGAGGTCGCCAGTCACTCCTGGCGTTGGATCGATTACTCGGGTGTGAACGAGGAGCAGGAGCGCGCCGACATTCGCGCGACGGTGGCGATCATCCTGGAGACAACTGGATCGCCGCCCCTCGGCTGCTACACCGGGCGCTATAGCGAACACACGGCGCCTCGTCATGGAGGAGACAGAGACCATCTACGATTCAGACGCATACAACGACGCCCTACCTTATTATCGACTGATCGGCCGGCAAGCCGCGCTTGATCGTACCGTACGCGCTGGACACTAACGACTTCAAATTCGCAACCGATCCGGGATGGATGTCAGGCGAGGATTTCCTAAGCTATCTAAAGCTCGCCTTCGATCGGCTCTATCGGGAGGGTGAAGACGAGCCGAAGATGATGTCGGTCGGCCTTCATGCCCGGCTAATAGGCCGCCCCGGACGGGCCGAAGCTTTGTCGCGGTTCATGGATCATGCCCTGAACCACGACCGCGTCTGGATCTGCAAGCGCAGGGAGATCGCGGAGCATTGGCTCAGAAACCATCCTTACTGCGAAGGCGGTCAGTCCTAACGGGGGGTTGAAGAAAGCTCAAACCAGGAGAGAACGCTTAATCTTTGGGTTCCGTCCAACCAGGACAATGCCTGGGAGTTATTTGAAACGGTGCTCGGCTTTTCCCCGCACGCCACCCTCGAGCGCGAAGAGGGCATCTTCCTCGGGATGGGCGCTGATGTGCTCCGCCGTCAACGTGAAGCGCGCCGAGGTCACATAGAGCGTGGCGAAATCGGGCCCACCGAAAGCGCAGCTGGTCGGCCACGTGCAAGGCAGCTCGACGAATCGATCGAGCGCGCCGTCTGGCCGGATACAAGCGACACAGGCTCCGCCAGCAACTCGGCAATTCCAGAGGCGTCCCTTGACGTCGAGGCACGACCCGTCGGGAGCCCCACGATCGATAAGCGGGGCGAAGACGCGCTTGTTCGAGAGCACGCCGGCGCGAAGATCGTAAGCGTAGATCGCGTTGCGCGTCGTATCGGCGGTGAGGAAGCGCGCGTCGTCCGTCCACGCCACCGTGTTAGTGATGCCGAATTCGCGCGGCGTCAGCTGGCTCACCCGACCGTCACCGTCGATGCGGTAGATCGCGCCGCTGTCGCAAGTCATACTTTTCGGCGCGCCATCGGGATGAAGATTGTTCTGCATCGTACCGACCCAGAAGGCGCCATCCGGGCCTACGCTGCCCTCGTTGAGCCGATTGTCCGGCACGTCGGGCTCAATGATCGCCAAAGTGCGGAATTCGCCGCCGTAGTCCCATAGCGCCACCCGGTCGCGCAGGCCTACGATCGCTCCGCCGTCGGTCCGCAGGCCAATCGAGATGGGAAAGTCCGGCGCCGGCCAGGCCTCATGGCGGCGCTCAGCAAGACGAAGGCGATGGATGCGTTTGCCGCCGATATCGACCCAGACGAGTGCGTCGCGCCGTTCGGCGTAGACGGCGCTCTCGCCGACCATATCCGCTGCGTCGAAGACCAGTCTTGGCGCCATCTCTGCGCCCCAACCGCCTGCCGCCCACCGGCATCTTTCCCAGACACACCACCTATCCTACGAAGAGTGGATATTGACAATCGTTTCAGCGACTGATTGCGTACAAGCGCGCCAAAGCTATCATAATGGTCAGGATGGATGAACCTATCCCTCGTCCGATCGAGTCCGGAGGCGGGAAGGAGGGCTGGTCGACAACGCCATGCGCGCGATCAACCAGCGCATCCGCGGCGAGCGCCTCCGCGTCGGCGGCCCCGTTCCGTCGGAAGCCCGCCTATCTGTAGAGCTCGGGGTTTCGCGCACCGTCGTGCGCGAGGCGTTCAGGGCCCTCGCAGCGCTTGGAATCATCAATCTTGGGAACGGGCGGCGGGCCCGGGTGGGGACGATCGACAAGGACGTGTTGGGGCTTGTCATCGATCATGCGGTCCATACAGACCAGGTGTCGATCCAGCAGATCTATGATGTTCGCCGCACCATCGAAATGCGCACTGTCGCACTCGCGGCGCTACGCCGATCGGAGCCGGAGGCTGAGGCGATCAATGCCCACGCCGTCGCGATGCGCCAAGCATTTTCGCACCCGAACGAGGCAATGGAACACGACATCGCCTTCCACACAGCGATCGCCGTCGCCTCGCGCAACCCGCTTTTCGCCCTTATCGTCGGCTCGTTCAGCGGCGTCACCCGCCAGACCTGGCGCATCGGTTGGGACAGCCGCTCTACAGACGGGGAACGACTCGCCAATGTCGAGTGCCATGCGCGCATCGCCGCGGCGATCGAGGCCCGCGACCCGCGCGTGGCTGAGGCGGCGATGGCGGAGCATTTCGACAATTCCGTCAAAGCCCTTCTCTCTGCTGGCGTGATTTGAGGCGGACTATGAAGATCACCGCTCTCGAAACGATCCGGATCGCCGAATTCGTCAATCTCCTTTGGCTCAAGGTGCACACCTCGGAAGGGATCGTCGGCCTCGGCGAAACCTTCTTCCTCCCGGAGACTGTCGAGGCTTACGTCCACGAAAACCTCGCGCAGAAGCTGCTTGGCCGCAATCCGCTCGAGATTGACCGGATTTCAAAAGACCTCGTCGGCTATCTGGGGTTTCGCTCCACCGGCGCAGAAATGCGCGGCAATTCTGCGCTCGACATCGCACTTTGGGATGTCTTCGGCAAGGTCGCCGGACAACCCCTCGCACAGCTTCTTGGTGGATTCTCGCGCTCGAAAATCCGTACGTACAATACCTGCGCTGGCGCCTCCTACATGCGCAAGGCAATCGGCCAGACGACATCGAACTATGGCACAACCGCCGGCGAGAGCGGGCCTTATGACGATCTCAACGGCTTTCTGCATCGCGCCGGCGAACTGGCGACTGAGCTTTTGAGCGAAGGGATCACGGCCATGAAGATATGGCCGTTTGATCATGCCGCGGAAAGGACCGACGGGACCTATATCTCCTCCGAAGACCTCAAAGCGGCGTTGGTTCCTTTCGAAAAGATTCGCAACGCCGTTGGCGACAAAATCGACGTCATGGTCGAGTTTCATTCGATGTGGCAATTACTGCCTGCGATGACCATCGCGCGCGCCCTTCGGCCATTCGATACCTTCTGGCACGAAGACCCGATCAAGATGGACAGCCTCGGGTCGCTCAAGCGCTACGCGGAGGCGTCCACGGCGCCGATTTGCGCGTCAGAGACGCTTGGCGGCCGGACCGCGTTTCGCGATCTCCTGGAAACCGGCGCAGCCGGCGTCATCATGCTCGACCTGTCCTGGTGCGGCGGCGTCTCCGAAGCCAAGAAGATCGCCGCGATGGCCGAAGCTTGGCATCTTCCAATTGCGCCTCACGACTGCACCGGTCCAGTCGTCCTGGCCGCTTCAACGCATCTCGCGCTCAACGCGCCGAACGCATTGGTTCAGGAGAGCGTGCGCGCCTTTTACCGCACCTGGTATCGCGACCTTGTGGCCGGCCTGCCGGAAGTCACGGACGGTCAGATCTCGGTCGGCCGCCAGCCGGGGCACGGCGTCGAACTCCACCCGGATCTTGCTAAGCGATTTACCCTCGAGAGCCGCATGACTGCGCTCAAGTAGAGCGACGTTTGACCAAAAACGAAAACTGTGGAGAGGAGAAAGCTCATGGGTAAGCACAGTATCGCATCGCAAGCGCTGAGCGGGATCGGGGTGGCGGCGTTGTCGCTCGCCCTCTCGGGCCCGGCCGCGGCGGAAGACAAGCTCAACATCGTCTACACCCATCACTCATCGGCATCGAACCCGTTCTGGCAGGCTGTGAAGAAGGGTTTCGATGACGCGTGCGCCAAGATCCAGGCCAATTGCCAAATGGTCTTCACCCAGACCGAGGGTTCGATCGACCAGGAGGTAGCAAATCAGCAGGCGGCGCTCGCACGCAAGCCCGACGCGCTGATCACGACGCTGGTCGACAACAACGCTTTCGTAGCCAATCTGAAGGACGCCAAGGCAAAGGGGGTGATCGTGATCGCCTCGAATGTCGACGCCACGGAAGGACCGGAACTCGAATTGCGCCAGGCCTTTGTCGGCCAGAACTTTGTCCCTGCGGGCACGACGCTCGGACGTCGCATGGCCGCTCTATTTCCGAAGGAGGGCCCTCTCCGCGTGCTGGTCGGCGTCAACTCCCCGGGCCAAAACTGGTCGGAGCAGCGCGCCAAAGGCATCATGCATGGGCTTGAAGAGTTCAAGAAGGCCAATCCTAACCGCGAGATCGTGATCGACCGTCTGGACGTGAGCGCAGACGGCGCAGTTGTCAGCGATCGCGTCGGCGCCTATCTCAGCGCCCATCCGGATACGACCGCCTATATCGAGACCGGGCTCTGGCATTCCAACGTCGCGCGCCTGCTGAAGGACCGCAACATCCCTCCTGGCAAGATTCTGTTGGGCGGCTTCGATCTTGCGCCGCAAGTGATAGAGCAGTTGAAGTCCGGTTACATCCAGGTCGAAATCGACCAGCAGCCATATGAACAGGGTTTCCTGCCGGTCATGCAGGTGTACCTGGAGAAGAAAGTCGGGCTGGCGCCAGCCGACATCGACTCGGGTGAGGCCGTGTTCACGCCGGACCAAGCCGATCAGCTGATGGGTTTGGCCAAACAGGGCCTTCGCTGAATCGAACGCACGAGAGAATTCCGGAGGAGCTCAGCTCTCCTCGGAGTTCGCTAACAACGTGAGCGGGGCAGGGGCGTTGTGAGGAATCTGTTCAGAATCTATCTCGAAAAGCCCGAACTCGCGGGCGTTGCGCTGCTCGTCTTCCTCGCAGCATTGTTCGAAGCGCGTTCGGCGGGCGCTTTCCTATCGGGCGACAATCTCCGCGGCATTCTCGGACTGCTGCCCGAGGTCGGCCTCGTCTCGATCGGCGTCACGATTCTGATGATCTGCGGCGAATTCGATCTCTCAGTCGGCTCGACATTCGCGCTAACGCCGATGGCGGCGTCGCTCTTGATCATCGCCGGGGTGCCGGCTCTCGCGGCGATTCTGCTCGGCCTTCTGCTCGCCGCCGCGATCGGGTTTGCGAACGGGTTCATAACACTGACCTTCGTAATCCCAAGCTTCATCGCGACTCTGGGCATGCTGTTCATTGTTCGCTCGCTCACCGTGGTGATCTCGGGCGGTTTTCCGCCTCTGCTACCAGACGATCTCGCCACCGGCGAATTCACCCAGTTCGTCGGACCAGGCGGGTTGTTCCGCACATCGTTTATCTGGTTCCTGGCGATCGCATTCGCCGCTTCGGCGCTCATCGCCAACTCCAACGTCGGGAACTGGATCAAAGCGACGGGCGGCCACCTCGAGGCCGCGGGCGCGATGGGCGTGCCGGTGCGCCGCGTCAAGCTGTTCTGCTTCATGTTGTGTTCCGTGATGGCCGGTTTTGGAGGCATCATTCAGGTGTTCCGTCTGCATTCGCCGCTCCCCTCGATCGGCGACGGGCTCGAGCTCCAGGCGGTCGCCGCGGCGGTGATCGGGGGAACCGCGCTGAGCGGCGGCGTCGGGACCGTGCTCGGCGCTGTCGTCGGCGCCTTGTTGATCCGCGTCATCGACAATGGACTCGTGATGACGCAGGTCGACGCCAACTGGTTCAAATTCGCCATTGGCGCCCTAACGATTTTCGCCGTGGTGTCCAATTCGTGGCTGCGTCGAACCGCACGGCGGATCAAGGTGGCGGGTTGATATGACCCCTCCGCTGATCTCCGTACAGCACATTCACAAATGGTACGCCGGCGTGCATGCCCTGAAGGGCGTCACTCTCGACGTGCAGCCGCGCGAGGTGGTCGGGCTCGTGGGCGACAACGGCGCGGGAAAATCGACGCTGATCAAAATACTCTCCGGCGTTCTGCAGCCCGACAAGGGTGAGATTCGCATTGAGGGACAGAGGGTCGAGATCAATTCGCCTAAGGTCGCCATGCGTTTCGGCGTCGAAACGATCTATCAGGACGCCTCGATGGTGCCGACGATGTCGATTGCCCGAAACCTCTTCATCGGCCGCGAGCCGTTGCGCTTGGGTGTCGGCGGCATTGGCCTGATCGATCATGACCGCATGCGCCGGGAAGCGATAAAGGCTATCGCAGACGTCGATCTGCGTCTGCGCTCGCCCGACGCATCGCTTGCGGAGCTGTCAGGCGGACAGCGTCAGGGCGTGGCGATCGCGCGCGCGATGCATTTCAAGTCGCGAATTCTCATCCTCGACGAACCAACCAATCACCTGTCGGTCAAGGAGACGGCGAAAGTGCTAGGCTTCGTCCGCGGCCTGCCGGCGCAAGGTGTCACGGGCATTCTCATCAGCCATAACCTCCACCATGTCTTGCAATCATGCGATCGTGTTGTCGCAATGGCGCGCGGGGAGATCGTGTTCGACAAGCAGGTCGCCGAGACTTCTGTGGAGGAGGTCTCAGATGTCCTGTAGCGGCGGCCTGTCGTGAGGATCGAGGGCAAGAATGTGTTGCTCACCGGGGCGCTCGGCTCGCGAGGACGCGCTCAGGCTTTGCGGCTGGCCGCGGCCGGCGCGAGGATCTTTCTTCTCGACCGACCGGGTCACCAAAACGGCGAGACATTTGCTGCAGAAGTGACCGACGGCGGGTGGTAGCGCGAGGATGGCGGCGCCACGCCTTGTTACGCTTTCCGACGGCGTCGCCGAGGCGACGGTCGCTCCGGACCTCGGCGGCGGCCTCGGCTCCTATGATCTCGTCGGGGCGGTTGGGCGCGCGCCTTTGTTTCGACCATGCCGCGATCTGTCGCGAGCCGGCGCGCTTGACCTCGCCAACAACCTGCTTGTTCCCTGGTCGAACCGGATTTCTTGCGGCGGCTTCCATTTTGGCGGACGATTTCATCGGCTCGCACCGAACCTGCCGGGTGAGCCCTATCCGATTCACGGCAATGGCTTTTCGAGCACGTGGTCGGTTAAGAACGCCTCCGCTGTAAAGGTCGAGCTCTCGCTGAGGTCGAATGGTCCGGGGCCATTCTGTTACGAGGCGCGCGCGACATATGCGCTCGACGCCGGCGCGCTGAACATGTCGCTTTGGATGCGTAATGTTGGGACTGAGACGCTGCCGTTCGGCCTCGGCTTTCACCCCTGGCTCGTTCGGACTCCAGGCACGCTTCTGCAAGCGAAAGCGAAACAGGTCGTGTTGGAGAACAGCGACCATTTGCCAGACGGTGAAGCGCCTGTCGCTTCGCGCGTCGAATGGGACTTCGGTGCGCCCCGCGCCCTTCCCGCGAACTGGATCAACAACGCCTTTTTAGGCTGGGACGGACGCGCCACCATAATCTGGTCCGATCGTAAGCTCGCCCTGGAAGTGGAGGCCGATCGGTCGCTCTCGACTTATATCGTGTATTCGCCCGCCGCAGGAGGCAGCTTCTTCTGTTTCGAGCCAGTCACGCATCCCGTTGATGCACATAATCTGGCTGGCGGCCCGGAGGCCGCTGGTTTGACCATTCTTGCGCCGCAGGAAACCGTGTCGGCGACCTGTCGGTTTTGCCCACGGCGGCTAAACTGACTCGGGAACGCTCATTCGGCAACGCCGGCGCGATGGGCCGCGGCCGTCGTCATCCGGCGAGCCCGAACCTTTCGGCTCTTCGCGAGACCGGGCGGGCTTGCCGCAGCTCCGGTCAGTTTGCGGTCGAGATCGCGCGCCGCAATTTCGAGCAATTCGATCGTCGCCAGGCGGGCGCCGTCGGCGTCGCGCATCCGGACGCACTCGAACACCGCCCGGTGCGCGGACAACGCGCGCGACTGGGCTGTGGCAAGTCGTCGGTTGGTGATGGCGAAGGTTGCGCGCAGCGCCGCCTCTATCGTCCCGGTCAGGCCTTTGAGGACGATGTTGTGACTGGCGGCGACGACGCTGACGTGGAACTTGAGATCAGCTTCGCAGCACGCTTCCAGGTCCGTTCGCAGGTTGCGCTCCATTCCCAAATAGGCCTGCTCAATTCGCGCGAGATCCGCCCCGGTCGCGCGTTTGGCCGCGAGGGCCGCGGCCGCAGGCTCGATGATGCGCCGCGCCTCGATCAGGCTCGTTATCAACATCTCGTCGCGTCCGACGTCGGGATGCCAGGACAGAACCTGCGGATCGAGGAGATTCCAATCGTCCCGGTCACGGACCCGCACGCCGACGCGCCGCCTTGCTTGCAGCAGCCCCTTCGCCGATAGGACCTTGACGGCTTCGCGAATCGACGTGCGGCTGACGCCGAGCTGTTCGGCGAGATCGTCCTCCCGAGGCAGAAGGTCGTCGGGGGCGTAAGTCCCGCCAAGAATCCATCGTCCGATGGCGTCGACGACGGACCCATGGATCTTGCCCTCATGCGTCCTGGTGGCGTCGCCCATGACGCGAAGCTTGGACGCGACCGTTCTCCCTTCTGGAGCGCGATTGGCTCTCGACGGCACGGCTGCCATGCCGCTACCAATCCACGATCGTGCCGTCATCGAGGACGGCGTTGACGGTATGCGGTGCCTCCGGCGCGAAGGGATGACGCGCGCATTCCGCCATGTCCACTTCAATCCCAAGCCCCGGCGCGGTCGGAACCTGCCAAAAGCCCTCGACCATCTCGATGGGTCCGTGCACGACGTCAAAATACCAGGGGACGGCCCCGACCATTTCCTCCTGGATCACATGATTTGACGTCGACACGGCGAAGTGCAGCGCGGCGACCCCGGCAATCGGGCCGATCGGATTGTGCGGCGCCACGCCGATGCCCGCGGCCTCCGCCATGCCAGCGATTTTTTTGGTCTCCCACAAACCCCCGCAATGGCAGATATCGGGCTGCGCGATGCTGATCGCGCGGTGGCGAAACAATTCGTCAAACTCGGCCAGATCGACCAGACGCTCGCCGGCCGCAATGGGAACGCTCGTTTTCGACGCGACTTCGCGTAAGCCCAGAGAATCGCCAGGCGGCAACACCTCCTCGACGAACATCGGCCGCGCAGGCTCGATCGCGTCGATATAGGCCAGCGCTGCGCCGGCGGATGCGGGCCGCCCATGGAAGTCGACCATGATCTCGATGTCCGGCCCGACCGCGTCGCGCAGCATGCCCATCATGCGCGCAGTGCGATCGACCTGCGGCAACAGAGCGCTGTAGTGGGTGTAAGGAATGATGACGACTTTCATCGCGCGATAGCCGCGCGCGAGAACGTCATGCGCCAGCTCTACCAGTTGCTTCGCGGATTCGGTCTCATAGACCGCGCGCATGTCGCCGAGGCCAAGGTGCGTGTAGACCCGCACACGGTCGCGTACGCGCCCGCCGAGCAGCATCCACACCGGAACCGAGAGCGACTTGCCCAAGATATCCCACAGCGCGATTTCGATTCCCGAAACGGCGCTCATGCCGATGACGCCAAGGCGCCAGAAGCTGTGCTTCTTCATGATCCGCACCAATTTCTCGATGTCGCGCGGATCGCGTCCGATGATGAGAGGAGAGAGATCGTCGATCGCCGCCGAGACTGACCGCGTCTTCCACTCGAGCGTCGCCTCGCCCCATCCGAACAAACCATCCTGATCGGTCTCGACGTGCACGAAGATCCAGTTGCGCATCTCAGCGTGCACGATGACGGAGCGAATGTTGACGATCTTCAACCCGAAACTCTCCCCGCCGCGACGATGGCGACGCCGCTCGCCCGCCATCCGCGCGCCTCTCGATCGGCGCTGCCCCTATCCGTATCTTCGCGCCTGCTGCTCGGCGACGATCACGGCCGCGATTAACAGGACGCCTTTCGCCACCATCTGGAAGAAGGTCGGCACGCTGGTCAGGATCAAGCCATTATCCAGCACGCCAATGATGAGGACGCCGAGCAGCCCGCCGATGATCGTCCCTTTGCCGCCCGTCAGCGCGCACCCCCCGAGGACCGCCGCCGTGATGGCCTCCAGTTCAAGACCCTCGGATCCAGAGATCGGCTGTCCCGATCCGGTTCGAGCGGCGAGCAACATTCCCGCTAGGCCGGCCGTTGCGCCGCTCAATGTGTAGATTCCGATCTGATAGGCGCGAACGTTGAGACCCGCGAGGCGCGCCACGACCGGATTGCCGCCGATGGCGTAAATGTTGCGGCCGGTGATGGTATAACGCATCAGCACGAAGAAGATGGCGACGATGATGACGAGCACCAGAATGGTGACGGGTACGCCCAGAATCTTGCCGTCGCCGATAAAACGGAACGCCGGATCGAAAATGCTGATCGACTGGCCGTTCGAGATGATGAACGCGACGCCGCGGAACACGGCCATCGTGCCGAGCGTGGCGATAACGGCGTTGATGCGTCCAACCGTGATGATCAGTCCGTTGACGATTCCTGCGATCGCTCCAACAGTCACACCGAACAGAATGCTGAGCAGGGGTGAACCGGTCCATCCGACCGCTAGCGCAATGCAAACCGTCGACATGCCGACTACGGCGCCGACTGAGATATCGAGTCCGCCCGAAATGATGACGATCGTCTGAGCGGTCGCCAGAATTCCGAGGATCGCAATCGCCTGACCGATGTTGAGGACATTGCGCAGCAGAAAGAAGACGTCAGGGCGCAAGCTGCCGAAGATCGCGATCAGCGCAGCAAGAGCGATGAGCAGACTGAAATTATGCGTTCCGACGCGCTCAATCAGGCCGCCAAGACCCGAGCGTCGGACCGGACGATCCGCGGCGTTCGCCACGCTCTCCATCTTCAGGTCCGTCATTGCGCCGCCGCCGCATTTTTAGTCAAATTGTCGGCCATCGCGAGGCTCAGTATGTGCTCTTCGCTCGCCTCTTCGCGCGGCATTTCAGCGACAACGCGGCCGCCGGCCATCACCAGGATTCGATCAGCGAGCCCGAGCAGCTCTGGCATTTCCGAGGAAATCACAAGTAACGCGATCCCTTCTCGCGCGAGCTCAGCGATGAGGCGATAGATTTCGGCCTTAGCGCCGACATCGACGCCGCGTGTGGGTTCATCGAGAATCAACACTTTTGGACGGCGCGCCAGCCAACGCCCAAGCACGACCTTTTGCTGATTGCCGCCTGACAGATTGGACACGGATGCGTCGAGGTTCGGCGTCCGGACGCGAAGCCGGTCGACGAGCGCGCCCGCGATCCGCCGCTCGACGCGGTCATTGACGAAGTCAAATCGGCTGATGAGGTCGGGTATCGCCAGCGAAATGTTGTCCTTGACGCTGCGCAGCAGGAGCAGCGCCTGGGACTTCCGATCCTCCGGCGCAAACCCGATTCCTGCGGCGATAGCGTCGGCGGGACTCAGCAACCGGACCGGCCGGCCGTCCACGGCGACAGCGCCGGCGAGAATGCGATCGTGGCCGAATATCGCCTCGGCCAATTCGGAACGGCCGGCACCCATCAACCCCGCGAGGCCGACGACCTCGCCGGAACGGACCTCGAAACTGACATCGCGGACACGCATCGTCGTGAGGCCCTGCACCGAAAGGGTGATCTCGCCGCGGGGCCGGGCTGCGCGTTCATAGAGGTCCCCTATTGGCCGTCCGACCATCGCCTGAACGATTTCCGCTTCCGGAAACTCAAGCGTTGGCCGCTCGTCGACGAGCCGCCCGTCGCGCAGCACGGCGATGCGATCCGCCAAATCGCGAACCTCCCGCATTCGGTGCGAGATGTAGATGACGCCGACGCCATCACCCTTAAGCCGCCGCACCACGCGGAACAGGCGCTGGGCTTCGTCCTCCGTCAACGAAGAGGTGGGCTCATCGAGCGCCAGCACCTTCAAGCCTCGGCGCAGAGCGCGCATGATCTCCATGAGCTGACGCTGAGCCGGGCTGAGATCGCCCGCCCTGGTCCACGGGCTCAGGTCGCTCTCGAGGCCAAATTCGACGAGCATGCTCCGGGTGCGGCGCGCGAGATCGGCGCGATCGAGGAAGACGCGATGAATGCAGCGAAAATCGCCGAGAAACAGATTCTCGGCGATCGAGAGATCGGGAATGATGTCCGGTTCCTGATGGATGACTCGAATTCCGAGTGCGTGGGCGTCGGCGGGCGAGCGGAGTGTTTGTTGAACGCCGTCCGCCATCAAGGCTCCCTGGTCGGGTCGATGGAGGCCTTCGAAGATGCGAACGAGCGTCGACTTGCCGGCGCCGTTCTCGCCCACGAGCGCGAGGACTTCGCCCGCGCGCACCGTGAGCGTCACGTCATCGAGCGCGCGGACGACTCCGAAACGCTTCGAGACGCCGAGCACGGCAAGCGCGGGCTCTGCTGCTTGCTGCGCGGTAGCGCCGCTCTCGCCTTGATCGCCGCGAATGCGAGGCGGTGCCTGGCCCCGCCGTGCCGTCGAGCCTATTTGTGACACAGCTTATCCTTGTAGGACCCAAAGGTGTCGGCCGTGATTAAGTCGGCGTTCACATAGGTCGTCCCCGGGAGCGCCGTATCGTTCTTGACCGAAGCGTACAGGAGTTGAATCGCCTGCGCGCCCTCCTTGGCCGAATCGATATACATCGTTCCGCGGAATCCGGTCGGCTTGCCCGAACCGAAGGCGTCGCAGGCGCGGCTGCCGTCGATGCCTATGCCAATCACGTCGGTCGGCGCGAACCCCTGGTTCTCGGTCGCGCGCACCCCGCCCAGCACGCCATCGTCGTTGCACGAATAGAAGATCCAATGCTTGGCTTCGGGATGAGCGGTCAAGGTTGTCGTGACCGCCGTAACGGCGCTTTCCATGTGATTGTCATAAGGAATGCGCACGATATTGTTCTTGTCGAACGAAGGCAGGACCTCGAGGAACGCCGCCTCGGCGCCGCGGTTGCGCCGCATGCAAGTGTCGGCCTTCTGATCCTCGATGCTGCCGATGCGGACGTCGTTGAACTTGTCCCAACCTTGGGCCTTGTACATCTTGGCCAGCTCGGCGCCGACCTGGCGGCCGATGGTCTCGGCATTCATTCCGACATACGGCACCATTTTCTTGTCGCTGGTGTAGATGTCGTCGTCGACCGCGATCAACCGGACGCCGGCTTTCTGCGCCTTCTCAGCGACGACCGGGCCTAAGGCCTTGTCTGGGACGACGATAGCGATCGCTTTGACTCCGTCGCCGACCATCGTATCGAATGTCGTCAGCGCCAGATTGGCGTCAAACTGAACATCCTGAGTCATGAGGTTCACGCCGAGCTTTCCGGCTTCGGCCTTTGCTCCGGCGACTTCAGAGACAAACCATGGATGCTCTCCCATCTTGTTGATGTAGCCCATCTTGACGTCGTCGGCTTTCGTCGGCGTCGACGCGGCGATCGCGGCCGCGAGTCCGACGAACGACAGCGTCGCGACGCGTGCGGGTGATTTCTGCCTCATCATTTTCCTCCCTGCTTGAACGACCATTCCGGCCGGACGAGTTCATGTCATTCGTGATAGAGGACCGACCGGCCGCCGTCGATGACAATGGTGGCGGCGTTAATGAATGGCGCCTCGTCGGACGCCAGGAAAACGGCGGTCCAGCCCACTTCCTCAGGACGCCCGATACGCTTCGGCGGATGCAGTTCGTAGGCACGCTTCCTTTCCAATTCCGGGTCCGGAAACGTGTTCCAATATTCGGTCGCAATCGGCGTCTCGATGTAGCCCGGCGCGATCGCATTAACGCGAATGCCGCGCGCCGCGTATTCGATGGCGAGCGCGCGTGTGAGTCCCACGACCGCGTGCTTGGCGACAGGATAGGGGAAACATCCCGGGATGATCTGGAACGCGTGGGCTGAGGCGATATTGACGATCGATCCGCGCCCGGCCTCGATCATTCCCGGCAGAAACGCGCGCGTACAGCGCCAGACGCCTTCGAGATCAACGGACATGCAGCGATCCCAATCCTGATCGCTCATTGCGAGCGGATCGCGAAAGACATTGATGCCGGCGTTGTTGATGAGGATGTCAGGCGTCCCAAAGGCGGCGCGGGTCGCATCATGCATCGCGGCAATGGAAGCCGGATCAGTGACGTCTGTGGGCACAAAAAGCGCGTTTCCCCCCGCGGCCTTAAGCTCCGCCGCCACCGCCGCGCCTGTCTGGGAATTGACCTCGGCCACGACGACCCGGGCCCGTTCGGCGCCGAAGCAGCGCGCGATCGCCGCCCCGATGCCCTGGCCCGAGCCCGTGACAACTGCCGTCTTCCCGTCCAACCGTCCTGTCATGCCGTTCCACTTGATTCAAGGATCCGCATTGTCGGGGCGGCGCATTCATGCGCGAACGCGGATTCCCTAAGCGCGGCCTATCGCCGCCGATCGCGCGAAGCTTAGGAGTCCGTTATCAATTCCTCCGACGAACTCTAGAGAAAGATCGTATGTTTAGCTATTTGGAGCATAGCGTGGACGGCCGGTCAACAGCACCTTGGGGTGGCGTGGGACCTAGCTTACGAGCGCGACGAACAGGAGTCTCTGCTCGACCTGTATCTCAGGGCAATGGAGAACCGCCGGCGCGTCGCAGGCAAAGGCGATATTACGCCAAGCCGGCGACGAACTCCCGGTCATTGATGTAGGCCTGCGCTCGCCGCGCCCCGGGCGCCTACGATAAACTCAACATCCAGACGACGTGCTGAGGGGCAGCCACTGGTCCAGTTTTGACCAGCGACGTCGTCCCGCGACACTCCGCACTTGCGATTGCGATAGCTTTCTTCTGGCCGACCAGAACCACGAGGCGCTTGCCGCGAGTGATGCCGGTGTAGAGAAGGTTTCGCTGCAGCATGGCGTAGTGCTGGGTCAAGACCGGAGCCGAATGAGGCGGTGGGACTCGACCCAGCGCAAATCCGCTTGGACCAGCGGCTCGGCGGCGAGCCTCGCATCGGCCTCCGGAACGTCGAGGCTGGCGAATATGTCGCCGCAAAAGCATTCGAGCGCGCCGCCGCGAAGAACGTGACCCGAGGAACGGACCGGTCGCTAATTTCCTGTTGCCCGCCGTCGCTTTCGAAGATGGCCGTTCTGCTGCCTAGCCTTCCGTCCGCCGGGCGCGGCCATAGACCAGCATCATCCCGATGATGATCGCGCCGTAGATGATCTGCGGCGCAGCTTCTGGTATCTGCGCGACCGAGAGAATACTGTCGAGCACGGTGATCAGGATCACGCCGGCGATCGTGCCCGGATAGCTGCCGCTTTCGCCGAGGATGCTGGTACCGCGGAGGACCACCGCCGCAATTGCCGGCAGCAGGTAGGGATCGCCCATGGCCTGGTAGGCCTTGCCGGCATAGCCGGCGAGAACCGCGCCTGAGAATGCCGAGCAGGCGCCGCTCGCGATGAAGGCGGCGATCAGGATGGATCGTGTATTGACGCCGGACGGATAGGTGACGCGCTCGCTGTTGCCGATCGCGCAAACGTAGCGGCCGAACGGCGTCCGTCCGAGCATGAGAACGACGAGAAGCCCGAAGATCGCCCAGACGATCGCGGCATGCGGTACGTGGAAAGTTTCATGCACCGCGAGCCACTTGAGGATCGGCGTCGCGCGGTCGACCGGCGCATTGGCGCCGGTGTACATCACGACGATGCCTTGGACGACGGCGTTCATCCCGAGGGTGAAGACCATCGAGGGGATGCGCAAGAGCGCAACGCCGAGCCCGTTTGCCAGCCTGATGACGCTGCCGCTCGCGATCGCGACCAGCGGGCCGAGCCAGGCAAACGGCTCGCCCCACCAGCCGGTGGCGGCGGTGGCGGTCATGCCACCAATCGTCACTACCCAAGGGATCGACAGGTCGATATGTCCGAGCAGGATCACGACCATTAGGCCGCTGGCGATGATGCCGAGGAACGACGCGACCTGGAGCTGCTGGAGCAGGTAGAACGCCGACAGGAACTGCGGATTGTAGAGTCCTCCGAGGATGATGAGCAGGACGACGAAGCCGAAGGCGATGAGGACGGGACGGTCCGCTGCCCGGAGCACCGGGGTCATCGTCCGACACCGAGGAACTGGAGGCGGTTGGGCGCCCTCAGGACGCGGACGGACCCGAGGCTGACGGCGGCGAGAAGGATGAGACCCTGGATGAACGGCTCCACGAGAGGATCGATGTCGAAGACGAAGAGAAGGTCGCTAACGTTGCGGAGGACGAAGGCGCCGAAGATCGAGCCGATCGCCCCGCCGGTGCCGCCCATCAGCGATGTACCGCCGATCACGACCGCGGCGATCGAGCTCAGCGTGTAGGTGCCGCCGCTGGAGACGCTCGCGTCGCCCGAAAGGGTCATGGCTGTGAGGAGGAGGCCGGCGAGCGACGCGAGCAGGCCGCAGAGGATATAGGCTGTGAGGCGGGATCGCTGGATGTTGATGCCGGTCATGCGTGCGGCCGATTCCGACGAGCCGACGGCGTAGCAGCCGCGGCCGGTCATCGAGAGCTGGAACGGCACCCAGACGATCAGCACTACGGCAAGCAGGACGACGAGCGAGGTGGGGATGACGCCGAACAATTGCGTCGTGAGGATGGAGACCACTGGGTCTATCGTTCCGCCCGGGATCGGTCGGATGGTCAGCGCGAGACCGTAAAAGATGGCGCTGGTCGCGAGCGTCGCGATGATCGGCTGCAGCCGGCCATAGACGATGAGGGCTCCGTTGATCGCGCCGCAGATCACGCCGGTCAGCATCACCGCGATGACGCCGAGGGCGATCATCCAGGGCGGACCGTTGAGGAGCGCTGATGCTAGGCAATTAGTAAGCACGAAGGTCATGCCGACCGACAGATCGAGGCCGCCGGTGAGGACAGGCAGCGTCTGCGCAATCGCAACCAGCGCCAACAGGACGCCCTTGTTGGCAACCGCCATCACCAGGCCCATGCGGAGCCCTACGCCGTTCTTGACTATGTAGATCACGAACATCGCAACGAACAGAACGAACGCGAAAATTGCGCCGCTATTGCGCGTGAGCCAGAATCGCGGTCCGTTCAATCCGCAGGCTCCCCTACCGCAGTTTCACTCTCCGACAGGTTCAGCGATGCCGCCAGGATGTTGCTCTCACTCAACTCATCACCCTGAAGCTCCCGCACCACGCGCCCGCCGTAGAGCATGACTACGCGGTCGCAACAGCCAATCAGCTCGGCATAGTCAGTCGTGTAGAGGAGGATACCGGTCCCCCCATCGGCGAGCTTCCGCAGCAGCCGGTAGATTTGCTGCTTCCTGCCGACATCGATGCCGCGCGTCGGGTCGTTGAGGAGGATCAGCCGCGCCTCAGTCAGCAGCCATTTGGCGATAACGACCTTTTGCTGGTTGCCGTCTGAAAGCGTGCCGACCGGCAGATCGGCGCTGTTGGCATGGATCGAGAGCATCTGGAACGCCTCGTCGACAGCGCGCTTCTCCTCGCGCTTCCGGATGAAGCCGGCGGGCGCTAGTCGGCCAATGCTCGCGAGGCAGATGTTCTCGCGCACTGTGAGTGGCAGGACGAGGCCCTCGGTCTTGCGGTCCTCGGGAATGAGCGCCATCGCGACGGAGCGGCGCTTGGCGCCGCGCGGGCTGCCGATGCTCCGCGGCTCTCCGCCGATTTTGATCTCCCCCTGGAGGCCACGGAGCACGCCGAACAGCGAGAGCAACAACTCGCGCTGTCCCTGGCCATCGAGCCCGCCGAGACCCACGATCTCGCCCTTCCGGACGGTGAGGTCGATGCCGGAGAGGCAGTCGCCCCAGGAGAGGCCCTTCACCTCAAGCACCGGCTTGGCGCTCGCCGCATGCCCCGACTTGTCCGGATAGACGTCTTTGTAGTCGCGGCCGATCATCAGCTCAACGATCTCGTCGCCGCTGCGGGCACCCCTGGAGAAGGAGGCCACGTGCCGGCCGTTTCGGAAGACGGAGCAAATATCGGCGAAGGCGGTGATCTCACGCATGCGATGCGAAATGTAGCCCTTCAGCGCGAAGGCCGTTCAGGATCGCGTAGATCCGCTCGACGTCGGCGGCGGTCAGCGCCGAAGTCGCCTCGTCAAGGATCAGGAGCTTCGGCGAGCGTCCGAGCGCCTGCGCAATCTCGATCATCTGGCGGCGAGAAAGCGGAAGGTTACGGACCAGCTCGTGTGGGTGGACGTCCTGGCAATGAACGCGGGCGAGAAGGCCTTCGGCGCGACGCCGCTGGGCGCGCCGGTCAATCAGGCCGAAACGGCGCGGCGGGTATGGCGCGCATATATTTTTCCGCCACCGTGAGGTCGGGGACCAGCGATAATTCCTGGAAGATGCAGACGACGCCGGCGCGCATAGCGTCGGCCGGGCCTTCGAAGCGGACCGGCTGGCCGTCGAGCTCCATAGTCCCTGCGTCCGGCTGGACGACTCCGCTCATGATTTTGATAAGCGTCGATTTGCCGGCGCCGTTTTCACCAAGCAGGGCGTGGATTCGACCGCGCTCAACGGTCAACCCGACATTTTCAAGCGCCCGGACGCCACCGTAGTGCTTGGAAATGCCGTTCATCCGCCAGAACGGCAAGTGGGTTTCAACCGGCACCATCCAACCGTCCTGGGCAGGATCGGTGGAGGCCGGCCCGCTCACTCCGCCGCCTCCAGTTTCCGTGACTACTGGTTCTGCTTGGTCTTGGAGACGATCCGCTCGGCTCCGATGCTGACGTTGCAAGCGGGGAAAGTATTGTTCGTATGGAAACTGTCCGGCAGGTCGGGGAAGTAGTTAACGCCAGCCTTAAGCGACTCGGTGTCGCTGTAGGGGATCGGCACCGAGATGAACTGCGGCACCACATTGCCCTTGGCGGCGGAGATGGCCGCCTTGAGCGCGATGGCGACGAGGCTCGACGCCTGGCCCGCCGAAGCACAGGTCAGGCCCTGGTCCTGATACTTGACACATAGCTTCTTGAAGCCGTTCTCAGCCTGGCCGGCAACCGGGATGAAGGGGTGCTTGGTGTCGATGAGCGCCTGGACGAGGCCCGGTGTGCCGTCCTGCACATAGCCGCCAACGAAATGGCCGTGGACGGCGATGGCATCGGCAGCGACCTTGTGGACGATGCCTTCGTCCCACTTGCCGAGCACCTCGACATACTCCCACTTGCCGGCCGCATCCATTGCCTTGCGGAAGCCAGCATGGCGATCCTGGTCCGTCGACGTACCGGGAATTCCGCGTACCTCGAGGATCTTCTCGGTGTGGCTGGGGATGTGCTTGGCGACATATTTGGAGCGTCCGACGAGATCGGCATGCTCAACCTGATCACGGCCGAGTCGCGTGACGCGATCCTCAGCACGGCAGATGCCGGCAAGATGATCGATCTGTCGGTCGACTATTTCGTCGGTATGCCGAGCTGGGTCGGCGCGAACGACCCCAATTACCAGCTGTGGATGACCCACACGCCGGCGGGAGAGAAGATCACTAATTCCGCGGGCGTCGCGCCTGAGCTGAATGACCTCGTCTCCTATTCAAGCGACGCGGTCTCAACGTACACCCATTGCGGCACTCAGATCGATGCGCTGAACCACTTCGGCTACGACGGCGTTATCTTCAACGGCTACAAGGCCGCCGACCACATCGGCAGCCGTCACTGGGACGTCGCGGGCGTCCACAAGCAGCCGCCGATTGTCGCGCGCGGCGTGCTTCTTGACGTCGCCGGGCTGCATGGCGTCGACATCCTGCCGCCGAGCTACGGCATCGGGTCCGAGGATCTCGAGAGGTGCCTCCAGCACCAGAAGACTGAGCTGCGTCCTGGCGACGTCGTGATGGTGCGGACCGGCCGGATGCGCGCCTGGCCGGACGTCGCCGGCTACATGAACAACACGCCCGGCATCAACCGTGATTGCGCGGAAGCGCTCGCCAAGGCAGGCGCCATCGTGGTCGGCTCCGACACATTTTGCCTCGAGCAGATGCCCACCGCGGATCCGGAGAACTGGCGGGTCGTCCACACCGACCTGCTTGCCGAAGCCGGCGTGCCGATCATGGAGATCGTCGATCTCGAGGAGCCCGCCGCCGAGAAGCTTTATGAATTCGTATTCTTCGGCGCCGGCCTCCGGCTTCGCGGCGCGACCGGCGCTCCGATGCGGCCCGTGGCGATGCCGATTCGGCGCTAGTCGCCGTAGAGCGAATTCATGACGCCCTCGATCCTCGACCGCACCGAAGACTATCTCGGGCGAAGCAGCCGTCACGACGCTGATCTCCGCGCGTTCATTAGCGTACGGAACGAGGCCGCGCGGCGAGAGGCGGCGCAGCTTGATGGCCGCTTGCGGAACGGCGACTGTATCGGCCTGCTGGCCGGGTGCGTGATCGCCTTCAAGGACAACATCGACATCTCGGGGAAGGGAACGACCCTCGGCTCGGGTTTCCACTCAGACCGTGTACCCAACCGCGATGCCAAGGTCGTCAGGCGGCTGCGCCGCGCCGGGGCGGTTGTCGTCGGCAAAACGAACCTGCACGAGCTAGCGTTCGACGCGACGACGCAGAATCCGCATTTCGGCCCCTGCCGCAATCCCTGGGATACGGAAAGGATTGCTGGTGGGTCGAGTGGCGGTTCCGCGTCGGCCGTTGCGGCTGGCATGTGCGAGGTTGCCCTCGGCGCCGATACCGGCGGCTCCATCCGCGTTCCGGCGGCGCTAACCGGGATCGCTGCCCTACGTCCGACGGTCGGGCGCGTTTCGAGCCAGGGCGTCGAGCCTCCCGATCTCGACACCGTCGGACCGATGGCGCGGACTATGGCCGCCATCGCGGCTGTCTACGAGGCTATCGCGGGCTACGATCCGGAGGATGAGCTCCGCGTTGACCAGCCGGTCGAGAGCTGGCTCAATGCCGCTGCGCGAGGCCTCGGCGGCCTACGTATCGGCATTGCCCCCCCCCGGCCAGTTCCAGGACGTGGACCCTCCGATCGAGACCGCCGCGCGCAATGCGGCAATTGTATTTGCTGAACTCGGGGCGACGGTCCGGGACGTCGATCTCGGCGATCCTGACGGCCTGCATCCCCCGCTGAAGCTCCTTGTGCCGACCAACATCGCCGCTCGCAATCGCAAGCGGCTAAAGGAGCATCCCGAGACTTTCGGGCTCGACGTGTGCGAGCGCATGTCGTTGGGCCTGACCACCTCTGGCGTCGGCTACGCCGACCGGCTCCGTCTCATCGAGGGCTGGCAGATGCAGGCACGCCGCCAGTTCGAATCAATTGACATCATCGTGACCCCGACGGTCGCCTCGCCTGCGCCTCTTGCTGCCGCGTCGGCCGACATGATCGCGACAACCGCTGGGGCTGACGCGAGTGACCTTCACCTGGTCCTGCCTTCGGCTTCCCGCCCTTTGGGTTCCCTGGGGCTTCACCGCGTCGAATCTGCCGGTCGGAATGCAGTTGATTGGGCCGCAATGGTCCGAGGCAAGACTGCTCGCGGCGGGTGCCGCCTACCAGGGCGCCACCGATTTCCACCGACGGCGGCCGCCGGCCTACGCCTAGCAGCTTCCGGCGCCGGTTTCATTGGAGGCCATCGAATGCCAACGCTGAGCTTCGGCGGGACACCGATCCCGCGGTCCGGACGCCGCCATGCGTAACGAGTCGAGGTTCCGGATTGCGGTTCTGCCGGGCGATGGCATCGGCCATGAGGTCATGCCGGCATGCCTGGAAGTCCTCACCGCCGCGGTGGCGAGATTTGGCGCCTTCGGCCTCGACTACGACATCCGCCCGGCGGGCGCCGAGTCCTATCGCGATACCGGCCAGGCCATGCCGGCGGAGACAGCCAAGGCCGTCCGTCGGGCCGACGCGATCCTTCTCGGCGCGATGGGTCTTCCATCCGTGCGCGGTCCCGATGGAACGGAGATTACGCCCCAGATCGACCTCCGCGTCGATCTCGGACTTTATGCCGGTGTCCGGCCGGTCAGCATCGTCAACACGGCAGCGCCAGTGCTCGCCGATCCGCGCGCTGCGCGGGCAGACTTCGTCTTGATCCGCGAATCGACCGAGGGACTCTTCGCGTCGCGCGGCAAGGGAACGGTGATCGACGACCGGGAGGCGCGCGAAACCCTCGTCATTACGCGGGAGGTGAGCGAGCGACTGTTCGATTTCGCTTTCTCCCTGGCGCGCAAGCGCAAGAAGGCGGGAAGCCGCGGCGAAGTGGTCTGCGTCGAAGGCGAATGTGTTCGCGAGCTTCGCCTTCTTCCGTAAGATCTTCAACGAGCGCGCAGCGCTCAATCCGGATATCGGGGCGAGCGCAGTCTACGTGGACGCGGCGGCGATGTTCATGGTCCGCCGCCCTTGGGAGCTCGACGTGCTCGTCACAGAGAACATGTTCGGCGACATCCTCGCTGACCTTGGCGCCGGGCTGATGGGCGGCCTCGGTTTTGCGCCCTCGGCCGATATCGGTGACGAGTTCGCCGTCTTCCAGCCGTGTCACGGCACAGCGCCCGATATCGCGGGCCAGGGCAAGGCCAATCCCATCGCGATGTTCCTGTCGGGCGCGATGATGCTCGACTGGCTCGGCGAATGGGAAAGCGTT
Organism: Roseiarcus sp.; assembly: GCA_036502965.1. Taxonomy (GTDB): domain Bacteria; phylum Pseudomonadota; class Alphaproteobacteria; order Rhizobiales; family Beijerinckiaceae; genus Roseiarcus. The sequence continues at coordinate 387 of DASXXT010000459.1, read as the reverse complement.
GCGAAAGGGCGATCCGCGGCGAACCTCATCCGACGCGCGGTCGAGTCGGCGTTGCGTGTCGTGCAGCCCATCGAGGTTGGTGGCAGCGCCGGCACCGATGAGATCACCAAGACGGTGCTTGATGCGGTCGTCTCGCTACCGCTCGAAGCCCCCGACTTGGCCTGAGCGAATTCCACGCGGCGATTGTCCGCGGTCGTGGCGTTCGGACCGTTGTCTGGATACTCCGGGAATGAGGGATCGTCGCAACCTAGAGCATTTTCCGCTCATGTTGCATCGTATCCTGCGGCGGCGAGATAGTTGGCGCATTCTTGCGGGGTGAAGCGGGGAAGGGCGTCGGCAATGGCTTGCCAGAGGTCGGGGATGGTTCGCGCGGCGGCGGCGCGCAAC
>DASXXT010000458.1:0-17511 GCA_036502965.1 Roseiarcus sp. | reverse complement strand
ACCGGAACGCCGAGTTACATTCCCCTCACCGCCGCCGATCTCGAAGTCTGGGTGCGCACTTCGGCGCGCTCGTACGCGGCCTCAGGTCTCAGGCGCGGCGAGCGCATCGTCTCGACCTATAACGCGGGCCCGTTCGTCGCCGGGGCGGCGCTCGCGGCCTTCGACAGGCTCGGCCTCTGCCACATTCCGGTCGGCTCGGGAAACACCGAGCGCCTGATCGCCGCAGTCGAGCTCTTGCGGCCGACCGTCGTCGCGATGACGCCGTCTTACGCGCTGCATCTGGCTGAATGGGCGCTGAAACGCGGAAAGGACATCTCCAAGTCGAGCGTCAGGCGGGTGATGGTTGCAGGCGAGCCGGGCGGAGGGGAGCCCGCCATGCGGGCCAAGCTCGAAGCGGCGTGGGGTGCGAGCGTCACCGAGGCGATGGGCATCGGCGATATTTCCGTTTCCCTCTGGGGCGAGTGCGAGCAAAAGGCGGGCATGCATTTCAGCGGGCGCGGCTTCGTGCATTTCGAGCTGATTGACCCCGAAACCGCCGCCGCCAAGCCGCTTGAGCACGGTGCCGTGGGCGAGCTCGTGCTCACGCACCTCGTCAACCGCTCCGCGCCTCTCTTGCGCTTCCGCACCCGCGACCACGTGCGCTTGAGCATGGGGCCCTGCGCCTGCGGGCGCACAAGCCCACGCGTCCGCTGCATCGGGCGCACCGACGACATGCTGATCGTGCGCGGCGTCAATGTCTTTCCCTCGGCTTTGCGCGAGGTCGTGAACGAGTTTGCCCCGGCGGTCGCCGGCGTTATCGTGATCCGCCCGCGCTCACCCGGCGTGCGGCAGGACCCGCCGCTGCCGATCAGTGTCGAACTCGCGCCGGGATCACCGACAGAGGGCCTCGCGGATCGCATCCGCGCTCGCGTGCGTGATAAGCTTCTGGTGACGACCGAGATCACGCTCGCAGCCCCAGGCAGCCTGCCGCGCAGCGAGTATAAGGCCAAACTCATAGAAAAAGTCTGAGGAGGACGAGGGCCCATGCAAAAGCTTCAGGCGCAGGGTGTGCATCACATCACGCTGGTCGGCGCCGATCGCCAGACCTCGATCGATTTCTGGGAGGGCCTGCTTGGCATGCCGTTCATTTTCGAGCAGCCCAATCTCGACAATGCCGGCGAGAGCCACATCTATTTCGACCCCGGAGACGGGCGGCTCATCACCGTGTTCACGCGCGAGGACCGCAAGCCGGTCCAGCGCCGCACCCCAACCGACCCAGGCTGTGTGCATCACGTCGCCTTCAACGTCTCCCGCGCCGTCTGGGCGCAGGCGGTCCAGCGGCTCGAAGCGCGCGGGATCAAGCCTGCGGTGCGCGACCGGGGTTTCATGGACTCGATCTATTTCGAGGATCCGCTCGGGCTCCTGATCGAGCTCGCGTGCTACAAGTTCGAGCCGCCCGTGGGCTACACCCACGCCGACGTGCTATTCGCCGCGCACAATCTGCGCGTTGCGCGCGGCGACCGGGCGATCATGGAAGTTCACATTGCCGACGCGATCGAAAGTCTCGTCAAGTCGGCGACCAAGAGCCTGTCGGCCGACCGCTCGCCCAAGGATCCATACCAGCGCAGCCACGCGCCAGAACTCATTGAAACCAAATAGGAGGAAGCTGCGATCAAGCTGCATGTCATCAAGCCGAGCGTCAACAACATGACCGCGCGCGTGTTCGTCCGGGCCGCGAAGCTCGATTTCACCGAGGACGACGTCTACGGCAAGACCCGCACCGAGGACTTTCTCGCCAAGAACCCGGCGCACCTGACCCCGATGATGGAGGCGCCCGGCCTGCCAAAGGGCGTGATGTGGGAGAGCTGCGCGATCATGCAGTATCTCTGCAACAAGCATCATCTCGACAAGTTCTATCCGACCGAGCCGGAAAAGCGCGCGATGGTGGACAGCGCGATGTTCTACATCGTCGGCACGCTCTACCCGTATATCGTGCGCTCGACCTATGGCGCGCTGGGCTTCCCGCAATATCCGGGCGAAGTCGGCGCCAGCGACGCCACGGCCTCCGAGAAGGAGAAGGCGCAGAAGGCGGCGGCCGGGGCGGTCGGCGAAACGCTCGCGGCATTCCACAAGTTCTTTCTTGAGGGCAAGACCTTCGTCGCTGGCGACCATCCGTCCATCGCTGACATCCGCCTTGCCTGCAGCCTCGAATTCCTCAAGGTCATCGACTACCACCTGCCCGAATGGGCGAAGACCTACATGGGCGCGGTCGCCAAGGCGCTGGGCGACGCCTACGCCGAACCCGCGAAGGACGTCGAGGGCTATATCGCCTATGTGAAGGAGCAGAAGAAGTAGGCGAGGCGCGGGCCACCGGCTCGGCGCGCCGAGCGCGCCGAACGCGTTTCATTGCCTTAAAGGAGACGCGCAGTGAGCGCCATCGCTCTCGAAGAACACTTCTCCAGGCTTCAACTTCCTGCCTACGTTCATGGACCTCCCGCTGGAGGTCGGGTGGAGCGCATCATGTTCTCGGCCGGTCATCCCTGCCGTCCGATGCGCGCCTTCCTCGACCGGCTGCCGGTAAGCCTAGTGCACACGAAGCGAATGCGCAGGCGAACGCGGAACGGCTTGTTCGGGCGTCGGTGACCTATCGTCGATCGCCTTGGGGGGCCTCGCCTCCGCGCCGCATGCGCCTGCTCACGGTCAACGAGCTCACTCAAGCGCCGATCCGGGGGAAAGCAGCTGCTGCAATGAACTGCTTGATATTGGCGCCGTCGGAAGCGCTGATTTTGTAATCGGTGGCGCCATTATGAGCTGGAGCATTGGCGACCGTAACAGTAACCGTCGCGGCACCAGGAGGTCGAGTGCCATCGATCACGCAGCTCACGGTTGGGTGCCAAAAGATTGCCGTCGTGGTACATGTTAGCGTTGTTGTATTCGCTCTCACATCGAAAACATTATACAAATCTGTGTGTGTGACTCCCCGCTCAGTTGTTATAATTGCAATAGTGGCGCTATCAGACCCTGTCTTCACAAGACTTATTTTGAAATCGGTTCCGTCAGGAGATACCGACTCAACTGTTACTGAAGACATGCTACAACCTCATTTTAGCGACACCATCGGAAGGCGATGGCCTGGGACTACGGCTCGTTCCACAACTTTCCAATACCTTGGGGTAAGTTCACACAAATGTCTTCACAGCCACAGAAATGGTTGTCTCAATAACGCTATTAACAAATAGATCCCACCTCACTTGAGCGAGCCCAGCTTGCTTGAGCGCATGTAGTTCTAGCAGGTCTTTATCAGAATCAACGAGTGAGGTAAGATCCTCCTTATCTATCGAATTCGCAGCATACAAACCGGTCCATCTCTTAAGATCGCTTTTTGCTTCATCCAGAAATGTCGTCGCATCTGACTGTGCTTGATTAATGAAATCAGAATAGTTTCTCTGGATTAGAGCGTCGATAGCGGTTTTCCAATTGTTTTCAAAATCTTTGAACGTTGCCATTGCCGAGCTCCTAGAATTTATTCTTTACCTGCTCCAACTGGATTAGTTGATCAAACTCCTCACCTATTTTGGGAGCTATCTCTTGTATATATGCGGGGCGGAGGGTGCTCTTCTCTTTCCAGCGGGTAAGGACACCATATAGGGAACCCAAATCGTTTTTATCCTCTCTCATTATGATTGCATACATACGAACAACAGTATCGTTTTTTGGAATGCCTTTGGCAAACTCCGCCGCCTTACTCATATCCAATTTGAGCGCATTAACTTCTGGTTCGTGAGACCTGTAGCTTTGATTGCTTTTCGCTATTAAAGTAAGCGCTTCCGCTTTGGCGGAGGTCGCGTTTTCGTATGCCTTTTCGTTGTATCCGGCTATTGTTGTGCAGTCGCACAATACAGCCACATATATTACGGTTAAGGATATTTTTAGTGGTGCTCTCATCTTGCTCCTGCCCCCGCCCAAGGCTCTGCCGCCTACTCGGGACGATCGAAGTTGCCTAGCCAGCCCGCGAGTCGGCCCCTGTTGTCGACCCAATCCGTCTTTAACCTGTAACCCGAAGCCAGCCATTAGGCGGTGGTGTTCAGGTCTCGCGCACTACCTCGCCGGGGGTCGCCCTCCTCGCAACTCAAGAAATGTTTCTTGAGTTTGCAATCCTGTGCACGGTTATACTTAACCTTACATGTATTGAGCTTCGTAAGATAAGCGCTACCGCCTAGAGTTCGCGACACCAAGAACAAACATTCGGCGTCGCGATAGACCTTAAACACCTCCTCCGGGAGCTCGAGCACTCCTGAAGCCTGTCCATGGCAGTCCTATAAGGCTCGTCCAGGGCTTGGCTCGGACTCTTCCCGATAGCATTGATTCAGGTTTCGCTGCGTTTCACGTTTACTGCATTCTTCGGCAAAGGGGGTCGTTTCCGGAATCTTGTACTCCAAAAGCGGCCGTCGCTGGCGCGCAACGCATAGCAAGAAAGCTGTAAGGATGCGCATTGGATCTTCCCAAGCGACGACGCGCTCCTATCAAGATGTTGCTCAACCGAGCGCGGCCAGTGTCTGAGGGCCCGCAATGCCGTCTGGGGCGAGGGCGTGATTTGCCTGGAAGGCCTTGATCGCGGCCAAAGTTGCGGGCCCCAAGTCCCCGTCCACTTCCAGTCTGGGGGTCGCGTTGGCCGCGTTTAGTTTCATCTGAATCCAGGCGATCGACCCCCGCGGCGCTTGGGGATTGATCGCGGCGCCTGCGGCCGCTCCCGAGTCCGGGCGCAGGAACTGCGCCCGTTCGCCCTCTCTCCGGCCTTTTAGTTCCGGCGGGTGTTCCCACATGAGGAAGGCGTCCGCAGCCCGCTGCATGTTATCGTTGTTGACGTCACGCGCGACGGAAGACCCTATGAAACCAGGAGCGCCGATGTTGAACGCGAGCGATGCACAGGCGTCAAACGCGTTCTGCGAAAGTTTATTCTGGCCGATTGGCGTCTTGAGCGCGGCGTTCACCGCGTCCTCGAATTTCGCCAGGTCGCGGGCGAGGATGTCGTCACATTGCGCAGCCGTGATCACCATCCCCTCGACGACATTTGGAGGCCCTGCCGCCGAAGTGTGCCCGACACCGATCGTAGGGATGCCGCGCGTGTCGCCATAGGTGTGGAGAACTCTTCCCTCTCGCTGAGCAATCGCTTGGACGCCGAGTGCGCTGGTTTTCATAGGTTTGTTTCCTCCTGGCTCGTCTTATCAAAACAACGCCTGCGTTATAGCAGAGACGCTCAAACCCGGCTGTGATCGCCGTCACACTTACTCGCCGGCTTCTTCACCGCCCGAACGCGGCGCTTTACGCCCATGACCGTTTCCGGGCTCGCTCCGTCGCGTTCCTCCACTGAATGCCGGCCTTAACGATATGTGAACTGGTCCGCCGGCGAGGCGGCCGAGGCGCCGGCCGGCGTGACAACCGTGACGTGGACCTTGCCGCTGCCCGCAGGGCTGGTCGTGGTGACCTGCGTGTCTGAGACAGCCGTCACTGCAGTCGCACTGTTGGCCCGAACTGTACCGACATGATGCCCGTAAACCCGCGGCCGGTCACCGTCTGGCGTGGCAGCTCCTCCGGCTCGCAGAAGAAAGATGATGTTATCGGCGCGGCGCTGGCGGCGGGACGCGCCACTGTCGTGGCAGCCGCGCCCGTAGTGACGGCGATCAGCCAGACGAGCGGCGCTGCTGCCGGGGCGCGACAGTCAAAACCCTATTGCGGTCGTAGCATTTGCGATCGCCGCACCCACCGTGAGGTTAAGTACGACCTGTGTCCTGGTGGAAGAACGATACGACAAGCGCGCCCGTGAACGTGATCAGTGCAACAACAGACACGACGATCGCTCCCCACGTAAGAACAATTTTCGCATCCATGGTAATTCTCCGATATTTCCGAGCCGTAGCTCGCAGGTCTCCCGCTGCGAGAAGTAGGCCTCCAAATATGATAATTGCCAAAGCTCGGCCGCATTGGTCGAAGTAGCGTCTTTACCCCTCCCTACCCAAAAAACCTCCTTACGAATGGGGAGCAAGTACTCCAATAAGGTCAATTTATCAGAAGTATAACGGCCCGCACGGTACCGGGTAACAAGCGTTTATTTTGTTCTAGAAGCTGGAAGACACTCAAATCACGAGATTGTGACTGAGCGTGTCACATTGTCGCCATACACGCAAGGGGTTTGCTAACCATAATTGTGGAGGGAAGCCGGCTAGCGCTTAAGCCTGTTGACTATGTCGCCGAACGCCTCGGCGTTCTCGGCTGCGCCTCGTCACGATGACCGAATTCTCGATATAGCGCCTTCGCCGGATAGCGTCCAGTCCATTGGCGGGTCGTAGTCCCTAGTTTCGCCGGGTTGACCGTGCAAGACGAAATTGCTTGGATTTGCGCAATCCATTTCGGCGCGCCTTTCGGGGAGGACGCTCAAGATGATCGAGAACGGGGCGCACAATTTCGACTTTGGCGCGGACCGGTTCGGCTTCCGCGATCTTGCCGCGATCCACTGGAACCTCGGCGCACCGCAACTCTACGAGCACGCGCTGCAACGCAACGAGGCGAAGGTCGCCGCGCATGGCGCCCTTGTCGCCGACACCGGGGCGCACACCGGACGCAGCCCCAAGGACAAGTTCGTGGTGCGCGACGCCACGACCGAGGCGCTGGTGTGGTGGGACAACAACAATGCGATGACGGCCGAGCATTTCGACGCCCTGGTCGCCGACTTCATCGCCCACGCCCAGGGAAAGACCCTGTTCGCTCAGGACCTTTACGCGGGAGCCGATCCGGGATTGCGCCTGCGCACACGTGTGTTCACGGAATACGCCTGGCATTCGCTGTTCATCCGCAATCTCCTGATCCGTCCGCCGGTTGAAGATTTGGCCAACTTTGTTCCGGAGCTGACGATCGTCGATTTGCCCTCGTTCCGCGCCGATCCCAAGCGGCACGGCGCGCGAAGCGAGACGATCATCGCCTGCGACTTTAAGCGCAAGATCGTGCTCATCGGCGGCACGAGCTATGCGGGCGAAATGAAGAAATCCGTGTTCACCGTCCTCAACTACCTGCTGCCGGCAAAACAGGTGATGCCGATGCATTGCTCCGCCAACACGGGGCAGGGGGGCGATTCGGCGATCTTTTTCGGCCTCTCCGGCACCGGCAAAACCACGCTCTCGGCCGATCCACACCGCACGCTCATCGGCGACGACGAGCATGGGTGGGGCCGCAACGGAATATTCAATTTCGAGGGCGGCTGCTACGCCAAGGCGATCAAGCTGTCGCGCGAGGCCGAGCCGGAGATCTACGCGACGACCGAACGTTTCGGCACGGTGATGGAAAATGTGACGCTCGATCCTGAATCAAGGATTCCCGACTTCGACGACGAATCCAAGACCGAGAATACGCGTATCGCCTATCCGCTCAATTTCATCGCCAACGCGTCGGCGACTGGCCGCGCCGGTCATCCCAAGAACATCATCATGCTGACCTGCGACGCGTTCGGGGTGTTGCCGCCGATCGCGAAACTCGACCCGGAGCAGGCGATGTATCATTTTCTGTCCGGCTACACCGCCAAGGTGGCCGGCACGGAAAAAGGCGTCACCGAGCCGCAGGCGACGTTTTCGACCTGTTTCGGCGCGCCGTTCCTGCCGCTGCACCCGACGGTTTACGGCAACCTCCTGCGCGAATTGGTCGCGCGTCATCATGTCGATTGCTGGCTCGTCAACACCGGATGGACCGGCGGCAAGTTCGGCGCCGGAAGGCGCATGCCGATCCGGGTTACGCGCCGTCTGGTGGCGGCGGCTCTCGACGGTTCGCTGCAGCGCGCCGATTTCCGCACCGATCCGTACTTTGGCCTCGCCGTGCCGGGGCAGATCCCGGGTGTCGAGCCGCATATTCTCGAACCGATCAAGACCTGGCGCAATAAGGGCGAGTTCGCCGAAGTTGCGGGGCGCCTGGTGCAGATGTTCCGCGACAATTTCAAGCGGTTCGAGACTGACGCTGACGAGCGCGTTCGCGCGGCGGGCCCGACGCCGCGCATTGCGCTCGCCTGACGGACCGAATCGGCCTCGGCAGAGGCGGCTCATGCGGTCGCGGGGCATGAGCGCCCGAGGGTGCGTCGCTCCGCGCTATTTCGCCGCCAGAGCCGCGATCCGCTCACGAGCCCCTGTCGCCCCGGCGGCGACCGCCCGCGCATAATAGTCGCGCGCTTTGCCTTCATCGCCCTTGAGCCCGACGACGCCGAGGCGGGTGAGAGTGGCCGGATCGAACGTGTCGCCGAGCGCCACGAGTGCGCGCGCGTCGCCGGCCGCGGCGGCGCTGACGAAGAATGCGCGCGCAGTCGCGATATCGCCCTTGGCGAAGGCGACGAGGCCTTCCGCACAAAGCCGGCGACCCTCATTGATCGGTATCGCCAGCGCCGCGCCGAGGCTGCCGACGGCTTGCTGGTCGGCGGGTTGCTGGCGCAGCGCGCTCGCGAGCTTGCCGATCGCGACTTTGTCGATCGGCTGAGCCGTCATCGTGGGCGTCGTCCGCTTGGCTATGGCGGCAAGGGGCGTGACGAAGATGGGCTGCTCGACCGCAGCTTTGACGTGCATGGCCGACGGCTCAAGCCGTGGCCAGCACGCCAACACCAGCATGCCGGCGATTACGGCGGCGAGGACGCTCGACAGGGCTTTCCAGGAAATGGCCAGCGTTCGTCTCCCCTACTGCATCAGCCCGCGCCAGCGCGTCAGGCCTTCATAAAGTCGATCCGAATCAGCCGCGCTTGGCCAACCTGCCGATGCGGCGGCCGACTTGGCCGAGGCGCGGAACGTCTCAAGTGATCCGTCGGCTGAAGATTTCTTTGCGTCCAGCCAGCTTTGCGCAGCGCCAAGTCGGGGCCAAGGTTCGGTTGGCCACGACGCGTCGGCGGCTAAATTGACGTCGCGCCAATGCGAGTCCCGCTCACCGCCCAGGAACTTGTCATAATTGTCAAAGAAAAGTCTCGCAATTCGGCCGAGGCCCTCCGCGCGCGGCGACCCTGGGGCCGCATCGAGCGCGACGAGCGCCATCGGTTCGCCGACCGTTTCGACGGGAGCGGTAGGGTTGACGAGATTGGGCCGGTCGGTGGCGGTGACGTGAGCCGGAGTGTAGACAGGCTCCAAAGCCGGCGACCACGAAACGGGTACGACGTGAAAGCGACCGTCGGCGCCGAAGTCACGGAGCGCGAGCGATTCTTCAGCGCCGAGTACGACGACCGCGTCGACCTTGCCCGCCGACAACCTGTCAAGCGCTTCCGGCAATGGCTCGTTGGTTTGATTCGCGGTTATACCCAGACGAGAAAACAACATTCTTCCGCTGGTCGACGTGGCGCTGTCCAAGTCGCCGAAGCTTACAGTTTTTCCCTGCAGGTCGTTGATCGATTTCACTTCGCGAGGCGCGATCACCGTCACGGTCTCCGGCCCTAGGCGGGCTATGTAGGGCGCGCGCTTCATCCACTCCGGGTCGCCCTTAGCGCTGGAGAGAAGGCTATCGAGCGAGACAATGGCGAAGTCGGCAATGTCGCTCTTGAGAACCTTGCCCAGGCCGTTCGGCGAGGTTGAGCCAACAATGGCGCGCCCGGGCGCGCCATTCGTGCTCATGACCGTCGCGAAATCCTTGGCCATCCGGCTTGCTCTGGCGTCGCCGGGGTCCGCGAGGACCGTAAACTCCTTCGCAACCGCTGGTTGAGCTGGCTCCGGCGCCAGTGCGAGGATGGGTTTAGCAGCCGCAGGCGCGACAGATTGACGCGCGTATCTGCCTAGGCTGCTGCCCCGCCAAGCGCCATGCCACAAGATTCGTTTGCCATTCTTATAGACAGGACGGCCGTAAGGCACCATGCCGTAGGGGATTTTCTGGGCGTCGGCCGCCAAGTCCCCTCCCACCAACAGCATTGCGAGACTCAGCCCGGCGGCGGCGCAGACGGCGCCGCGCCGCGGCCTCCGCCCAAGCTTCCCCAGACCAAAACACAAAGTTATCGGGCGCCCGCCCTGACGCGTTCCGCTCGTCATCGCGCGGGACCTTGGCCAGCAAATGCGACCTCATCAAGGCAATCAAGACATCGCGCGCCTGCGGAATTGCGACTAAAAACTGACATTGAAGCGGCGACTGTGGCGCGTTTAGGTCGTCTCGGCGACGGCGTTAAGAGCGGCGTCGAGGTGCTCCCCGCTGATCTCCGTGAGCATTGGCCGGTCGAGATAGATGAGCGCCGCTCGGATTGTCCTCCCGCGGTAAAGCGGCTGCAAAGCGGCGCGATAGAGCGCAAGTTGGGCGACGTGGGCTGCATGCGCGCGATCCGGCTTTTCGCCCAGTTTGAAGTCGACGATCAATACATCTTCGTCGGTTGCGACGAGCCGATCGAGACGGCCGCTGTATGCCAGGTCGGGACGTCCTTGCCGAGGCAGAAGCCCCGCCAACGCGACTTCGCTACGGGACTCGGGGCTGAAAATGGGGCTCAGCTCTGGCGCGCCGGTCGCCGCAATAACCTTCGAGGCGAGCGTTGTGCGGACTGATTCGGCAAGCGCGCCGCCCCATACGTCGAGGTAGGCTGCCGCCGCGGCCGGGCGTCGTTGCGGCGGGAGATTGGGCAGCATCTCGAGCAGAGCGTGCGCAAGCCGTCCCTCGAGGGCCCGTTCGCGGTCGCCCCCGCCGACGCCGCCGGCGCGCGAAGGGTTGAGCGGAGGGGCCACGGTCTCGGGCGCCGCATCGGCGATGAGCCAGCCGGGTAGGGAGTCGAGGGCGCGGGCGGGCGCTGTTTCGCCCAAGCCTTCAGCCTGAAGGCCCTCGCCAAATCGCAGGATCGTCCCGCCTCCGCGAAACGGCGCCGGCGCCTCGACGAGCGCGGCGTCAAGGCCCGAACGGACGAGATCGTACCAGCAATCGGGTGGCCGGCGTCTCGAGGTCTCATGGCCGGCGACGATGAGGCGCTGGGCCGCTCGGGTCATGGCGACATAGAGCAGGCGGCGATGTTCGCCCGCCTGAGCTTCTCGCGCCTCGGCCCGCGCTGCGGCGACCGCGTAGGCGTCTTCGGCTGACTTTCTGGCCCAGGCCAAGACCGGCGGATCGCCAGGCCTTGGCATCGAAGGCCGCATCAGCTTGGGTTCGTGCCGCGAATCGGGGCCGCCGCACGAGTCGGGCAGAAAGACGATCGGCGCCTCGAGCCCCTTGCTGGCGTGGACGGTCAACACGCGCACGCCTTCCGTCTCGACCTCCATGTCGCGCTTGATCTCGACATCGGCCGATTCGACCTGGCTGAGAAAATTCTGCAGCGACGGCGCCTCGCGCTGCTCGTGCGCCAGCGCCAGCGCCAAGAATTCATCGATCGGGTCGGCGGCTTCGGGACCGAGCCGGCCGATCAGCGCCCGCCGGCCGCCGTCCTGGCCAAGCAGCAGCGCATAAAAAGCAAAAGGCGAAAGCGCCTTCGCCCGCGCCCGCCATTCGACGAGGCGGCTAGTGGCGTCCTGGGCGATGCCTTCGTCCGCGGCCGCGAGCGCTTCGGCGAGGGAACCGCTCCGTCGAGCCGCAATCTTCATAAGCGCGTCGTCGTCAAAACCGATCAGCGGCGACTTGAGCGCACAGGCCAGCGTCAGATCATCATCCGGCAGCAGAGCCGTGCGGCCGACGGCGATGAGATCCATCACCGCGATATGATCTTTGAGCTTGAGCCGGTCGGCGCCGGCGGCCTTCACATCCGCGGCCTTGAGCGCCCGGATCATCGCCTCGAAAAAGGCGTTCCGGCTGCGAACCAGGATCATGACATCGCTTTCGCGAATGCGTCTGATGTCGCCGGTTTCCGCGTCGACCACTCGCTCGGACGAGGTAGGCTTCATCCAACATTTGATGACCTCGGCGATCCGTTTGGCGAGGACCACCGGGGGGTCGTCTTGGGCTGGCTGCTCGAGCACGCGCCAGTCTTCCGGGTCCGGCGCGGGGCTTGGGGCGATCGGCGGCCACAGTTCGACCACGCCTGTCAAGTCGCGGCGAATCGCTTGGTGACTTGGCGACGGCTCCCCGGCGGCGGCGCCGCGCCAGGCGAGTTCGGTCCGGAAGGTCCTGTCGACGGCGTCGAGAATAGTCTGCGCCGACCGGAACGAGAAGGTTAGAGGCACATCCGCGAACGGGCGCTCGGAGTGGCGATGGCGCTCGGCGAAAGCGCGCCTCATTTCCGCGAACATCTGGGGCGCCGCGCCCTGGAAGGCGAAGATGGACTGCTTCTCGTCGCCGACCGCGAAGATCGTCCGGTTCTTAGGCCGCGCGCCAGCGCCGGCGAAAAACTCGGCGCTGAGCGTGGCAAGAATGCCCCATTGCGGCGCCGAAGCGTCCTGGGCTTCGTCGAGCAGCAGGTGATCGAGCCCGTAATCGAGCTTGTGCAACACCCAAGCAGCGCTCGACCGCGTCACCAGCGCCAGCGCACGCGCGATCTGATCGTTGAAATCGAGCGCGCCCCGCTCGGCTTTCATCCGGGCGAAGGCCGCCAGGATTGACCTCACGACTACGAACAGTGCGGCGCTGCGTTCCAGCGTCAACGCCGCCCGCCTTCGCTCACGCAAGCTGCCCAGGCGTTCCTGCTCGTGACGCAACTCGTCCTCGAGCGCCGGAAACCTTTCGCATAGGCCATTGGTCGTTAGTTTGCCGTTCTCGCCTCCGTGGGGCCCCCCCTCGCCATCGTCCTTGAACAACGCCTGGAGCAGCGCCTGGACGCGAGCTTGGCGCGCGCCGTCTTCGTTTGCTGCGCGAAGATTCTCGGCAATTTTTTGGTCTTGTTTCTTACCGGCCTCGAGAGCTTGCGCCCATGCTTCGCGCCGCATGCGCTCAACTTCGCCGCCGAGCATTTCGGCCTCGACGCTCGCCGCCGTCGCACCGGCCTCGAGACCGAGGGGAGTGCTCAACGCGTCGGCGTAGGCTAGCGCGCCGTCGTGGGCGGCAAACGTCTCGGCGTGGCTGAGCGCCTCCGTCAGAAGCTCATCAAATCTGGCCGCGCCCGACTCGCGCGCGACCAGGTCCAGCGCGCCCGTGCTTTCGCTCGAGGCGCTGAGCTCGACGAGCGCCGTGTCGCGCGCCTCGATGAGCAGCCGCTTCGATTCGCTTTCGTCGAGAACCTTGAAATGGGCGGGGACGTTGGCCTCGAACGGGAAGAGCCTGAGCAGCCTCTCGGCGAAGGCGTGCAGCGTCTGAATCTTGAGGCCGCCGGGAGTCTCGATCGTGCGCGCGAACAATTGCCGCGCGAAGATGAGGTCGCGCGGGCCCGGCGCGTCCGCGCCGCAGTCGACGATCGCCTTTGCGAGGTCGTTATCGTTGAGACTCGTCCATTGGGCGAGTTTGCTGAAAACGCGGTCGGCCATGTTGGCGGCCGCCGCTTTGGTGTAAGCGAGGCACAGGATCTGCGCCGGCGGCGTTCCGTCGAGCAGCAGCCGCAGCACGCGCTGCGTAAGAACATGGGTCTTGCCGCTGCCGGCGTTGGCGGAAACCCAGGCCGATGTTCTCGGGTTCGAGGCCCGGGCCTGCCGCAGCCTTAAGGGTTCGGGAATGGCGAGAGAGCGGCTCATTGCGCGTCCCCGGAATCGCTCTCGCCTCCGGTCGCCGACCATTCCTTGACCCGCCCGAGATGGTCGTAGTCCGAAAAACGGGGCACGAATCTGGGGAACGGGCGCGACAGATAGGGTGTGTCCTTGCAGGCGAAAGTGTCGAGCAGCATCTTGAGCCCGGCACAATGTTGCTCGGCAAGCTCAAGGATTTTCTCGCCTTTTCCGCCGGCGTGCTTTTCTTCGCCGCCCGACGCGCCGCCAAGCTTGAGATAGATCGCCTGCTCGGCTTCCAGCGGCGGGAGCCCCTTGAAGCCTCCCTGCTGCAGCATCGCCGCTTCCAGTGTTAGTTGCGGCGAAAAGCCCGCTTTGACTTCCTTGGCGATCGGCAACGCTCCGCTCTTGTAGTCGATGAGCCGCGCGCCGCCGGATTGCAGGACGTCGATTCGGTCGGCCCGCGCGCTGAGCTTGAACGGTATTCCGCTATCGAGCGGCACAACGATCGCGCCCTGCCGTTCGACCCAAATTTGCGTGATCGCGCCGCGCGTCTTGCGCTCGAAGGCGAGAAAGAAGTCGAGGCCCTTTTCGATGTTGGGCCAGTGGAGCGCGAAAGCTGGATCGTCACGGAGCAGCGCAAAGCAGGCTCGCGCAATGGACAAGAGGCGGTCGCGCGCCTCGGACGGGAGGGCGCCGGACGGATACGCTTCCACAAACTGCTGAAGCGTGGCGTGCCAAGCCATTCCCGTTTCGCGAGGTCCAATCTCGCGTTCGACCGCCTCGAGCGCCTTCAAGCTGAGAATATATTCGGCGTAGATCGCGTAAGGATCGCGGCGCAAAGTCTCGATTCGGGTGACGCTCAACCCTTTTGGGCGAAGTTCAACCGGCGGACGTGGAGCCGGTCTTCGCTGTGGCCGGAAGTCAGCTGGCTGATCCAGTGCGCGCGCGAAGCCGAGATAGCGCTCGCCGCGCTCTTCCGGCTCCGCCATCGCTCCAGGGCCAGCAGCAGCCGCCATGCGCTGCAGAAAGCGCGAGGCGACGGTCGGCTGACCGCCGCGGTTCTTCGCCCGGCTCAGGATCGCCTCGCGCGCGCCGAGCGCGGCGACGAAATCATGCGCGGTTTGGCCGATGCGCCGCTCGGGCGACGAAAGCCCGAGCGCGGCCCGCATCGGCCGGTTGAGAAAGGCGTCGGTCCCGACCGCGGGCGGCCAGACCGTCTCGTCGAGGCCCGCCAGGAGCACGCGATCGAAACTGAGGAGACGCGCTTCGAGGAGGCCGAGGATCATGAGGCGCGGGTGGCCGCCGCTCGCCGCCGGAGCGCGCGCCGCGGCCAGCGCATCGTCGAACAAAGCCGCGTATTCGTGGAGCGCAGCCGGAAAGTTCTCGACCCCTGCCCCGCTCCATTCGTCCATGAGCTGCGTCAGCTGCTCGAATCCGTGCGCGTTCTCCATCGAGCCGTGCGGTCCCGCAACCGCGGCGGCGATCGCAGCCCGATGCTGGGTGAGGCAATCGCGCAAGGACGCGGAGCGCCCAAGGGCGCGCACGGGAGCGAGCGCGCTCGCGACATCGCGCGCGAGCGCCTCCGCGGCACGTCGGTTGGCCTCGCTAATGCGGCGGATGGCGGGATGGGCGTGCCTGTCATCGGCCGCTGCGCGCGCCGCCGTGAACGCGCGTTCGAGATCATCGAGGGACGCAAGCGGGACAGCGCGAAAGACCGCGAGCTCCAACGCCCGTGTTGCGGCTTCGAGTTGGCCGAACGAGCGGCCGAAGCGGACCGAAGGATGCGCCAGGAGCGCGAGAAACGAGCGCGGCGTGAACTCGATCGCCGCCACAAGGATGAGCCTGGCCAGCGCGCCCACCAGGCTCTGTCCCAGTGTCCGTCCGGCGGAATCTTCGACCTCCACCGCCCAACGTGCAAGCTCGGCTGAGACCCGGCGCGCAATCGAGGGGTCCGGCGTAATGAGGGCGGCAGTCTTGCCTGGCGTCTCGAGCGTTTCGCGCATCGCAATCGCCAGCGCTAGCGCCTCTTCGTTCTCGTTGTCGGCGACGATGATTGTGACGCCTTGAAGCGCAGCGGCGAGGGCGAGTGGCGACAACGTCCACCCCCGTTCGCGCCAGAGATCGGTCGACTCGGCGGGACGGAGCGCCTCGCTCAGGAAGGCGCAGCGCGCCGCAAGCGCAGGCGAGGGCGCGCCGAGAGTCGTGACTTCCTCGCGCTTAACCCCGATCGCGCCAATCAGCTGATGCAGCAGCGCCTGGGCGTGGCCCGCGAGCCCCAGAGAACCGTCGTCCCTGCCGCCGATCATCGCCCAGGTTCGGTCGTCGAGATTGAGGTCGAGGTCGGGCAACACGACAGCGCCTTGAGGGTCGCGGGCGATGGCCGCGATGAGGCGGGCGGTCGCGCGATTGGCGCCGGTCGAGCCGGCGATGATGGTCGGACCGCGCCGGGCTCCCTCGAGCGCCTTGATTTCGTCCTCGATCAGGAGCGCGACTCGCTTCGCCCGGTCGATGAGGCCGCGCTTGGCCAGCCATTCCGGCCAATGGGCGAAGGCGATCTTGAGGAAATCGAGGGTAATGCGCCAATAGGGGTCATAAAGATCGGGCGCCAGCGTTTCGAGCTTCGTCCACGGCGCGCCCTCGATGATCATGTCGTCGATCAGCATGGCCAGATCGCCAGCGAGCGCGTAAGCCTGCGCGGGCGTTGCGGCGACCAACGCGGGCTCAGCGGGATCGACGATGAGCCGCCCGTCGGCGTCGGCCTGGCGAATCGCGCCTCGCAGCGCCTTGCCCCAGGCGCGGGTAAGCGTCGCGAGCGCATGGCGGCGTGTCAACGCGCCGACTGCAGGCGGCACGGCCGCGCGCGGGAGCTCCTCGCCCTCGGGGTCGAAGACCGTCGCCGTCTCATCAGGCTCGAAGGCGCCGAGCGGGGCGATGCGCGGCAACAGCAGGCTCGACGCGCCGCTGGCCGAAAGCAGCGCCCTGGTCAGCGCCTGGGCGGCGCGCTGCGTCGGCACATAGATCGTGGCGTCGGCAAGCGCTATCGGACCTCCCGCGCCGGGAAAGCCGTCGATGAGCACGCCGTCCAGGAGTGCGCGGCTCAGTGTCGGCAGAAACGGCGCCCCGGAGGGAATCGTGAAGACTCGCGGCGCGCGATGGGCCATGCGCGCCTTTTATGCGGCGCGCGTGGGAACGCAAGCGGGCCGGTTCGAGGAGCGATTCGGCTCACCCTCGCAGCGCCGTGGCGAGCCTTTCCCATGCGTTCTCGTCGCCCGGAATCCCGAATCGCAGCCAGTCCGGAGCGTCTGCGAAAGGGCGGGCGAGGATTCCCGCGACGAGTAGGCGTTCAAAAGCGGCGCGCGCGTCTGCATGTGCGGCCAGTCGAAAGAGGCGAGTTCCGCCGACGATTCGCCAGCCGCCGCCGTGCAGGAGGGCGTCGAGTCGCGCTGCGTCGCTGCCGAGGCGTGCGCGCGTTGCTTCCAGCCAATCGGAATCGGCGAGTGCGTGAATTCCAATCGCAATTGCCGGGCCGCAAACGGGCCACGGGCCAAGCGCGGCCCGCAACGACGGGACGATGTCTGGCGAGGCGAGCGCGAAACCGAGCCGCAGCCCTGCCAGTCCGTAGGCCTTGCCGAACGAGCGCAGTACGACCGCGCCACTCGATGGCAGCGCTGGCGCGAGGCTCTCCTGGCCATCGAAATCGGCGAAGGCCTCGTCGACGATCAGCATGCCTCCACGCCGTGCAAGGCGCGCATGCAGCGCCAGGAGGTCGTCGCGCGGAATGATCCGCCCGTCCGGATTGTTCGGATTGACCACGACCGCGATGTCGAGACCACCCAGGTCCTCGAGCCGCTTCGCTTCGATGACGCGACCGCCCGCGGCGGCGAAGGCCGCTGCGAAACCGCCATAGGTCGGTCTCAACACGCCGACCGCCCCATGGGGCAATATGTGAGACAGCGCCTGGATGAGCGCCTGCGAGCCGGGACCTGCGACCACGCCT
>DASXXT010000457.1:0-4795 GCA_036502965.1 Roseiarcus sp. | reverse complement strand
GCTGTCGGCCAAGAGCGCGAGCCGCAGATCGCGCAGGCCGCCGGGGCCTCGTTTCACGTCCGGCTCGTCCTCCGGCGTCCACGCTCCGTGAGGGGTGCTCGTCAGGGCTGAGCTGACGGCGCTCTTCCAGCTCGCGGCGAGCGGTCCAGAGAAGAGGCCTGCGAGATCGGCGTCCAGCACGGTGAACAGCCCGAAACCGCCCCACAGGAAACGCCGATCGACCAGACTCGCGACGACGGTGGGCTCGCGATGAGCGAGCTCGATGCATTCCTGGGGCGAACGGGCGGCGTGGTCCAGCACAAACCCAAGGTCCCAGAGTCCGGCAACGACCGCCTTGATGCACGCAGCCACCGCATCCGGGACGTCGCTGGACTGGCCGCTTTCGGGCAGGAGGAAAAGCAAGTCGAGGCCTGAGCCGGGGGCCAATTCGCGCCGTCCGTAGCCACCCACCGCGACCGCCGCAATCGGAGCGACCATGGTGTTGCCGAGCATCCGGGTGCATACAGCGGCAACATGGAGCAGCCCGACCACTGCGCTATCCGCAAGACGCGCCCGGCCGCGCAAATAGTCTTCAACTGAACCACCCGCTTCGAGGCGCTTGCGCAAAACCTCATGCGCTTGCGCTACGAATGGACGCAGGAGCTTTACCCCGCGCAGCCCAACTCCGGCCTCGCTTGCAAGGGCGCGCAACGCCTGGCGGAGGGCCGCGCTTGGGGCGCCCTCGGACTTGCACCGAGCGAGGCCAGACCCAACGGTGCTTGGCGGATCTGCAACGGCCGCATGTCGGAGATCATGAACGGAAAGCATGGCCAGCCCGCCCTTCAGTGGTTCATGCGGGCACGCCAAGAGAGATTGCTGTTTCGTCACTGAGGCGCTCTTTGGTCCAACGATTTGGGCACGACTTGTGCTTCGGTCGGAGGTCCGAGGTTTAGGGAAGCGCGGTGACGCGACGATTTCAGAACTCGGGAACTCGGCTACATCTGAAACCGAGAAGCCCGAAACGGCGCCATTGCGAGTGAGCGGCGTGAGTTCGCCCGAACCTTGCGTAGGCGTCCGACGCGCGCAGAGGACATTCTGTGGCGAAGCCCGCGCGGCTCATGCCGCCAAGGCGCGAATTCGGGAGGCAGGGCCCGGTCTATCCGCTCAGCCCAACCCCTCTCCCCACGGGAGAGGGGCGCCGACCCTCACCCTCCGGTGGGAGAGGGAGCGCCCCCTCACCCCAACCCTCCCTCCCTCGACAAGCTCGGGATGAGGGGAGAGGGGCCGTTACTGCACAGCCTTGCGGGCGAGCTCGGCTCCCGCCGCCAGCGCCGCGAGCTTGGCGTAGGCGACCTCCGCCGCCATCGGCGCCATGCCGCAATTGGTGCAAGGGTAGAGCCGTTCCGGCGGGACGTAGTCGAGCGCCGCGCGGATGGTGTCTGCGACGTCCTGCGCCGTCTCGACGACATTCGACGCGACATCGATGCAGCCGACCAGCACGTCCTTGCCCTTGATGAGCCCGATCAGTTCGATGGGCACGCGCGAATTGCGGCATTCGAGCGAGACCTGGTCGATGCGGCTCGCTGCCAAAGCGGGGAAGGTCTCCTCGTATTGGCGCCAATGCTCGCCGAGCGTCGCTTTCCAGTCGGTGTTGGCCTTGATGCCGTAACCGTAACAGATGTGGACGGCGGTCGTGCATTTGAGGCCCTGCGCGGCGCGCTCAAGCGCAGCGACGCCCCAGTCCTTGACGTCGCGCGTATAGACGTTGAAGGCGGGCTCGTCGAATTGCACCACATCGACGCCGAGCTTTTCGAGCTCGCGCGCCTCTTCGTTCAGCGCCGCGGCGAAGACGTGGGCGAGCGCGGGGCGATCGCGGTAATGCTCGTCGGCGATGGTGTCGGCGATGGTCATCGGGCCGGGCAAAGTGAACTTGAGCTTGCGCCGTGTGTGGGCGCGCGCGGCGCTCGCCTCGAGCTTATGCACGGGCCCCTTGCGACGGATGGGGCCGGTCACGGTCGGGACCTCAGCTTTGTAGCGGTCGGCGCGTATGCCGATCGTCTGCCGGCGGTTAAAGTCGATGCCGTCGAGATTGGCGAGAAAGCCATGGACGAAGTGGATGCGCGCCTGCTCGCCATCGCTGACGATGTCGATTCCCGCATCCTCCTGCCGCTTCACCGCGAGGATGGTGGCGTCGCTCTTGCCTGCCGCGAGCGCGTCGCCCTCGAGCCTCCAGGCGGGCCAGAGTCTTTCCGGTTCAGCAAGCCAAAGGGGCTTCGGCAGGCTGCCGGCGACGGTGGTTTCGAACATGTCGGGTCCTGAGTGGGCGAGCCCGCGCCGAACTTGCGCGGCGCGGCGCGGCCTTGGTGCGCGCAAGGAGGGGGAAGGTCAAGCGATCGCGCGAAGGGCTGCGGCGCCTGCAAGCACAGGGACGCGGCGCCGATCCGCCAATTTGGCGATTGGCATTCGAACCGGGACTCAAATAGTATTCCGGCTTGCTCCCCCTCCCGCGGCCGTTTTATCGAGGCAGGAATGATTCGTGACCTCAGCGCTTCGGACGACCGCCAGCTGACCGCGAAATGCGGCGTATGTGTCATTGGCGGCGGCATTGCTGGTTTGATTGCAGCGTCGCGACTGAGCGCATCTGGACGCCGCGTCATTGTTCTCGAAAGCGGCGATCGCAAGCCGCTTGATCGGCTCGACGCCTTCAACGTCGTCGAGCAAGCGGGAGAAACCTACCAGAACGCCGTCACGGGCCGGGTGCGCGCGCTTGGCGGGACGTCGAACACCTGGGGCGGGCGCATAATGCCGCTTGCGCTTCATGACATGGCGCCGAGGGATTATCTCGGTTTGAGCGGTTGGCCGATCGAGAGGGCCGATCTCGACCGCTTCATCCCGCAAATCGAACGCCTGTTTCGGTTGGATCAAAGTTCTTACGAAGACCTGCCCCGTTCGCCGTTGGGTCGGCATGACCCATTGCCTGGCGGTCGCCAGGATATGACCCCCAGATGGTCGAAGTGGCCGACCTTTCGTCGCCGCAATGTCGCCCACCTGCTTCGAGACATGGTCGCGATCAAGCGCAACCCTGAGGTCTGGCTTAACGCGACCGCATGCGACTTGTCGTTCGACGGCGGCGGAGGTCGCCTCACCGCTGTGAAGGCCAGGAGCATCAACGGGAAGCGCCTGACCGTCTTCGCCGAGTGGTTCGTCCTCGCGGCAGGGACGCTGGAAACAACGAGGCTTTTGCTTCAGCTTGACGCGCTGACGGACGGGCGCGCGTTTTCAGGTTGCGACGCGCTGGGTCGGTACCTCAACGACCACCTCAAGATCGAGGCGGGCCGCATTGAGCGGCTCGACAGCAAGCGAACCAATCTCGCCTTCGGCTATCACATTGGCGGCTCGACCCGCCGAGGGCTGCACCTGGAAACCACCGCCAGCGCCCAGCGCGAAGACCAAGCTGCGAGCGGCTACGTCACAATACGCACCGAGTTTCAGGCGCTCTCGATCCATCACTATGTGCGCAATCTGGGAAAATCGGTGCAGGCTCGGCGGTTCCCCGAGCTTGTGCCAAAGCGAGAGGTTGCGAAGGATCTCGGGAGCCTGGGCCGCGCCCTCTACTGGAGAGTTCGACACAAGCAGATGTATTTTAGCCCGTCCGTTGACCTCTTCGTCGATGCGCGGATCGAACAGGCGCCAAGTTCGCTTTCGTGCCTTACCCTATCCAAGAGCCATGACGAGTTTGGCGCCCCGCTGCTACAAATTGACTGGCGGAAGACGGCTCAAGACAAGCACACCCTTCGGTCGGTTTTGCTGCGCGCGCGCCGGTTTTGGCGATCTACGCGCCTGGACGTTACGAGCCCTGTCTCCTGGTCGATCGATCCGGATCAGGAGGACCTGATCGAACGGACCACAGACACCCGCCATCCTGCCGGAACGGCTCGAATGGGCGTCGATCCGCGCACGTCCGTCGTCAATCCGCAGCTGGCCTGTCATGCAATCCCGAATGTCTTCGTCGCCAGCGCGGCGGTGTTTCCCTCGTCCGGCAGCTCCAACCCGACGCTGACAATCATGCAGATCGCTTGCCGAGCTGTTGAGAGCGTGATGGCCGTCTGGTGAGCAGCTGGGTCCGTTCGACCTACCCTAGCTTATAGTCGCGCGTCGCCTCGGGATCTTCGGTCGCGTAACTGAGCGCCATCAATTCGGCCCAGGCCTCTTCGGGGATGGGAAAGCGGGCCCAATTGACCGTCTGCTTGACCCGCTCGGGTTTGGTCACGCCGCAGATGGTCGAGGCGATGCGGGGGTCGCGCATCGAGAATTGCAGCGCCGCTGCGCCCGGCGGCACGCCGTGCATCGTGCAGATCGCTTCGATCTTGCGGATCGGATCGAGCGCCTCGTCGGAAGCTTCCTGGTAGACGTAGCGGGGATAGTTCGCCGATCCTTTGGCGAGCACGCCGCTGGCGTAGGGCGCGGCATTGAGGACGGCGATCCCCTTGGACGCAGCGAGATCGAGCATATCGTTGGCGCTGCGGTTGACGAGCGTGAAGCGATTGTGGGTGATCAGCGCGTCGAAATCCCAGTTGCGCAGCAGAGGCATCATCATGGAAGCCGGACCCGCCGCCAGCCCGACAGCTCGCGCCAAGCCTTCCTCCTTGATGCGGAACAGTTCGCCTAGGGCGCCGTCGCGGCCAGTCGCCTCCTCGAACGAGCTGGCGTGCTCGGGATCGTGCAGATGCAGGAGATCGACCCGTTCGAGCCCCAGCGTCTTCAAGCTTTGCTCGAGCGAGCGGCGGGCGCGCGAGGCGTCGAACGCGCTGGTCTC
>DASXXT010000456.1:0-1956 GCA_036502965.1 Roseiarcus sp. | reverse complement strand
GGAGACGAAATTAAGGGAGGTCACGCTGCCGTTCAGCACGTTCAGGCCATTGAACGAAGCCGCGGTCACCGCGTCGGTCAGCTGCTTGCCGAGTGAAGCAAGCGATGTGTTGATGTTGCCGATGTTGGCGCCCGGTTCGGTCGCCTGCGTCAGCGCCGTCTGAATCGAATTGATGGTCGTGATGACCGAATTGATCGCCGAGCTCGCGGTCGCCAGGACGGACTGCCCCTGCGATAGCGCATCATTGGAGGCCGACACGACGCCACTGTCGGCGGTGAGCTGCGCGGCGATCGACCAATAAGAGGAGTTGTCGGCGGCGGTGGCGACCTTGAGGCCCGTCGACACCTGATTCTGGACCGTCGCAAGCGACTGCTGCGTCATCTGCAAGGCCTGCAGCGCACTGAGGGCGGCCGGATTGTTTAAGATTGAACTCATGGCTGTGCTCCTGTCTAAAATGTTCACGCTGATTGGGCGACATTTCGGACTCGCACCGAGACGACGGACCGGCCGCATGCCCTTAGGCTCGCGTCGGGAGCCTAACCGTCGTGTAGAGCCGAGGCGACGCGCGCTCATCGCGCTCGTCCTCGCCTTGGCCAGCGAAACCTAAGGGCGTGACCGCTAATGGCCAGTTAACAGCCGAGAAATTTTTCCTTCTCGCGCCGACCAAGGCCGCGTTCGAAGCCGCCGGCGCAATGCCGGCGCAAGCTCCGCTTCCCACGATGGCGGCTCACGAATTCTCACTCAGGCCGGGATGTGGCGGCGAATCTGTTGGCGCAAATCGAGCGGCTGTGGGCGAACCTGCGGGGGCTGGGCGTTCGGCGCTTGTCCGCGTTGGCGCTGATCGGCGTCGCCGTGTTCGCGACGACGGGGCTCGCCGGCTATTATCTGAGCCGCCCGACCATGGAGACGCTCTATTCCGGGCTCGATCGCGACGATATCGCCGCCATCGGCGCCGCGTTGCGCGAGGCGGGCGTGCCTTTCGACGTCAATGCCGAGAGTACCGTCGTTCTGACGCCGGCTGGACAGGCGGCGGCCGCGCGGATGATCCTTGCGGAAAAGGGCCTGCCGCGCGGCGGCGCGATCGGAAACGAACTGTACGACAAGCTCGGCTCGCTGGGCTTGACCTCGTTCATGCAGGACGTGACGCGTTTGAGAGCGCTCGAAGGCGAACTCGCGCGCACGATCCAGATGATGCGGACCGTGAAGGCCGCACGGGTCCACATCGTCCTCGCGGATGAGGGCTCCTTCCGCCGCGAGCGGCAGCCCTCCTCGGCTTCGGTGGTCATTCGCACCGACGGCGGCGACGATCGCGCCACCGGGCAGGCGATCCGCCACCTCGTCGCCTCAGCGGTTCCCGGAATGAAGCTCGAAGACGTGACCGTGCTCAATGTCGACGGGAGCCTCCTCGCCTATGGCGCTGATTCGGTCGAGAAGTCGCCCGACAATCTGCTCGCGCTCGAAAAGGAAGTGTCGCAGCTGATCCGCGAAAACATCAGCCGCACGCTAACGCCTTACCTCAGCGCCCAAAACTTTCAGATCTCGGTCGCCGCCAGGCTCAACGCCGACAAAACACAAACCAATGAGACCATCTATAACCCCGACAGCCGTGTCGAACGGTCGGTGCGGGTCACCAAGGAACAGCAGAGCTCCCAGAACGCGGCGGGAGAGCAACCCGCCGGCGTCGAGGCCAATCTTCCGAAGCCGAAGACGACAAGCGGCGAATCGAAGCAGTCGAACGATCAAACGCAGAAGCGCGAGGAGCTGACGAACTACGAGGTTTCGTCGAAGTCGATTCAGACGACCAGCGCCGGCTTTTTGGTTCAGAATCTCTCGGTGGCGGTGCTGATCAATCGCGCCGCCCTCGCCACATCGCTTGGCGGCAAACCGTCGGCCGAGGCGGTCGACGCACAAGTCCACGAGATCGAACAACTTGTCGGCTCGGCCGCTGGGCTCAAT
>DASXXT010000455.1:0-1714 GCA_036502965.1 Roseiarcus sp. | reverse complement strand
AGCTGCATTCGCAGCTTCTCGATCAGCAACGTCTTGGCGTGAACTTCCGCGGCGAGCGCCGCCGCAAACCGCCGCAGTTCGGCGGGATCTTTAGGCAAATCAGCGGCGGAGCGCGACATGCTTACGGCTATCACAATATGTGCGCCGGCGCATTCGAGAAAGCGAGGAATCTAAAGGAAACTCGGGCGTTCCGGCGCTTCAGGCGCAACGGTCCTGCGCCAATCGATTCCTTCGACCAGCAGCGCCAGTTGAGCCGACGTCAGGTGCAGCGCGCCCTCGACGATCGGCGGCCAAACGAACCGCCCTTTCTCCAGACGCTTGGCGAAAAGACACAAGCCAGAGCCGTCCCAGGTCAAAATCTTCACGTAGTCGCCGCGCTTGCTGCGAAACACGAACGCCGCCCCCGAAAACGGGTCGGCGCGCAGCGTCTGCGCGACATCCGCGGCCAGCCCGTCGAAGCCGCGCCGCATATCCACGGGCTTGCAAGCCAGATAGACCTTCACGCCCGGTGCGAACTGGAGCATCAAGCGACGCCCAGCGCCAACAGAACGCGACGGAGCGCCTCGGCGTCGACGTCAGCGTCGAGCGACACCTTGGCGCCGTTCGGCAAGCTGATCTCCATCGCGCCGCGCCCTGCGCCTCGGCGCGTCTGACGAGCCGGCTTCGCCATGACCTCGGAAGGCGGCGTCGCTGAGGGCGCGTCCAACTCAAGCAGCTTCACCGGGACGAATGCGAGTGCGCCCCCCGGCGGCGGCGCGAGCACGACGGGCGTCTCCTTCGCAGGCTCGCGCCGCCGATCGCGCCACCCCTCGCGCGAGCGCCGTATCCACTTGAAAACGAGATTGGCGTTCAGCCCGTGCCGACGCGCGACCGCCGCGACGGAGGCGCCAGGCGCAAGAGCCTCCTCGACGATCCTCTTGCGCTCGTCGAGGCTTCTCGTTCGCCGCCGCTCCCCAGCTCCGTCATGCGCCGCCATCCGGTGTCCACCTCAGATTCAGGTGGACACCTAATCCAATCCAAATGCGGCCTAACAGGCGGCCGTCACATCACGCTTACCTTCCTTCGGATCGGACTCTAGCTTCAGTTGACGACCTCTCGGGGTCACAGCACATGAAAACCGAGTGAATCCGTTACAGCGATGAAGTTAGATCTTCGGGACTCCCGCGCCGCATTGCTGAGTTTTGCTCAGTAGCCACTGCAAAAATACAAGATTTTCATTTTTCCGATGCGCCAATAGCTTGGTCACGGCGGTTTCGCCCGAGAGGAGCCTGGATGGCTGACAAAATTGGCAAAATGAGAGTGGTATCGCAAATCGGTGACATTGAAGACCCAGCTACAAAAGCTGAAGCGTCGCCGAAAGGCCCTAATCACCAGCCTGCTCAGCCTTCAATGCCGGACGCGCCGCTACCGCCGAAGCCAGGGGGGCGGCCTTGGAGGCGGCGTGTGCTGTTTGCATTGTTGCCGCTGGTGCTGATCGGCGGTGGATATTGGTACGTTACTGGCGGCCAGACCGTGTCGATGGACGACGCGTATGTCGAATCCGACAAGGTTGGCGTTTCGACAGACGTCGCTGGCATTGTAAGGGACGTCGACGTCTCAGAAAATCAGCGTGTCGAGCCCGGTCAACTTCTGTACCGCCTCGACGATCTTCCATTTCGGCTGGCGGTCGCGCGAGCCGACGCGCAGATTGGCGTTGTTCGTGATGCCCTGAATG
>DASXXT010000454.1:0-1512 GCA_036502965.1 Roseiarcus sp. | reverse complement strand
TTCCTTGTCCTCGACGCCGAAGCCCTGGTCGCGCTCGCTCATAGGAAGCGCCAGCCGGGTTGCTAGGATTTTCTGAAAAGCAATACACTATCCCAGTCGGCTTGGCAAGAAATTGTCGATTTTTCCTGATCCGAGCGTCCCGGCCCTCGATCGGGTAGCCGCACGGGCCTCGCCGGCGCCACCTGATCGGCGAGAGGCTTTCAGCCTCGATCGTCGCACCCTGGCCATCGGGAGCTTGGCGCGGATGGTTAGGAGAAGGAAGCAGCGCGAACCACCGCTTCCCCGCTCTGCGCGCCTTGACAGGAGGGATAAAGGTGTATACGCACGTAACATGGAATCGGAGGAAATCAATTTCGTCGCCTGCCGGCAATGTATATGCACCGCCGCGCGCCGCCGGAGCCGACGTCTGACCCGCGCCTTCGAAAAGGCGATGCGAGGGTCGGGCGTTCGAGGCACCCAGTTCACCCTGCTGGCGACGCTGGTTCAAACCGGCCCCATTCCGACCACGCGCCTCGCGGACTTCCAAGGCCTTGAGCGGACCACGCTGACGCGCAACCTGGGTCGTCTCGTTAGGGATGGGTTTGTTCGGATCGACGAAGGCGAGGACCGACGCGTCCGTAAGGCAGCGATCACGCCCGCCGGCGAAGAGGCCGCGCGACGCGCCTTCCCGTTCTGGAAGAAGGCGCAGGACGCGGCTTTGGCGGCGGCCGCGGGCCCCGGAGGAGCCCAAGACTAAAAAATTTGTTATATAGGTGTAGTTACACTGAAATGGAGGTCATCATGTTCGACATCCTGTCCACCGCTGAACTGACGGTCAACGCATCGATCGTTGTAGGCTTTTTCACGTTGGCGATGGCTGAGACC
This sequence comes from Roseiarcus sp., assembly GCA_036502965.1. Lineage (GTDB taxonomy): Bacteria > Pseudomonadota > Alphaproteobacteria > Rhizobiales > Beijerinckiaceae > Roseiarcus. Next base: position 648 of record DASXXT010000454.1, on the reverse strand, counting down.
GCGCGCGGCCGGGTTACCGTCTTGGTCGCGCTCGGCGCATGGTTTGCGGTTGTTTTGGCCATCGGCGCGACCGGTGCGCTCAGCCCCGCGGTTGGGGGTGCGCCAGCGCTCGGCGTTACTGTGGTTTTGCCCATCGCAGCGCTCGTTTGGGCTTATTTCGCTCTACCCTCTGTCCGAACCGCGATGACCGCAACGCCCTTGCCGGCGCTCATCGCCCTCCATGCGATCCGCCTGCTTGGATTCACTTTCATCGTTCTCTACGCCGAAGGCCGCCTTCCCGCGCCGTTTGCGCCGAGCGCGGGATGGGGCGACATGCTCATCGGCGCGACCGCGCTGCCGCTCGCCTGGGCGGTAACGCGATTCGGCGCGCGCGTGCGGCCGCTCGTCTTGTTATGGAACGCGCTCGGGGTCGCCGACCTCGTCATCGCTCTCACGCTCGGGCCCTTGTCGGCGCCCGGTCCGCTTCAGGTGTTCGTTGGGCCCCCCGACACGTCGCCGATGACCACTTTGCCCTGGCTCATCATTCCGGGCTTTCTCGTGCCCTGTTTCATATTCCTGCACATCGTGATTTTCTATCGGCTGCTCGCAAAGACCGAAGCCTCGGTCGCCGCCCATCCCTGGCTCAGCGGCGGCGCGACGAAGCCGATG
>DASXXT010000453.1:0-7520 GCA_036502965.1 Roseiarcus sp. | reverse complement strand
CAGCAGACGATGATCAAGTCGAAACGTTAGGGAGATTACGTCAACGCGCATAGCGTCAAGCTAATGGCAGAGGAGGCTCATATGTGCTTGAAAAGAAAAGTACTGCTGTGTGGGCTACTGTGGGTCTCGCGTTAGGGATTCACTCGATGTTTTTTTCAGGACATCCAGCTGTTGCTGCTCTTGTCTTATTCCAAAATACGTTTGAAAATGCCTCCGGAATCGTCCCAGACGATTTTCAATATACGACTACTAACAATCCGATCGTCAAAATGGAAGTTTATAACAGAAGGGCAAATGGTATTTTTGGGGCAAAGATTTCCACAGATCCTGCCGCGGGGACCTATCCGGTAGCGGCAAACACTCCATTAGATCTTAGCATAAAAATGCCTGCTCTAAGCAAGGTCTATATGCAGGTAATAGCGGAGGAAGGCACTAGATACGATGCCACCAAAACTTTCTTCACTTTGGCGGAGCGGCAGTCAGAACAGCTGCATTGACATTGGCACCAGATCTTATAAATCTTGGCGGTAATAAATGGCAAGTAACTCTCACTAATGTTAATGACGCACCGGTTACAATCAGTTCCCTTGTCTATGGCTTCGACGATCCCGGCAATCCTTACGGCGGAGGGTACCTGCCTGGAGGCACTCTCGTCCCAATTATTCCTCCGACTACTCCGTTACTTCCGGGTCAGATGCTGACCGAAGACTTCACCGCGAGCCGAATTTTACGGTCTCCTTCGGCGATATCATCGCACTGTCCTCAGCTCCGTCAGATCAGTTCCTCGATGTCGTCGCCGTACGCATACCCGAGCCCTCGACCTGGGCGATGATGCTGGTCGGTTTCGTGAGCCTCGGCCTTGCAGGATATCGCCGGGCGATCTCGAGAGGCGCTACGGCTCCCGCAACCGCGTAACCAATGTCGTCATTCGCATAAGCTCGCGGCCGCCGCCCCGAGCCCGCGGTCGAGGATGGCGACGGCAGCTTTTTTCAGGTTGGCCCGCTTGTGTCGATCGTGATAATCGCGTGCTTATTGCAGGCGCTTGGCATTGGCGTTGTCGCTGACGTCGGAGCCCTCAAATGGTTGGCGGCGCTGGAGATTCCGGTCCGGCGCGCTCCGGTCGAGCGCACCGCTCACAAGGTCGAGCGGTCAATGGCCCTGTCCGCTTCCACGATGCTTTCCGGACGCCCGACATGCACCCAAAGGCCATCGAGGCGAACGCCGTAGAGCCGGCCGGTCGCCGCCGCGGCATGAAAGAACGGCGCAAGGCGGAACGCCTCGGCCGTCTCGCTCGCGAACAATTGCGGCTTGAGGATCCCAACGCCGGTATAGACGAACGGCGCGACATGGCGCGGCTCGCGCGACTGAAGCCGACCATCATGGGTCATGGCGAAATCGCCCGGCCAGTCGATGCCGACCGCCCCGGCGCCGGCTGCGACCAACAGCAGGATGTCCATCGTCTCTGGGTCGAAACTCCGGGCCAGGCGCGCGATATTCGAGCGCGGCCCCTCGATCCAGAACGCGTCGGTGTTGCAGATCAGGAACGGATGGTCGCCAATCAAGGGTAGCGCGCGCTTGATCCCTCCGCCCTGATCGAGCAGCTTCGACCGCTCGTCCGAGATGAGAATCTTCGGCGCCCGGCGCTTGGCGAGGTGCGCCTCGATCTGGTCGGCGAGCCAATGCACGTTGACGATCGCGCGCTCGACGCCACTCTCCGCCAAGCGGTCGAGACAATAATCGATGAGCGCCCGGCCGTGAATCTTGACCAGCGGCTTTGGCAGCGTGTCCGTGATCGGCCGCATCCGCATGCCCAGTCCGGCGGCGAACACCATGGCCGTCTTCGGAACGGGAAGGCTCATCGGGCCTCAGCGATCAATCTTCAGGGTCGGATTTGACAGGCAGCGGTCCAAACGCTCGCGGCAAGTGGTTCCGATACCAGACCGCGAGCGGCTGAAGCAACGGATGGGCGAGATTGCGGGCCAGATAGCGTTCGATCCGCGGCAAGTGGCGAAGGTAGTCTGGCTTTTTATCGCGCTTATCGAGCCGGGCGAAGAGGCCAAGGATCTTGGTGGCGCGCTGGGCGCCTATCGCGGCATAGGCGGCGGCGAAGCGTTGGGTGTCAAAGGCGGGATCGGCCGCCGTCCTGCGGCGCATATAGAGCGCCGCCAGACGCATCTCGAGATCCTCCGGCACGTCGACGCGCGCGTCCTGCAACAGCGAAACGACATCGTAGGCCGGCGGGCCGATCACCGCGTCCTGAAAATCGATGAGGCCGATTCGTTTCAACCCCTGCCGCTCCGCCAGCCAATGCAGATTGGGCGAATGATAGTCGCGCAGCGTCCAGGTTAGAGGCTCGGCGAGGATCGGCCCCAGGAGCTCGCGCCAGATCGCCAGGAACTGCATGCGCGCGCCTGACGGCGGCGTCACCCGAGCGATCGCGGGCGCGTACCAGTCGAGCGCCAGCTCGACCTCGACCAGCATTGCTTCGATGTCGTAGACCGGCAGTTCGTAAGGTTCCTCGCCGGCCGACAAGCTTGGCGGCAAGTCGCGTCCATGCAGATCGGCCAGAAGAGCGATCGCTGGCGCATAACGCGCGCCGTCGGGAACACCGTTTGGGGCGATGGTGGCTGGGCCGAGGTCTTCGATCAGGGCGAGACCCTCGCCGACGCCATAGGCGATGAGGGCCGGCGCCGAATAGCCTAGGCCGCGCAGCCCCTCGGCCATGGCGATGAAAGCGCGGATGTCGGGCGACAGCTTGGCGATTGCCGCGTATGGCTTGCCAAAGCGCAGGATCGGCCCGTCCGGCCGGGGCGGGCAAATCATCAATATCGCGGTGTCGCCGGTTGGCTTGGTCAGCCGCTCATAGCCGCGAATGGACGCGTCGCCCTCAAGGAATTCGCGGCTTGCGTCGCTCCAGCCGACCCGCTCGAGCAGCCTCGCGACGCCGAGCGCCAACGACAAGCGCGGGCTGGTCGCGCCGAACCCACGCAACGTTAGCAGCCGAAAATCAGGACCGCGATTCGCATCAAACCGGATGTCGACCTCGAGCCGGTCGGCGGGCAACGCCTGCACGACCTTCTCCGGCCATTCGACGATCGCAATCGCGCCGTCGGCGGCTTCATCCCAGCCGAGATTGGCGAGCTCCGTTGGGCCGCGCAGCCGGTAGAAATCGGCGTGGACCACCGGCCCGCGCGGGGCGTCATAGACCTGCATCAAGGTGAAGGTCGGGCTCGGCGCCTCGAGCTCCGGCGCCTCGGCGAGAGCCCGGATGAGACCGCGGGCGAAAGTGGTTTTGCCGGATCCGAGATCGCCGGTGAGAGCGACGAAGTCGCCAGGCTCGAGCCAGGCCGCCTGCGCCGCGGCGATGGCCAAAGTCGTCGCCTCGTCGGGTGCCTCGAAGCTCCAAACACCCGCTTCTTCTCTTACGCCGGCGAGACCGTTCATACCCTCTACTGGACCGATTGCGTCTTGGGCGGCGCCATGAGTTGCGGGCTCGCCGCCGTCGCCCCTATTGGATCCACGGGAAAGATGCAGGTGACCGTCGTGCCCTCCCGGGGCGCCGTGTCGATCAGCACCCGGCCCTGATGCAGTTCGACCATCGCTCTCACGATCGACAGGCCGAGGCCGGGGCCGCGATGCCGGGAACCGTTGGGAAAGGTCTCGAACCGCTCGAATACGCGATCGATCATCTCGGGAGGAATGCCGCGTCCGCGGTCGCTGACCTTGAACACGATCTCATCGCCGCGTCGCATCGCCGCCAGGGTCACTGTCTGGCCCGCTTCCGAATAGTTGATGGCGTTGGAGAGAAGATTGAACAAGATCTGGCGCACCCGCCGGCCGTCCGCGTGCAGGGACCCGACCCCGTCGGTCATGACAATGCGCAATTCGATCGCCGCCTCGCTCAAGCGATCCTGCACGCCCGCCGCGGCGGCCTTCATCGCCTCGGCGACGTCGACGTCCTCGAGCCTGAGCTCCAGCGCCCCGGCGTCCATCGAAGCCAGATCGAGAATGTCGTCAATGATGGCGAGCAGCGCATGCGACGAATCGGTGATGAATCCCGCATATTCGAGCTGCTTGGGATTGAGCGGACCAACGCCTCCGCCCGCGAGAAGCTGGGTGAAGCCGATAATGTTGGTGAGCGGCGTGCGCAGCTCGTAGGAGACGTGGTTGACGAAATCGTTGCGCAGTTTTTCCGCCGCGATGAGCGCCTGATTACGCTCTGTCAACGCGCGCTCGATGTTGACGCCCGCGGTCACATCGAGGGACGTCATGAGGGTCGCACCGTCCGGCAACGGCAGAGCGGCGCAATCGAGAATGAGCCCGTCCGTGCGCTCGATTCGCGCCGTCCGGCTCTTGCGATGCTCGGGAAGATCGACGATCACCGCCTTAAGCTCGTCGAAGAGTTCGGGGTCGCTGCACAGCGGCTTGCAGGCGCGCGCGATCTCGTCGACGTGCGGGCGATCGCGCAAGACGGCCGGATCGATTCGCCACAGCTCCGCGAAGGCCGGGTTGAACAGCTTCATGCGCCCGTCCGCCCCGAACGCCGCCACCCCTTCCTTGAGCGCGTCGAGGGTCTCGCCTTGCACATGGGTAAGCGCGGTGACCTGGGAAGCGAGCGCGTAGCTCTGCGTCGCATCGTCATAGAGATAGGTGACGCCGCCTTTCGGATTGGGGCTCATGACGACACGCAGCGCCCTCCCGTCGGGCAGATGCCACACGGATTCGCTCGGCTCGATCGCCTGGTAAGCGCCCAATTGCTGCGCCTTCCAGGCGCGGAAGTCGACCTGTTCGGGCAATTGCCGCTTGGCGCGCAGCCGATCGAGGATTTCGCCGTCACTTGGCCCTTGATCGAGGAAGGCCGGCTCAAGCGACCAGATTTGCCGGTAGGCGGCATTGTAAAGAGTCAGCCGCTTGGACTTGTCGAAGATCGCAACCGCCGTCGACAGCCGATCGATCATGCGCGAGTAGTCGTCCTCGTTGCGCTCCATATCCGCTTTCAGCGCCACGATTTCGGAAACGTCGCTCGCGACGCCAGCGGAGCCGACCTGAGTGCTTGCCTCGACGGCGTCGAAGGTCCGGCGCTCGCCGCCGACGACCGCCGACGCGCGGCGCTTCCAGGCCCCGGTCTCCTTGATCACGGCTGTCGCTTCGCGGCGCACCGCCGGATCGAATATTTCGCCGCCCCGGTCGATCGCGGCCACAGCGTCAGGGGCGTCAACGGCGCGGGCGTAGGCGACGTTGCACCAGACGATCCGACCCATTGCGTCGCGCGTCCATGCCGGCATATCCGCGGCTTCGAGCGCGCGGCGCAGGCCGTCCAGAGCACCCTCGGCTTCAGCGAATGAATCGCGCAATTGCGCCAACTGAAGGCGCTCGCCCGAGACGTCGCGGATGCGCATCACCGCGCTGCCGGACACTGGGCGCCCATCAAGCTCGAGATGGCGGCCGCGCAAGCTGACCACGGCGGCGGCGAATGCTTCGCCGCGGGTCAACAATCGCTCTGTCGCCTCTTCGATCTTGGCCGCCTGGGCCGGATTGAGCCACGAGCCGAAGGCGAGCACGCGCGACGACAGCGGCGAATCGGCGACGAGGGCGAAATCGCCCTCGATCGTAGGCTCCGCGTCCAGACGATCCCAGGAAACGAGAATTTGCGGCTCGCTGCGCAACATGAGCGCCGCACGGTCGAGTTTCGCGTTGGTTCGAGCGAGCTCCGTCTCGAGCTCAAGAACGCGGCGCGTCCAGATCCGGCGGCCAACCAGGTGAAGGACGGCGGTGATCGTCGCCAGGAGCATCAGCGACAGGATGACGAGGCCGACGACATTGGCCTGGACTGACGCCATGTCGAACGCCAGCCGCGCCGGCGCCCCCAGTGACTGGGAGAGGTCCTGCGCGCACGCTAGCGCACAGGCGAGCAGGTAAAGCGCCAAGCCTGCGGCCGCCCGAGCGGCGACCGCCCAGTCGAGCCGTCGCGTCCGTTCGCCGATTCCGGAGCGCTTCGCCCCGCTGAACCCCCGCAACGAATCGCCTCCTCGAGAGCCTGGCGGCGATGTCTCGCGCCGGCCGCGTCGTGCGCCGACCCTTTCCCTTCGCCAAGAAGGTCCGAATCAGCCCCTCACCCAGGATTACGAAATGTTTGCCGCAAAGTCGTTAACCATAGGGGCGGGGTGCGAAGGACAGTTCGCCGATCGGACGCTAGGGCTCGTGGCAACGAGGGCCACGAGCGACAAGATGTGCCGATTTGCGCCTTCCGCGGCTGTCGCGGCGGGTCCATTTTTCTTTTGAATTTGTTTGTATCCCGAGCTATCGCACGAGGCCGAGGATATCCTTGACCGCGTCCATGTTCGGACGCGCGATGGCGCGCGCCTTCTCCGCCCCATCGGCAAGGACGGCGTCGGTATGGGCCGCATCGGCCGCAAGGCGCAGCATCTCGGCGCGAATCGGCGCGAGCTTGTCGATCGCGAGGTCGGCGAGCGCGGTCTTGAACGCCGAAAACTGGCCGCCGCCGAACCGCTTGAGCACGTCGGGCTTCGACTCGTCGTTCAAGGCGGCGAAGATGCCGACCAGGTTGTCGGCTTCCGGGCGCTGCGCCAGACCCTCGACCTCGCTCGGCAACGGCTCGGGGTCGGTCTTGGCCCGGCGAATCTTCTGCGCGATTGTGTCCGGATCGTCGGTGAGCGCGATATAGGCGTTCTCCGACGTGTCAGACTTCGACATTTTCTTCGCACCGTCCCGCAGGCTCATGACCCTGGTGGCCGGCCCCTGAATCAACGGTTCGGGTAGCGGAAAGAAGGCGCCGCCGTGGCCGTGGGCGGCGATCGACGCGGCGAAATCATTGTTGAACTTCTGCGCAATGTCGCGCGCCAGCTCCAAGTGCTGTTTCTGGTCGTCGCCGACCGGAACATGCGTCGCGCGATAGACGAGAATATCGGCCGCCATCAGCACCGGATAGTTGTAAAGCCCGATCGACGCGTTTTCTCGGTCCTTGCCCGCTTTCTCCTTGAACTGGGTCATCCGGTTGAGCCAGCCGAGCCGCGCGACGCAGTCGAACACCCAGGTCAGTTCGGCATGTTCAGCGACCCGGCTCTGGTTGAAGACGATATTGGCCTTGGGATCGATGCCGCAGGCAAGAAAGGCCGCGGTCACCTCGCGCGTGGCGCGGGCAAGCTGCTCGGGCTCCTGCGGCAGCGTGATCGCGTGCAGGTCGACGACGCAATAGATGCACGGATGCGTTTTCTGCATCTCGACGAAGCGCTTGATCGCGCCAAGGTAATTGCCGAGGTGCAGATTGCCCGTCGGCTGAACGCCGGAAAACACGCGTTCGGGAAACTTCGCCATTTCTTTCGCTTGGGTTCGGAGTGCCCGGAGGGGCGGCCCTTATGGCAACGCCGGCTGAGCCGCGCAAGGGCGGAGAGCGCGTGGGTCAGGCACCCGGCTGGCCGTCGTCGACCCCAAGATCGACCATGATCTCGGCCGCGAGCCGCTCGAGTGCCTTGCGCAATTCGTCGAGCTTGAGGCCGTCG
>DASXXT010000452.1:0-1594 GCA_036502965.1 Roseiarcus sp. | reverse complement strand
GAGCCGGGCAAGGCCTTCCTCGAGCGCTATGGCAAGAAGGCCAAGGGCTCAGGATGGTATTCCTTCGATCAGAACGGCGTCCATTTCGTCGGTCTCGTCAATGTGATGAACCTCCAGGCCGGCGGTCTCGGCATTCTCGGGCCCGAACAGCTGGCCTGGCTCGCCGACGATGTGAAGGGCCTCTCCGCCTCCACGCCGATCGTCGTCTTCGCTCATATCCCGCTCTGGACGATCTCCAAGGAATGGGGTTGGGGCACGGACGATGCTGAGCAAGCGCTCGGTCTGCTCAAGCGCTTCGGCTCGGTGACGGTGCTCAATGGTCATATCCATCAATTGATGCAGAAGGTCGAGGGCAAGGTCACCTTCCACACCGCGAGGTCGACGGCGTTTCCGCAGCCGGCGCCCGGCACGGCGCCGGCGCCACTGCCGATGGTGGTGCCGGCGGACAAGCTGCACTCCGTTCTTGGCATCAGGACGGTTGTCTACACCCAGGGCAAAGAGCAGCTCGCCATCACCGATCAGGCGCTGGCGTCGAGTTGAGCGGACGTCGTGTCACCGACGCTGGTTTTCTCGTTACGCGTTGGTGACACGCCCCGCCTTCGAAAGGCCGGTGTACCGGGCTGACGATCAAAACCGTCACGGTCGGAACGACGAACACGATACCCACTCGGGGTCGCGCATCTCATCGAGGAGGGCTTCGGGCTCTCCATTACAGGAGAACGATCATGAAGAAGCTTGTGGTAGCGGCCGCTGCCGTCGCCGCTCTCGCCTTCGGGGTGCCCGCCATGGCGCAGACGAAGCCGACGATCGCGGTCATCGTGAAGGATACGACCCTACCCTTCTGGCAGGCCGTGCTCGCCGGCGCGCGCCAGGCCGGTCAAGATCTCGGCGCCGACATTTCCGAGCTCGGCGCCCAATCCGAGTCCGATGCAAAGGGCCAGATCGACCTGCTCGCGAAGGCGGTCGCATCCAACCCGGCGGCGATCGTCATCGCGCCGGCGCAGTTTGCCGCGCTCGGAAAGCCGATCGACGAGGCCGCCAAGAAAACCAAGATCATCGGCATCGAATCAGCCGCCGACACCAAGGCCATGACCACGCTGCTGGCGACCGACAACGTGAAGGCAGGCCGCATTGCCGCGGACGCGCTCGCAGCGGCGATCACGAGGACGTATGGCGATACCGAAGGCAACATTGCGGTCATCGCTTCCCAGGACGGGCTCGCCTCGCTCGATCAACGCGCCAAGGGCTTCAAGGAGACGTTGGCGGCAAAATATCGGGCGCTGGCTATCGTCGCCGACAAGGTCGCCGACGGCACGCCCACGAGCATCCTCGGCATGATGAAGAACATCATCGCCAACACAGCGGACCTGCGTGGCGTATTCGGCTCCGATCTGGTGGCGATGCAGGCCGTGGGTCAGGCCGTCGCCGTGAGCAAATCGGGCGACAAAATCAATATCGTGGGCGTCGGCGCGGACGATAGTGCCGTCAAGCTCCTGCAAAGCGATACCGTTGCCGGGCTCGTCCTGGAAGACCCGTTCCGCATGGGCTACGACGGCGTCAAGACCGCGCTCGCCGCATCGAGAGGCGAGCCGGT
>DASXXT010000451.1:0-5731 GCA_036502965.1 Roseiarcus sp. | reverse complement strand
ACTTCGCCTTCGACGGCGCTCGAATCCTCGCCCTCTTTTTGGGCGACAAGATACTCAGCGCCGAGGTTAGAGGTCATGACGATCAGCACGTTCTTGAAATCAACAGTACGACCCTGGCCGTCGGTCAGGCGGCCATCGTCGAGCACCTGCAACAGGACGTTGAACACGTCCGGATGCGCTTTCTCGATCTCGTCGAACAGCACGACCTGATAGGGCCGGCGCCGCACCGCCTCGGTCAGAGCTCCGCCTTCCTCGTAGCCGACATAGCCGGGGGGCGCGCCGATGAGCCGGGCAACCGAATGCTTTTCCATGTACTCGGACATATCGATGCGCACCAGCGCGCTCTCGTCGTCGAACAGGAAGGCCGCGAGCGCCTTGGTGAGCTCCGTCTTGCCGACGCCGGTCGGCCCTAAGAACATGAACGAGCCGATCGGCCGGTTCGGGTCCTGCAGGCCGGCGCGGGCGCGCCGGACGGCGGTCGAAACGGCGTGCACCGCTTCGTGCTGGCCGACGACCCGGCGCATGATTTCCTCCTCCATTTTGAGGAGCTTCTCGCGCTCGCCCTCGAGCATCTTGTCGACCGGAATGCCGGTCCAGCGCGAGACGACCTGCGCGACGTGATTGGCGGTCACCGCCTCGTCGACCAGCACGCTATTGCCCTGGCTCTCCGCCTCCTGGAGTTTCTTCTCAAGCGTGGGGATCGTGTCGTAAGTGAGCCTTCCAGCTTCCGCGTAGTCGCCTTTGCGCTGCGCCTGGGCGAGCGCGTTGCGGGCGGCGTCAAGCTCTTCCTTGAGCTTGGCGGCCTGGCCAAGCTTATCCTTCTCGGCCTTCCAGCGAGCGGTCAACGCATCGGAGTTTTCCTGCAACTCCGCAAGCTCGCTCGCAAGCTTCTTGAGGCGATCCTTGGAAGCCGCGTCGCTTTCCTTCTTCAGCGCCTCCTGCTCGATCTTGAGCTGCATGATGCGCCGATCAAGCTCGTCCAGCTCCTCGGGCTTGGAGTCGACCTGCATCCGCTGGCGGGACGCAGCTTCGTCGATAAGGTCAATCGCCTTGTCCGGCAGGAAGCGGTCGGCGATATAGCGATCGGACAGCGTGGCCGCGGCAATGATCGCCGGATCGGTGATGCGCACCCCGTGATGGGCCTCATACTTCTCCTTAAGGCCGCGCAGGATCGAGATCGTATCCTCGACCGTCGGCTGGGAGACGAATATCGGCTGGAACCGCCGCGCCAGAGCCGCATCCTTCTCGACATGCTTGCGATATTCGTCGAGCGTCGTCGCGCCGACGCAGTGCAGCTCGCCGCGCGCCAACGCGGGTTTCAAGAGGTTCGAGGCGTCCATCGCGCCATCGGCCTTGCCGGCCCCGACGAGGGTATGCATTTCGTCGATGAACAGGATGATGCCGCCCGCGGCCGCAGTGACTTCGTTGAGCACCCCTTTAAGCCGCTCCTCGAACTCGCCGCGATATTTCGCGCCGGCAATGAGCGATCCCATGTCGAGAGCGAGAAGCTTCTTGTCGCGGATCGATTCGGGCACGTCGCCGTTGACGATGCGTAGCGCAAGGCCCTCCACGATCGCCGTCTTTCCCACGCCAGGCTCGCCGATCAGCACCGGATTGTTCTTGGTGCGCCGTGACAGCACCTGAATGGTGCGGCGGATCTCCTCGTCGCGGCCAATCACTGGATCGAGCTTGCCCGTGCGCGCCGCTTCCGTGAGGTCGCGCGTGTATTTCTTCAGCGCGTCATACTGGTTCTCGGCGCTCGCCGAGTCGGCCGTGCGGCCTTTGCGGAGGTCGTTGATCGCCGCGTTGAGGGTCTGCGCCGAGACGCCGGCGTTCGCCAGAATTTTGGCCGCCTGCGTCCCCTTCTCCATCGCCAGCGCCAGCAAGAGGCGCTCGACGGTGACAAAGGAATCGCCCGCCTTCTGGGCGATCTTCTCGGCGTTGTCGAACAGGCGCGCCGTCGTCGGCGCCATATAGAGCTGGCCAGCTCCCGAGCCCTCGACCTTAGGCAGCTTGGCGAGGGCGGCTTCGACCTCACTCAGGGCCTGGCGAGAGTTCCCGCCCGCCCGATCGATCAGCCCGGCGGCCAAGCCCTCCTCATCGTCCAGAAGCACTTTGAGCACGTGCTCGGGCGTAAACTGCTGATGCCCCTCACGAAGCGCCAGCGACTGAGCGGCCTGCACAAAACCGCGCGCGCGCTCGGTATATTTCTCCAAGTTCATGATCTACCCCTTCGGCGCAGGCTGGCGCCCCGAAGCGACGCCAGTTAGCCCATACAATCGGATTGCCGCGATTTCGCGGCCTTAACGCCCTATGTAGGAGCCGCCTGGCGCGGACGGAAGGCACAGAAGCGCTTTAACGCCGAACAAAGAACGGCGGCATTGACGGATATCAGGTTTGCGCGTCAGGGGGACGCGCGCTTCAAAAACTCCTGGAGCCACTCGGCGTTCATGCCAGCGATCGGGAGCCATGCCTTGAACAGAGTCTCGGGAGAAAAGCGCTCGAGCTCGGCCATCATGCGCTTTTCGATCTGGGCCATGGCCGCCTTCTGCATCGGCTCGACATCCGGCAGTCCCATGAACTGACGCGCCTCGAGAGGCGTGCAGTCAACATCGACGGTGATCTTCATCGGGCGCTGCCCTCTCCTTTTTCCACCGGCAAGCGGGATGACTTGGCGCGGAACGGCGAGTATGTAGGCCCTCTCGCGCTCTTAAGGCCGGGACTATCGCAGGTCTTTGCACAGTGAGCCAGCCTTGAGCGGCCCCAAAGCCTTTATTCTCCATTTGGAGCGCGCAAGTTCGCGCGCAGCCAATGTCCGGTTGCTCAGCGCCCGCCTGTCGATCGAGAGCGAGGTCGTCGCGGCCGTCGACGGTGCGCGTCTTTCGCCGCAAGAGGTCGACCAGGCCTATGCTCCGCGGCGTTTCCAGCCCACCTATCCATTCCCGTTGACGAGGACCGAGGTCGGCGTTTTCCTAAGCCATCGCGCCGCCTGGCGGCGGATTGTCGATGACGCTCTGGACTTCGCCTTCATCTTCGAAGACGACGCGCAAATCGATCCCGACGCATTCGCTACGCTGATCGAGTTCATAATTGTCGAACGATCGGCCTGGGATTATCTGCTGCTGCCGGCTAAGCCAATCCGAAACGGGACCCCCGTCGCGAGCCGCGACGGGCTTGCGCTCATGCGCCCCCACGCGCCGCCGTTGAGAGCGATCGCCCAGGTCGTCTCGCTCGCCGCCGCCAAGCTCCTGCTCGATCGCACTTTGCCGTTCGACCGCCCGGTGGACACGCTGTTGCAAATGACCTGGGTCACCGGCCAGCCGGTGCTGGTCGCCTCGCCCTCGCCGGTCCGCGATGTGTCTCGGGAGACCGGGGGCAGCACCGTACAACGCAAGTCGATGGGCCTCGCCGAGCGCCTCCGCCACGAAGCGATGCGCCCGATCTACCGTGCGCAAGTGCAGGCCCGCTACCGGCGGCATCTGGCCCAAGCTTCGCGCTAGGGCCCGAACTCAATCAGTTTGGACCGCTTCCGGACGTTCGGCCATCAGCTCCATACCAACTCGAAAGCTGAGCTTGGTCCTTGGTCATTTTTCCGCCTTCACTATGCTGCACGCTCTCATTTTTATGAGATTTGGGCTTCGTTCGTTACGCGAACGAGCCGGCGTCAAACTGCTGCATGCCACCGAAATTCGGTAACCGTTTCAAGGGTGACCCATGACCGGACGAAGCAGGCGCATCGGGCTTTTTCTCTCTTCGAGTTGTCTTCTTCTGTTGTTCGGCGGCGTCTATGCGCAGCAGGCGGCCCCGCCGCCGGCTGCGCAGAACCCGTACCTGGAGGGGACGGAGGGCTATCAGAAGGGGCCACGCGGGCTGACCAGCTTCCAGCCGATTGCTATTGACCAACCCTTTGCGGCGAAGATGGCCGCGGATGTGGCGGCAAAGCCAGGCATTGAACGCGAACACCAGGCGATGCTTGAGGAGCGCTACGACCTCGGCGATCATCCCGCCCAGGGCGTCACGATGGAGCACGGGAAGCCGCTGCAGGAAGGGGTGCGCGTCAGGCTGCCGCCCGGGGTGGTGACATGGGGACAGCTCGCGGGCATGAGCCCTGACGCCATCCGTGAGCAGGGGTTATGGCCGAAAGGCTTCCTCCCGCTGCCGCATCCATTCCATTCCACCGGGGGCCAGGTTTTTCCAAACGAGGAGATCGACGCGATCAAAAGGCAGGACGGGCGAGACCTCACCCGCTTCGACATCGCTTTTGACCTGCCCGAACGCTTTCTGGCCGCATTTCCTCCGGCGATGTACCTGACCTCGCGCCCCGATCTGGGCGACGTCTCGCAGGGCAAGCTGATCTCGCTCACCAACTTCTTCGAGATGTTCAACGGCATTCTCACGCCCAGGCAACTGGAAGGGTTGCGCCTCTTGCTGACGCCTTTCCCGGAGCAGCAATTTAACGCGACCGAAGATCGCAAATCAGCCGTGCCCAGTCTTGGCGTCGCCTGCTTCGACTGCCACTCGAACGGACACCAGAATGGCGCCGTACACCTCGCCCCCGACAACCGCCCGGAGTGGTTCCGCCATCGCGTCGGCACGGTGTCGCTGCGCGGCGTGAACATTCAGCGGCTATTCGGTTCTCAGCGAGCCTTGAAAACGGTCGAGGATTTCACCGAGTTCGAGCAGCGCACGGCCTACTTCGACGGCGACATTGTGACGGCGACGAAAAAAGGCGTGAATCCGCTGGAGCGCGGCAGCCAGGTCGATTTCATGGCCGACTTCCAGGAAATGCTGGACTTTCCGCCTGCGCCCAAGCTCGACTTATTTGGCAAGCTCGATCCCGCCAAGGCGACGCCAGCCGAAATGCACGGGCAAGATATCTTCTTCGGCAAGGGCCAATGCGCCATCTGTCACCAGCCGCCCTACTACACCGACAACCTGATGCACGATCTCCAGACCGAGCGTTTCTTCAAGCCGGAAATGATCAACTACGCGGCGGAGGTCGGGGACGGGAAGGTCAAGACTTTCCCGCTGCGCGGCATCAAGGACAACCCGCCCTACCTGCATGACCAGCGGCTGCTGACGCTGGACGACACGGTTGAGTTCTTCAACCTGGTCCTCGGCGACAAACTCTCGTCGCAGGAGAAGCAGGATTTGGTGGCGTTCTTGCGCGCTTTGTAGCGACAGGGCTGCACACACGGCGTGGGACTGCGGCGAGATGGTGGGCGCCGGCCCGTCAGGCGGCCGCGGCGCCCATGAGTTTTCGCGCTGCGGCCGCGTTCATGGGCTGGCCGAAGGCCGCCCCTTGAGCGAATTGGCAGCCAAGCTGGGCAAGCTCGACCGCATCGGATTCCGTCTCCGCCCCCTCGGAGATGACGTCCATCCCGATCTCCTGGGCCATGGCCACGATCGAACGCAAGATGGGCGACCGCGCACCGAAGGAGTTGGGCCTGACCAGCGACGCATCGATCCGCATCGCGTCGAAGCGGTACTGCGGCAGGTGGCCGAGCGAGGTGTAGCCGGCGCCGAACCGGTCGAGCATGAGCGCGGCGCCGATTTCGCGCACCCGCTGCAAGAGGGCCGCGGCGTATTCCGGGTTTTCCATCACCAGACTCTCCGCCGCGGCGAGCTTGAGCGAACCGCGCTGGACGTAATGGCGGCCAAGCGCAGAGCGCACGTCGAGCAGCAAGTCGTGGCTCAGCATCTGGCGCGAGGAGGCTGCGACAGTGGCGAA
>DASXXT010000450.1:0-5697 GCA_036502965.1 Roseiarcus sp. | reverse complement strand
GTCCAAACCTTGCCGCCGAAGTCGGCCGATGCGCGACCCAAGCGGACGAACGGGCAAAGGAAATGACCCGCTTCCTGCTTGGCGTTCTGGCCGGTCTCGCGCCGACCTTCGCCTTCGGGCTCGTCCGAGGCTCGTGCTGTTCGGGGCAAGTTCGGTACAGAATCTACTCCGTCACTCAGTGATGGTATTCAGAAAAAGAACGACGCTGGGTAGATCGGTGTTGCAGAAGCGGAGTCTGAGCGTTGGCGGGAAAGAAGTATCAGATATTCATCTCCTCAACTTTCAGTGATCTGGTCGAGGAGCGCCAACTAGCGCTAAAGGCGATACTTGACCTCTAACACATTCCCGCGGGAATGGAAGCGTTCCCGGCGATTGATATGGAGCAATTCGAGTATATCAAAAAGGTTATAGATGAATGCGATTACTATCTTTTGATTATCGGGGCTCGGTATGGGTCCGTTGATAAAGAAGGCGTGAGCTATACGGAGCGGGAGTTCGATTACGCTCGCTCGGCCGGAAAGACCGTCATTGCGCTCGTCCATAGTGGGATCGAAAACCTCCCAATGAAGAATTTCGATGCGGACCCGTCTCTCAAGGCTAAATTGGACGCCTTCCGGGAGAAGGTGAAGACTGGCCGCATGGTTCGACACTGGGACAATCGCGATGCGCTGATTGCCGCTATAATGCAAGCAATCGTGAGGGCTATCAGCACGTATCCGGCCGCTGGTTGGATTAGAGGTGACGCCGCGGCGAGCGCTGAAGTGATGCAGCAATTCATTCAGCTGAGGACCGCCTACGACGAATTGGTTGGGACGCATAACGCGCTCTTAATCGAGAACTCAAGGAAATTAGATGGGCTGGCATCGTTGGACGATACGTTTGCTGTTAGGTACGTATATACCATGAATGAGTCGCAAAGAGGCGCAGAACTGAAGATAACATGGGGAGAAATACTTAGAATTATTGGTCCGAAAGTATACGGTCCTTCGATTGCGTCAGCGATAAGAGATCATATAGCCCAATACGTATTCGAATTGAACAGGAAGGCTTATAACATTTCCATCCGTGGAATGGACGCCGACCAAATCAAAATTCATTTTGCTGCGCTTGGCATACTGAAGATTGAGTTGGCCACATCGAACAGTGGCGGAATACAGGAGTACATTAGCTAACGGAAAAGGGAAAATCAGAACTTTTCAATCTGATGGCGGTCCGCGCAGCAAACGATACCGCACCTGTCGAAAACTCTTAACCGCAGTCTCCTAACATAGCGCGCGTGACCGCCGTCGTCGCGCGTTCCCTCTCTCCGCTGCGGTCCGCCAGACGAAGTTTCGCGGCGCTCGCGGCCCTGACGCTTATGGCGTCAATCGCCCTTCTCCTTTATCGCGCTGCGGCCGGCGCGCCCGCAATCATCGTGACTGGCCTTACAGCCTTCACAGGACTCGCGGCGCTTGCGTTGGCTTTCACGCTGGATGATGCGGCGCTGGCGAAGTTCACAAGGGCCGTTGCTGCTGGTGTGGGAATTGTCGTTCTCTGCGCGCTCGTTAGTCCGGACGCGAGGCTGAGGCTCGCCAGTTTCGCTTCCGCTGCGTTCGGCGTGGGGCTCGCCGGGTGGCTTGCCCGCACCGCGGGGGCGCGCCTCAAGGTTTCATGGCCCCTCGCGGCGCTGTTCGCCGTGACGCTCGCGCTCATGTCCGCCTATGCGGCCTATCTCGTGCTTGTCTCGCGCGATCTGATGATCGCCGACTTCATGACCTATCGCGGTATTGCGATGATGGTCGCGCGGCTCACGGATGCGGGCGACTGGCCGCTGCTCCTCGGCGCCGCCGTCCAGTCCGTCACGCAAGACTATTGCTGGGCGCCGGCGTTGGTCCCAGGCCTCCTCCTAGCGCTGACGGAGCCGACGTCGCGCGCCATCTACACCTTCGCGCTGCTCGCCCTCTACGCCGCGCCGGCCGCCGTCGCGCTTGCGGTCCTGGCGCGCGATTGCGCGGGCCGCGCGGAAAGACCAGGCGCGATCCCTCCCCCTCGTCCTGAAGCGCCCCGAAGCAGCCTCGAAGGACGCGTGAGCTTGCACGAAGGCCGGCGCCAACTGAGGCCGCAGGTCAGCCTGACGACGCGCAACGAAGCCGCAAAGCTCGCTTTTGGCGTCGCCGTCGTGCTCGTCGCTTATCCTGCGGCAATGGCGGTCGCGGCGCGCGGCATGCCCGACGTCGGCGGCCTCGTGCTGGTCGTGTGCGCGCTCAAGCTGGCCGAACGTCTTGCCCGCCTGCTTGCGTTGCGACCAGGTCGCGACGCGCGCGTTACGCCGATGACGCGCCGCGTCGCCGTGGCGTTGTCGCTGACCCTGTACGCGATGTTCGCCTTCCGGCGCTGGTATGCGTTCGCCGGGGCGGGAATCGTCGTCATGCTGGCGCTGGAGGTTGGTCCGATCGCGCTGAGGAGAGGCGCGCGCTTTCGCTGGCAGGACGCCGTCACGGCGGCCGCTCTCGGCACTCTGACCCTGCTCGCGCTCTTGAGCCCGGTCCTGATCGATTGGACGCCGAACTTCAGCGCGCATGACTACACCCGCACTTACGCCGGCTATCGCAAGCCCCCGGACGTATTCCTGCGTGAGCTCGGAGACTGGGTCGGAATTATCCCCGCCCTCGCTGCGCTCGCCAGCATTACGCTCCTTTGGGCGCGCTCCCGCGACAAGCGCTTGCTGCGTCTGACTCTTGGCGCAGCCGCGGTCGCGGCCGCGTTGTTCCTGCGCATCCAGACGCCCTACATTCATCATCTCGATCTGATCGCGCCGGCGATTGTCGTACCGATCGCGGCTTCGCTGATGCTCGGCTTCGCGCGGGCGCCGCGCATCGCGCTTTTCGGGATGGCCGCGCTTGGCGCGATCACGCTCTCACCGCTAGCAGCGGCGCTCAGTCCGCTGGGCCTCGCGCCGATCGCCGGATTGCCGCGAGCGCCGCGCGCGGATCTTGACGAACTTAAGCGCCTGAAGGATTGGGCGGATGAGCGTGCGCAGCCCGACGCCAAGGTCTGCGGGCTCGGCTCGAGCTATACGTTCAGCGGCCAGCTCATCGGCGAATTGTGGCAGCTCCGCCCGGAGCGGGGTCCAAGCAGGCGCGAGCTCGGCGTCGCGATGCCCGACGTCGATACGGTCGACGGACCGCCAGGAGCGGCCCTGAAGGATTGCGCCATCATCATCGTCGGCGATCCGGTCCAGACTCACCTCGATCCCGACTACCAGCAGACAGTCATCACGCCATCGCGCGAAATGCTGACGGGGCAGGGGATCGGCGCGAAGTTCCGCCGCACCGGCGAGGTCTTTCATCTGGAGAAGGGGGTGAGCGCAATCGTGTTCGAGCGCCTGGCGCCGCTCGACGACGCGGATATCGCCGCGCTGCAGGCGCGATGGCGAGCGGCGCGCGAGAGACTTGGCTTAAATGACGACGGACGGCGTTGAAGCGGTCGGTCACGGACCTCCTCGCGGCGCAGACCCTACAGGGGCGCGGCGAATCAACGGCAAGCCCGCCGCCTTGTTGGGTATGATAGAATCGCGCAGACTACGGCGGGGTCCCGGAGGAAGCTTTTCCTTCGCCCTCATCCGCGAAACGCCGGCGAAGCCAAGCAAGCCCGTCGCCGGGCGCCGAGGTCGAGCCCGAACTCGTTACGGCGCGGCGAGCCTACTCCAGGGGGTGACGCGTGATCAGATTCGACTGGCGCCGAGTTGATTCCCCTGTGGTGCAGGGTCTTGTCGAACGCTTCGACGGATCGATTGAAAATTCTCGGCCCTGGAGGGAATTGGTCTGGCGCCTATCGGATCTTCCCTCAGATCCCAATCAGCTTGAAGCCGCATGCATGCAGGCGCTCCGCCGCTTCCTCGACGAGATTCCCGCCGCCGTCACGACGCTCACCAAGCCCTGCGTCTTTATTTCCCACCAGCGGGACGACGCCGACAAAGGTGAGCGGGTCGCTTGTCTCGTCGAGCATCACGCAATTGACAGCTGGCTCGACGTGCACGACCCGACGCTGGCGTTTGTCAGTCAACTGCCGCCGAACGATCCTCGGCGTGCGACGCTGGTCGCCGCAATCGTCGAGATCGCCTTGCTGAGTTCGACCCACGTCATCGCGCTCTACACGGCGCACAGCGCAAACTCGAAATGGATTCCCTACGAGCTCGGCCGGGCGAAGGCCAGGCGGATTGCGTCGCCCCAGGCGGCGATCTGGCTGGCGAGGGGCCAGATCGTTTCGAATTGCGGCGATTACGTCCTTTTGACGGTCGTTACTCAGGACGAACCGGGCGTCGCGAGGTGGCTCGCGACCGCGGCGGGCGGCGGACCGCATAGCGTGCCGGTGGGGACGAGCTGCGTCACCCATGGAACGCAGACGCTGCACTGAGTTCGGTGTCGTCGTGATCAAAACGAGATTCTGGATGGCAAGAAAACCGTCAATAAAAGGGAAGAAATCATGGAAGCGCCCGCCCTTAGTTTCGTTGGAAAAAATAGGCCAGACCAGCGCGCCGCAATCATATTCGTGCATGGATTCACCGGCAGCGGAGCGACGACATGGACCAATATTGCGCCACGGATCGCGAGCGATTTGCGGCTGGCCAAGTGGGACTGTTGGACCATGACCTATGGCACCAGCTGGTTGCCGGACATCCAGGGGATCTGGAGCGCCGACGCCGACCTTGGCGTAATTGCGCAAGCGCTTCACACGCACCTCGGGCTCGCAACCCTCGCGCACTACGAGACCTGGGTATTAGTCGCCCATAGCATGGGCGGTCTTGTCGTCCAAAAGGCGCTGGTCGACAACCCTGCCATCGCGGATAGCACGCACGCCGTCATTCTGTTCGGGACGCCGAGCGGTGGCCTCGCGAAGGCCAGCCCGCTTGCCTTTTGGAAACGGCAATTGAAAAACATGGCGAAGGGCGGCGATTTCATCACCAAATTGCGCGAGGACTGGAAGCGCTCATTTGAAGCGGATGCGCCATTCTCATTTCTCGCGGTCGCCGGCGAAAAAGACCAATTCGTTCCACCGTGGTCCTCGATCGATCCTTTCCCAACGAAACTGACGGCGGTCGTCGCTGGCAATCACGTGACCATGCTGGACCCTTCGGACTCCACGATGGTCGATCTCATCGCGCGGCGGATCACGGAAAGAGACGACGACGCCGATATCGGCGATTCGGCGCTGCGCGCTATCGAGCGCGGCAACTTCCTTGGCCTGATCAAGAAGGGGGAATCCCATGCTGCGGAGCTCGATGACGCCGAACTCGTTCGCCTGGCGATCGCGCTCGACAAGACCGGTCGGCGGGACGACGCCCGCGGCATTCTGGAAAAGCGGCAGAATCCGAATAGCGACGTGCTGGGAGCGATGGCCGGCCGGCTAAAGCGCAACTGGCTGTTCTCCGGCCGGCGCAAGGCCGACGCCGAGGGCGCCAAGGCTTACTACGCGAGGGGCTACGAACTCGCGAAGAACGCCAACGACCTACGGCAGGGCTACTATCACGGGATCAACCTGGCGTTCCTCGCCCAAGTCCTTGATAAGGATCGAAAGGCTGCGAAGGCGCTGGCGGCTGAGGTGTTGGCGCTTTGCGATCGATGCCGCGCCGAACGCGACGCGGACGAATGGGTGGACGCGACCGAGGGTGAGGCGAAGCTGATCCTGGGCGACATCGAGGGAGCCGTCGACGCTTAT
>DASXXT010000449.1:0-15260 GCA_036502965.1 Roseiarcus sp. | reverse complement strand
ATCGAGGTTGGACTTCGTACGGCTGACGCCAACGACCTTCGCCCCCTCGGCGGCGAACAGTTTCATGCAGGCGCGACCGACGCCGGTTCCAGCCCCCGTGATCAGCCCGATTTTGCCCTTCAAGCGATCCATCATTCTTCTCCCAAAATCGACTGCCGATCGTTTAGATTATAGACAACGCGAGCCGGCCGCCGTATTGTAGGTTAAAATTGTAGGACGAAAAATCGGCGAGGTCCACTATGCCGGGACCCGCGGCAAACACAGCGGGAGGAACTTTACATGCGCCTCTTCTCACCCACCGCTTGCCTCCTCGCCACACTAGGCAGTCTTACATTCGCAGTAATAGCGCCGACGTATTCTGCAGAGACCGACCCTGCCATTCTTTCGACGATCGATGCGGCGATCGGCGCCATCAATGCCGGTTCGGAACCTGATCTGCAGGCAGTTTTTCTGGATTCGCCAACGGCGATTACGGATGATTTTGCGCCCTTCTCATGGAGCGGCAAGACCGCCGTCGCCGACTATTCGCGCGACCTGAAAGCCGTTCTTACGCAATACAAAATCACGGACTGGCGGTTCCAGCGTCACGGACCGCGCTACATTTTTGCGGCGGATTCGCGCGCCGAAGCGGTAATCCCCGCCTCCTTCCCTTTTATGCTCGGCGGCAAACCACAAAATGTCTCCGCTGACTGGCTCTTCATCCTGGATAAGAAGGAAGGCAAGTGGAAGATCGATGTCATGTCATTCGTCGATTCTCACCACACGCTGGTCCCCTAACAGGAGGAATGAAAGCAATGAAGGCCGCCGTTTTTCACGAATTGGGGAAGCCGCTTCGCGTCGAGACGGTCGACAAGCCGAAGGCAGGCCGGGGCGAGATCGTCCTCAAGGTCGACTATTGCGGCATCTGTGGTTCGGACCTCCACTCGACTCATCCCGGCGCCTTCGTTGTTCCCGATGGCACCATCCTCGGCCACGAGTTTGCTGGCGAGATTGTTGAGTCCGGCGCGGCTCAGTGGAGGGTCGGCGAGATGGCGACCGCGCTCCCTAACAACGCCTGCGAGGAGTGTCGCAAGCTCGGCCTCGAAGAATGCAAGGACAATCTGGGCATCATGTGTCCGAAGAACACACTGACCGGATTTCATCCTTCGGCGCAGGGCGCCTATGCCGAATTCGTCAAATTCAGCGCCAAGGAAGCGTTGCGCCTGCCGACGGCGGTGAAAAGCCGCGAGGGCGCGGCGGTCGAGCCGCTTGCCGTCGGCCTCCACGCGGTCAACCGGGGCAAGGTGACGGTCGGGGAACGCGTGCTGATCATGGGCGGCGGCCCGATCGGTCTCGCGGTCGGGATCTTCTCGAAACTCGCCGGGGCGCGCGATGTGATCGTCAGCGAATATGCCCCTGCGCGCCGTGAGGCCGCAGGCGCGCTCGGCGCTACCGCCGTGATCGATCCGGCTAAGGAGGAAGTCGCCGAGGCCTTTGTGAAGAAGGCCGGGGGCCCGCCCGACGTCATATTCGAATGTGTCGGTGTCCCTGGAATGATCCAGAAATGCGTGGAACTTTCAAAGACTTTCGGCCGCATCGTGGTGGTCGGCGTCTGCATGGTCGAGGATGCGATGACGCCCATCAACGCGATTTTCAAGGAGGTCAACATCCAATATGTCCTCGGCTACGGCCGGCCGGACTGGAGGCTCGTGCTCGACCTGCTCGACGCCGGCCGGGTCGACCCTCGCCCGATGATCACCGACATGGTCACGCTCGACCAGCTGCCGGGCGCGTTCGAGGCCCTGCGCAAACCGACTTCGCAGATCAAGGTGATGGTGCGGCCGAACGAATAGGAGGCGTCCGGCCTCAGGTCCGTCGGCCGAACGCCGCCTTGATCGCGGCGGCGGAGCCGGATAAGCCGGCTCGATCTGGAAATCAGCGCGTTTGCGTCGCCAGAGCGCGAAGCCAGAAGCGCGGAACACCCGGACCAAGGACATGGACGCCGCCACATCGCCAGTTTCGCGCCGCGCGACCGCCGATAGAAACAAGGCGGACAAGGGCGAATCAGCGAAGACCTCGCCCGACCGCGTCGTCGACGCGATTATCCGCAGCATCCGCTCGGGCAACTACGTTCCGGGCCAGCGGCTGATCGAAGCCGATCTGACGCGCGACTACCACGTGAGCCGGGGACCTGTGCGCGAGGCGCTCAAACGGCTGGCCGCCGAAGGCGTCCTGACGCTGACGCGCCATCGGGGCGCCTATGTGCGCGCGATGTCGCGCGGCGAAGTGCGCGACAGCCTGATCGTTCTCGAGGCGCTCGTCGGACTCATGGCCAGTCTGGCGGCGCGGCGCATCGGCGCGGACGAAAATGCCGCCCGGATGCGCGAAGCCCATGAGCGGCTGCTCGCCTTCAGGGACGACGGCGGGACGGCTGCGTTTCTCAACGAGCGGGGCCGGTTTTATGACACGATCATTCAGATAGGCGGCAACCTCGAGCTCAAACGCATGCTGCCGCTGATGCAGATTCATCTCCTGCGCATGCAGTTCCAGGCCTACATCACGCCACGCGACCGCGAGAAGCAGTTCAAAGAGTATGAGACCATCACCGATACGATTCTGCGCGGGGACGCCATGAGAGCGCAAAAGGTGGCCGGCCTGCACATCCGGCGGACGCGCCTGAGCCTCATGCGCCTTCCGGACGAAGCGTTCCCCGCAATTCGAAGTTCCGAATGATCGCGCCTTGACGATCCTAATTGTCGGCGGAACCAAAGGCATCGGGCTCGCGGTCGCAAAGGCTTTCGCGGCCGACGCCGGCGACGTAATTCTCGTCTATCACAACGACGAAGAGGCGGCGCACGCCGCCGCGGCGGCGGTTGCACAAGCCGGCGGCCGAGCGCGTCTCGTCAAAGCCGACGCCGGGACGCCGGAAGGCTGCGCGGCCATTATCGGCGCGGCGCGCGCAATCACAGGCCGGCTCGATCAGGTGGTTCACTGCGCCGTCGACGCTTACGCTTCGACCGCACTCGCAGCCGACCCGGTTCGCTTCGCTCGCGCCATCACGACCAACGGCACGAGCCTCCTCTTCCTGGTCCAGGCGGCCCTGCCGCTTCTGTCCCGCGGCAGCACAATATTCTATTTGACCAGTCGCGGCGGACGGATCGTCGTGCCGAATTACGCCGCCGTCGGCGTCTCTAAGGCGCTGGCAGAAAGCTTGATGCGCTATCTTGCGGTCGAGCTGGCCCCGAAAGGCGTTCGTATCAACGCGATCGCGCCCGCGATTGTTGAGACCGACGCCGTGCGGGCGTTGTTCGGCATCGAAAAGGCGGCCGACCTCGTTCGCGACGCCGCGAGTCACAATCCGTCCGGCCGGGGGGTTACGGACACGGACTACACTAGCCTGATGCGATGGCTCGCTTCGCCCGCAGCCGAATTCATTCAGGGACAGGTGATTTTCGTCAACGGTGGCGCGAACCTGAGCGCCTGAGCGTCGCTTCAGAGCCGCTCGATCAACGTCGCGTTGGCCATGCCGCCGGATTCGCACATCGTCTGGAGGCCATAGCGGCCGCCGGTCTCCTCAAGGGCGGCAAGCAGATTTGCGAGCAACCGTCCACCTGACGCGCCGACCGGATGGCCGAGCGCGATGGCGCCGCCGAGCCGATTAACGCGCGCGGGATCGGCGCCCGTATCCCGAAGCCACGCAAGCACCACCGACGCGAAGGCCTCGTTGACCTCAAAAGCGTCGATGCGATCGATTGAAAGCCCCGCGCGACCGAGCAGCTTCTTCGTCGCCGGGATGATCGCCGTCAGCATCAAGATGGGATCGTCGCCGGATAGCGCGAAATGAGTGATTGCCGCTTGCGGCTTGAGGCCCAGTCGAATAGCCACCTCTTCCTCCGCGATTAGTATTGCAGCCGCTCCGTCGGTGACCTGACTCGAATTGCCGGCGGTGACGCTCCAGCGGATCTCAGGAAACCGGGCGGCGATGGCCCCGTCCTCGAACGCTGGCTTCAGCGACGCGAGTTTTTCCGACGTCGTGTCGCGCCGTGGACCCTCGTCGCGATGGAAGTGCTGAAGGTTTCCGTCCGCAGTCGGAACGTCGACGGACGCGATGGCTCGCTGAGTCACGCCGCGATCTTCGGCGGCAATCGCGCGCTCATGCGACTTCAGCGCATACTCGTCCATCGCCGCGCGGCTGATCCCCCAGCGTGCGGCTATGAGTTCCGCCGACACCCCCTGGCGCACGAGCCCCTCGGGATAGCGGAGATGAAAGGCCGGTCCCTCATTGTCCTTGCCCATACGGTTGGCGCGCATGGGCACGAGGCTCATCATCTCGACGCCGCCCGCGACCACGAGATCATAGGCGCCCGCGATGACGCCCTGGGCCGCGAAATCAAACGCTTGCTGGGCCGAGCCGCATTTGCGGTCGAGCGTGACTGCGGGCACCCGCTCGGGCAACCCCGCCGCCAGCACCGCCTGGCGGCCGATATTGCCAGACTGCTCCGCGACCTGGATCACGCAGCCGGTAATGACGTCTTCGATGAGTCCCGGATCGACGCCCGTCCGCCGGACCAGCGCCTGCAGCGTCTGCGCGTAGAGGCCGACGGGATGGAGGCCTTCCAAGGCGCCTCCGGCGCGGCCACGCGCGAACGGCGATCGCACCACGTCGACGACAACGGCTCTTCGCATAGGGCGCTCTCCTAGCCCGCGGAGCGGCGCAAATCGAGCGTCAGCGCAGCCGAACGGATTTGCACGACCGGCGACTTGGCGACGCGCATTAGCCGCTGAACCTGATCGAGCTCGGGCGATGACAAAAGCGGAAAATCCTGCCTGACGGGACCAGCCGCGCGCATCTTTTCGAGATCGGGCCCCGGCACCAGCGCGCGCAGGATCAGCTCGTCGTCGTCCTCGGTCCCGTAACGTTTGCGCAACTCCTCGATCGTCGGCTGTTCAGGCGGAGTGCTCACGGCCTGCTTGGCGCGCGGTGCAGCCATGATTATATCGCGGACATTAAGGTCGATCGGAGCCACGGTCTCTCCGTAGAATCCTGAGGCGTACTGGATGACCTCGTCCGGGACGATGCTGTAGCGTTTGCCAGTGACGATATTGAGCACCGCTTGGATGCCGACGAGCTGACTGAACGGCGTCGCCATGCCCGGATAGCCGAGATCGCGCCGTACCTCCGCCGTTTCACGCAAGACCTCGTCGAGTTTGTCGGTCATGTTGTGTTGCGCAAGCTGCGCTTTCAATGTTCCGGTCATTCCGCCAGGGATTTGGTGCCGGATCGACAGCACGTCGTATTCGTTCGCTTGATTGACCAGAAACCCAGCCGCCTTCCCGACCTTCTCGAAATGCTCTGCGACCGGGGGCAAAAGCGATTCGTCGATGCCGTGCGTATGACCGAGCAACTCGACATTGTGCAGCATGATTTCCGTCGAGGGCACCGAAGGACCGTTCGCCATCGGCCGGCTGGCGGTATGCAGGATCGTCACACCGAGATCGATCGCGTCGAGATAGGCCTTGGCCGATTGGCCGAGAATGTTGTTGGCGTGAAACTCGATCGGCTTGCCTGGCGCTCGCGCCTTGATCGCAGGCACGAGCGTCTTCAGCCGCTCCTTGTCGAGGACGCCGGCGGTGTCATAGAGCAACAGCGTGTCGATGTCGGGCGAGGCTGACAGCTTCTCGGCCTTGCCCGCGTAATATTCGTCCGTATGGACAGGCGAGAGCGCGAACATGATCGAACCAGCGACCTCGGAACCGAATTCCTTGGCGATCTTGGCGAGCCGGTGCATCTTGTCGATGTTGAACAGTACGTCGTAGATCCAGAAGCTGCGGCAGCCGTGGCGGTTGAGCTGACGCATCCAGGCGTCCATCAGAGAGTCTGGCGTTACGCCGAAGGTGACGGAGGCGTTCGACCGCATGCCGCCGCGGATCCGCGTGCGCGGCATGGCGGCGACCAGAAGGTCGAGACCCCCCCACGGATTTTCCCGGCACGTACGGATCATCACTTCAAACAGTGAAGACCCCGTCAGATCGATGACTCGAAAACCGCTACGGTCGATGAGTGGCGCGACGGGCAGCGCCATGCCGGCCTGCATACGCATGCCCCAGAGGCTTTGCTGGCCGTCGCGCATCGTTTCGTCGAGGAATTCGATATGGGCCATATCAGGCCTCCTTTGGCTCCCGATACTGGGGCAAGAACACGCTTTCGAGCCACCGTGTGTCGAGGCGATTGCCGATGAAGTCCGGATGGGCGGCGATACGGCGTAGCAGCGCGATGTTGGTGGCGACGCCCTCGACCGCGAATGCCTCCAGCGCCGCGCGCAGCCGAGCAATCGCCGAGCGGCGGTCGGCCGCATGCACGATGAGCTTGGCGATCATGCTGTCGTAGAATGGTGGAACCAGCGCGCCCTCCTCCATCGCCGTGTCGAGTCGCACCCCCTCTCCGTGCGGCGGTCTCCAAAGCCGGATCCGTCCTGGGGAAGGCGCAAAGCCGCGTTCAGGATTCTCCGCGATGATGCGCGCCTCGATCGCGTGCCCGCGAGGATTGATGTCGCGCTGCTCGATACGCGGGAACTCGCCAACCGCGACTTCGAGCTGCAGCCGGATGAGGTCGGCACCAGTGATCATCTCCGAAACTGGATGCTCGACCTGGATGCGCGCATTGACCTCCATGAAGTAGAAATCGTCTCGGTCGACGTCGTACAGAAACTCAACCGTGCCAGCGTTGCGATAGCAGATCGACGACAGGAGATCGACCGCGGCTTGGTGCAGGCGCGCGCGGGTCGCTTCTGGCACTGCCGCGGCAGGCGCCTCCTCCACCATTTTCTGGTATCGGCGCTGCAATGAGCAATCGCGCTCACCGAAATGCAGGACGCGCCCGTCGCCTAGCCCGAGGACCTGCACCTCGACGTGGCGCGCGCGCTCGACATAGCGCTCGACATAGAGCGTGCCGTCGCCGAACGCTTCCTTGGCCTCGGTCGAAGCGCGCTCGAACGCCTCGGCGAGGGCCTTCGCATCAGGCGCGACGACCATGCCTCGCCCACCCCCTCCCGCCGACGCCTTGGTGACAACGGGAAAGCCAACGGACTCGGCGAACGCGACTGCCTGGGCTCCGGTTTCGAGCTTTTCGCTCCCGGGCGTCATCGCGACCCCGGCCGCCTTCGCGAGACCCCGCGCCGAGAGCTTGTCGCCAACGGCAAGAATAGAATCTGCAGTCGGGCCGACGAAGACGATGCCCTCCTCGGCGCAGAGGGCGGCGAGGGAGTGACGTTCGGACAGAAACCCGTATCCAGGATGGAGGCCGTCGCACCCGGTCGCCTTGGCCGCATGTACGATCAGGTGCGGATTCAAATACGAGTCGCGCGCGGCCGCGGGGCCGACGACCACTGTCCGATCCGCTTCACGCGCCGCCATGCTCTCACGATCGGCCGCCGAGGCGGCAAGCACCGTCTCGATCCCAAGGCTGCGGGCCGCGCGCACGATCCGCAAGGCGATCTCGCCGCGATTGGCTATGAGGATGCGCCGTAGCGCCATCGCATGGCCTCTCAGGCCGGCTCGATCAGGAACAAGGGCTGATCGTATTCGACGAGTTCCGTATCCTCCACCAAGACCTTCCGGACAGTCCCGGCGACGCCGGCCAGCACTGAGGTGAACAGCTTCATCACTTCGATGAGGCAAACCTCTGTGTCGGCATCCACCTTCTGCCCGACCGAGACATAGGGCGCCGCCCCCGGCTTGGGCGCGCGATAGAAGGTGCCAAGATTCGGCGCGCGTACAGCGACCCAATGCGCAGGCACCGCCGCGGGCGCGGCCTTTGCGCCGGCAGCACCGGCCAGGGGCGCCATCGCGTGCGGCGGCGCGGCTGTGGCTGTCGCGTGGGTCGACGGAAACGACATCAGTTCGGCCTGGTGATGCGCACCCGTGGACGCCGGCGCGCGAGCGCCCGGTGTCTTTGAGACAAAGATCTCCAATCCTTCGATCTTGAGATGCAGCTCCTGCCACGTCGAGGCGTCGAAGGTCTCGAGCAGCGCTTCAATGTCCTGGGGCTTAATGTCGGTCATACGCGCTCGTTCGAATCGGCGGAGGACGCTGCCTCGGACTTCCAACGCAGGGCCGAAAGCAACGGCGGCAAAACAGGCTCGGCGACGATGAATTCGAGCCCGACCGCGAGCGCGGCGCACACGCCTTCGTCAGAGGCGATGGCGCCGCCACGGGCCCCACGCGCGCCGGTCAGGCCTCTCAGGACCTCGCCGATCCTCGTTGGATCCGCCGCTGCGTCGTTGTCGGAGAGATCGACCGCCTCCCGAGCTTCGGGCGAGGTCGGCGGTGACACGCGCAACGGCGAACGCGATGCGGCCCACTCTCCAAGCGTCGCCAACGCTTGGTGATCGCTCGCGTCCGGGGACTCGATCGCCAACGCTCCTTCATAAACCTTGCCCGCTTGACCATCGACCGTGACGGTCCTCCCGGCGAGGGCTTCGAGGCTGCCCTTGCCGCAGCCGACGACGCAGGGCAGGCCGAGAGCCCGCCCAACAACGGCAGCGTGAGACGTACTGCCGCCCTGTTCGGTCACGACGGCCCGCGAGGCGATCATGCCGTGCAAGTCCTCCGGACTGGTCGTAGGCCTCGCGAGTATGACCGCCTCGCGCGCATGCGCACGCTGTTCCGCTTCGTCCGAATCGCGAACGACGACACCGATGCCGACACCGGGCGAGGCGCCCTCGCCTGAGGCCAGCGTCACCGCGTCGTGAAGCGCAGACCGCTTGATGTGAGGCGCAAGCAGAATCCGCACCTGATCCGGCGTAATGCGCATAAGCGCCGCCTCTTCATCGATCAGGCCTTCGCGCGCGAGATCGACTGCGATGCGGGCCGCGGCATGCGGGGCGAGTTTGGCGGCGCGAGATTGCAGAAAAAAGAGCTGCCCGCGCTCAATAGTGAACTCTATGTCCTGCACGTCGCGTCCGGCCCGCTCGAGCGTCCGCGCCGCTGCGAGAAGGTCCGCGTGTGTTTCGGGCAGCTCCTCCGCAAGCGCGGATAGGGGCTCGGGCGTGAACTTACCCGAGACGACATCCTCGCCTTGTGCCCGCGGAAGATATTCGCCATACGGCGTCGGTTCCCCAGTCAGGGGATTACGCGAAAACATGACCCCCGTTCCCGAGTGCGCGTCGAGATTGCCGAAGACCATGGCCTGGATCGTGACGGCCGTCCCGAGATCATCCGAAATCCCGTGGTGCTGGCGATATCTTCGCGCACGGCGAGAATTCCAGGATTCGAACACCGCGCGCACGGCGCGGCGCAACTGCTCCCTAGGTTCGCGCGAAACCTCGGCCCCAGCCGCGGCGGCGATGGTCGCGTGCCAGGCTTCGAGACTAGCGCCGTCGTCGAGCGCAGGTGCGTGCGCCTTGAGGACGATATGCGCATAAAGTTCGAGAAAGCGGCGGTGGGTGTTGCGCGCGAAAGCCAGATCGCTACATTCCTCGGCGAGCGCGGCTTCGGTTTCGTCATTGATCCCGAGATTAAGCACTGTGTCCATCATCCCGGGCATCGACACGGGCGCGCCCGACCGCACCGACACGAGCAGCGGATGCGGCCCACCGCCGAAGCGGCGTCCAGTCCGTTCCTCTAGCCATGCGACCGCTGCCGCAATTTCGCCCTCAAGGCCCGGGGGCGTCGCGTGACCCGCGAGAAAAGCGCCACAAGCCCGGGTCGTCACCACGAAGGCCGGAGGCACGTTAAGCCCAAGCTCCTGCATGCGCGCGACCGACCACGCCTTGCCGCCGATCAATTCGCGCGCAGGCGCGCCTTCGCCGTTCAGTCCGATCGTCCATTCGCCAAAATGGATCGTCATCGCGTCCGACGCCTATTCGTCGCGCTCGCGCCGCATCAGGCGCAAGAGATCTTCATGTAGTTCGAACCACAATGTGTGATAGCTCTCGATCTTCGCGTCGCTGACCCATGCGATCTCGCCGTCCTCCGCCTTCTCGAGCGCGGCGCCCAACTTGTGGCGGTAGATCGAAAACCGTGGTAAGGCGCTCGCCAGCCGATCGAGCGCGCGTTCGGCCCGCTCATGCAAATTGCCGAGGCGATCGATGAGCTTTCGGTCATAGTCCTTGTTGCTGTGATCGTTGGGAACGCGGTGGCCACGCACGTCGAAAGTCTGCCATTCGGTGATTAGCTGCTTCAGTGTAGCGTTGAGGCGCTCGAACTCCTCGTAGCCCGAGGCGAAGGCCGAATTTGCGCGAACGTCCTCGTACAGCGGGGTATATTCGGTATCGAGCGCCATCCGCGCCGCGGGCGCGAGAAGATACTTGCCTTGCGCCTCGACGACGCGCTTGGCCTCGACAAGTTTGTCGAGTGTCGTCCGAACGACACTCACGTCGAGACCGAGTATGCCAGCGACAGATTCTGGGGTCGCGTGCTTCTTGATGGCGAGCCCGTGCAGGACGAGATGCGTTTCGTTCACGACCGCGTCTCCGTCGCCAGCGGTACACCGCCCTCAGGCTCTTGGCGCGCGACGACCTGATCGCGCACCGCCCGCCGCAAGATCTTGTTGGCTGAGGTCTTCGGCAGTTCCGGCCAGATCTCGACGCCTTTCGGTCGCTTGTAGCTCGCGAGCTTGGCCCGCGCGTGAGCCAGCACGGCCTCGGCGGACAGGCCCTTGCGGCCAGCGACAACGGCGTAAACCCGCTCTCCCCATTTTTCGTCCGGAAGCCCGACGACGGCAGCCTCGACGACACCGTCGCACGCCAGCAGCACATCCTCCACCTCGCGCGGATAGACGTTGTAGCCGCCGGAAATCAGCATGTCGTTCTTGCGGTCAACGAGATAGAAAAACCCATCCTCGTCCATGTAGCCGACGTCGCCTGTGTGCAGCCAGCCGTCACGGAACGCTGCTGCGGTCGCTTCCGGATTGTTCCAATAGTACGCCATCGTCTGAGGCCCGCGGCAGACGATCTCCCCACGCTCACCGGGTGGAAGCGGGCGATCTTTTTCGTCGAAGACTGCGACCTCCACGATCGTGAATGGACGCCCGCACGAGCCGATCCGGTCGTGATCGGTGGGACGGAGGCAAGTGATCACCATTGGACTTTCCGCTTGTCCGTAGGTCTGGGCGAAGACGCGCCCGAACCGCGCCTCCGCCCGCGTCAAAAGCGCCGGGGCGATCGGCGAGGCCCCGTAGGCGATGCAACGCAGGGCGAATTGCGCTTTGCCGATTGATGGCGCCTCCAGCACCATCGCGAGCATCGTAGGAACGAGAAACGTGAGGTCAGCACGCTCACGCTCGGCAAGTTGCACGAACTCCTCGGGATCGAACTTCGGCATCACAAGCGATCTTGCTCCGCGCACGAGCGAAGGGAGAAAGAATGCGCCGGATGCATGCGCGATGGGCGCCGCGTGCAGAAATGTGTCGCCCGCGTGAATGTCTGGAACGAGATCTGTGAGGAAGGCGGAAAGCTCCGCCAGCTCTCCGCGTTCCGTTAACGTCACCGCTTTGGATCTGCCGGTCGTGCCGCCGGTGTAGCCAAGGCGATAGGGCGCATCGAGATCTCGGTCGACGACGCAGGGCGCGCGCGATCCCGAACGCGCGAGTTCGGCGAGTTCCTGCTTTCCGATTGCGATCTCGACGGTCAGCCCCTCGACGCCGTCGTGGATAACGCCGCGGCTGCCGCTGTCGGCAAGTTTAAAGGCGTGATCATCGAGAGTCTCGCGCGAGTTAAGCGAAACGCGCACGAGGCCCGCCTTCGCGACCGCATAATAGGCGACCAGGCAGTCGACGCCATTTGGCAACAAAACGCCCACTCGATCGCCCGGTGCAAAACCACGTTCGAGCAGCGCATTGCCCAATCGGTCCGTCAGCGCGTCGAACTCGCGAAAAGTAACAACGCGTCCGCCTTCAATCAGGCAGGGCGTATCCCGGTGGTGGAGCGCGGCCCTCCGGATGAGGGCGCCGATTTGCATCTCGCGAGTCCTGCAGCCGTCAGATGCCCGCGCGGATCTTTTCGACGTCCGCGCGCTTCAAATGGGAGCCCTTGCCTTTGAGCAGGCGGGAATGGCTCTGCTCGATCCGGTAGAGCTCGTCGGCGATGGGCGTTCCGGCATGGTATTTGACCCAGGTCTCGCAGAGATGCCGGTACTTCGGATCCACGACCGGGGGCCGCGTTTCGCGCGACAGCCGATTGTATTCAGCAAGCTCGATCACGCCGCGGGTCGTGTTGTAGCGGTCGACCTTTCGCGGCAAGCAGGTGACCCCGGGGTAGATCGGTCCGCTGCTTAGCGTGTAATCGTCTCCCTGCAAGATCGAATACGGGATCATCGAGTAGAGGCGCTGCGGCCCATTCGAATGATGCATCATCGTATATTCGCTCAGGCGGTGAGACTGATGGGAGCCGATGCAGAGGCCCACAAGCGCGTCCCGGCTGTATTCGTCGTTAAATAAAGGCCGAAAACGCTGCGCGCGCTCGTCCACCATCATCCAGTCGGAGACTTCGTAGACGCCGGCGACATGGGCCAGGTCCTTGATGATCGAGAAGTAGGTGATCGCGCCAGCGTCGATCATCTGATCGCGCGACCATCCGGCGATGCGTCGCCAAAGCTTGTTGTTGGCGTCTTTGACCTTGTCGGTTAGCGACTTGAAGCAGGCGGTCAGCTCCTCGCGCGATCCCATAGCGACCGGTAGGTAGCCCTCGGACAGGGTATCCGAGGTGTAAAGACCGACGCCCACGAGTTTGTCCGAGGTAAATTCCGGTTTCGACTCGAAGCTGCCCCAATCGTCCACCAAGTAGAAATGACAGTCCTTTACCGCCATGGTAACGGTAAGGTTGTTGTAGGGCACGTCCTTGGCCACGTCGTCGAGCCAAGGGAAGTCGCTCTCCGATAGGTCCATGAAGTCGCGGACGATCATCTCGCGGTCGTCGGCAAGCTTATATGGGCCGGAATTGTGCAGACTGATCCGGCTCTCGCAGGAAATGAGGAAGCCGTATTGCGAAACCGCCGCCATGAATCCCTGAGCCGCTTCATGCAGCTCATCCCCAGCCTTGCAATCGAACATATCGGCGTGGAAGACCTGGAGGCGGCGCTCAGGAAGGAACTGGCCGCGGTGGCCGTATTCCTTGTTGGTGAGGTGGCCGTTATTGCGATGCCAGGACAGCTGGAAGCGCTTCCAGAAGTCCATCACATACGCGAGATCCTCAACGGCGTCCTGTGGACGGATGAGGCCGAGATTGATGAGCCATTCGCGACCGAGAAGGTAGAAGCCGGGCAGCGCCCAGCCCATCGAAGGATTCTGGATCTTGATGCCCGCGTTCCGCGCGCGGTCGCCGATCTCCTCCGCGGATATCCGCGACTCGATTTTGCGCAAAAGCGACGGATAACGATAGTAGCACATCATGTAGGAAAGCATCATGTAGGCGGGAACCGGGAAGAGCTTCGACTCCTGCACCGTGCGCGTCACGCAAAGCCAGTACGTCTCATCGGCGCACGCCTGAACGAGATTGTTGGTCTCAAGCAACTGCGCATAGGAGATGCGGTTGAAACTCATGGTATCCTCCCGTTTTGATGCGTCTCGAGGCTTATTAGCTAAGGCGCCAGACCTTGGCGGTCATCTCGACGCCGGTCTGGTAGGCTTCTGCGGTCTTGGCAGGTGCGGTGCTTTCAATCTCGACGCGGTCGCCTTCCTTGATGCCGCTGATCTTCGCGTTCATCAGGCAAGGAATGCCGTATTCGCGCGTCAGGATGCCAAGGTGCGAACGCACTGTTCCGCCAGCGCAGATCACGCCCTTGAATTTTTCAAGGATCGGCGCGGTTAGCGTGCCGCCACTGTCGTCGATCACCGCAACCATATCGGCGGGCACCCCCTGGGTCAGGAGTTCGAGCACCCGGTCGCTTGAGCGGATGTAGCGCGCGATTCCGATAAGGTTCTTCGCATATTTCACTACGTTGTCGCCGACGCCCCGTTGCTCGCGGCCTTCCACATCCTTTGGCGCGACGACCGCCTCGGGATGTTCGAAGCTGAAATTCTTCAGATCCTCGCCGACGCCGGTGGCGAGTTTGTAGACGTCGGGACGTTCCCGCACCGAGATCATCGCGGACCAGTCGAACCGATGTCCGGTCGCAAGCAGCTTCTTCTCGACCGCCGCGAAGTCCTTCGAGCTGATCAATTCGTACGACTTGTCGAAGACGAAGCTCGCCCAGTCGCCGCCGACCTCATCTAGCCGTCGGCGCACCAAGTCCTTGATGGCGCCCTGGTAAGCGTCGACGACCGCCGAAGCACCCTGGTCTCCGTATTTGTCGTTGTCGATGTAGAGCTTGGCCACGACTTCCTCTCGGACGTTTCGGTCGCCGCATTTGGCGCAGGTCTCCAGTGCGTCTTTCGCGCGGATTTGATTGAACAAAGTGTGGTGACAAGCGGATCGCAAGTCAACATGTTAGGACAATATTGTCGAACAATCCGACCGAGCGAGTTCGGCTTGGATGCAAACATATTGCCCGGGGCCGCTGCGCGCTCGGCTCGCGACATTTCTGAAACAGGCCAGGAAACGAATCTTGGTTCGAAATGATCAAATTTAAAACAGTGAAATTCGCCAAGAAAGGCGAGACGACCGCTTCACATATCCCGACCGGGTGCCAGCACCGTCTTGGCCTTTGAAGCAAGCCCGTGAAAGCCGCAGCCAACCAGATTGGCAAAGGAACCTCGTACGGAAAATATTCAGCGCCCGCCGGCGCCCGCTCCAGCGAAGCGCAGCCGCAGTTCGCGCTTCAGCACCTTCCCGGCGCTGTTCTTTGGCAGACCGTCGACGACCCGCCAATGTTTGGGGCGCTTGAAGCGCGCGATCTGGTCGAGGCATAGACGCTCGAGGCGTCCTAGATCGAGCGTCGCCTCCGGGACCGCGACAAGCACGGCCATAACGCTTTCGCCCCAGTCGGGGTCGGGAACGCCGATCACTGCGGCTTCCGCGACGTGCGGATCTTGCAAGAGGACGTCCTCAATTTCACGTGGGTAGATGTTTGAACCGCCCGATATGATGAGGTCCTTGGCTCGATCGAGCAACGTGAGAAACCCGCGCTTGTCGAATGCGCCGAGATCGCCGGTGTGCAACCAGCCCGAGCGTAACGCGACGGCCGATGCCTCCCGCTGCCTCCAATAGCCAGCCATCACCGTGTCGCCGCGCACAACCACCTCGCCAACCTCGCCCGGCGGGAGCGGTCGGTCTTCGCCGTCGAAGATCGAAACCTCGATCCCAGTTCGCGGGATCCCGACCGAGACCATGAGCGGTTCGTCGCCG
>DASXXT010000448.1:0-3338 GCA_036502965.1 Roseiarcus sp. | reverse complement strand
CCGCGTCGAGCGGCTCCGGTGGCTGATCATCCGATCCGCCCGCCCAGTCGGCGCCCATCGAGCGCGCGAACGCCTGACCCCGGTCATCGCCTGGCCGGGTGAAGGCGAACACGCGCCGCCCTTGCCAGCGACAGACCTGGGCGATGATGTGCCCGGCGGCGCCGAAGCCATAGACGCCGATCGCCTGCCCGTCTCCGGCGAGCTTGAGCGAGCGCCAGCCGATCAGGCCGGCGCAGAGCAGCGGCGCCGCCTCGACCGGGTCGAGCTCCTCGGAGAGCGGAAAGACAAAATCCGCTTCGGCGATCGTATGGGTGGCGTAACCGCCGTCCCGGGTGTAGCCGGTGAACAGCGGCGTGTCGCACAGGTTTTCGCGTCCGCTCCGGCAATAGGGGCAAGTCCCGTCGGTGTGGCCGAGCCAAGCCACGCCGACGCGCGCCCCCAGCTTGAGGCCGACCCCTTCGCCGACCGTCTCGACGCGGCCGACGATCTCATGTCCCGGCACAATGGGTAGCTTGGGATTGGGCAGTTCGCCGTCGACCACGTGCAGGTCAGTGCGGCACACGCCGCAGGCCTCAACCCGTACGCGAATCTGCCCCGGTCCGGGCGAGGGCTCGGGCCGCTCCTCCATCACGAGCCGTTCATGCGCCCGATGCAGGACCATGGCGCGCATCAGAGGGACGCCCCTTCAGACGCGCCGCGAGCCGGCGACCGATCGCCGCAGAAGCGCGTAGAGGCTCCCGCCGCTCAGCGCGCCCAGCACATAGACGACGAGAACGAGCGCGGCGAGCGGCAACGTGACGCCGAGCGCGAGGAAGGAAACGCCGACGCTCTGGGTATTCTGAAACACGAAGATGATCAGCGCAGCGACAAACAAAACCACGATCGCCAGATAAAGCCAGCGCACGCAAAGATCTCCTTCGCCCGCGAAACGCGGCCGGTCGCGCGCCGCCGCTTCGGCTCAGACCGGGCGCTGGATCCACTGAAGCGCCCGCGGTCTCATCCATTAGAGCAGATTGCATTTGGGTCGACGAGGGCAATTGTAGCCGCGCTCGGCTCAAGCGCGGTGACGCGGTCCATAGGGCGTTCGTAAGGACCCGTCTATCGACGGGCTATGGACCGTGTCTACAAGTCCGATTCGACGAAACTGCAATCTGCTTTAGGCCGCCTGCCGCAACCCCAAGCCGAGCCCGATCCAGGTCGCGCCGGCAAAGACGAGGTCGACGCCAAGAAAAATGCCGAGCACATAGAGAGAGGACACTGGCCAATGGATCAGGATGATGATTCCGAGCAACAGCGTGATCAGGCCCGAAGCGACGACCCAGCCCCACGGCGTCCCACCCTGCATGTTGAACCCAAGGAAGATCCGCATGATGCCGGATGCGACCAGCGCCGCGCCGAGAATGAGCGTCAGCCACACCGCGGTCAGCAGGGGATTGTCGAACGCCACGAACCCTGCGACGATGTAGAGGATGCCGATAGCCAGCCAGAACAGGAAGCGTCCCCAGGTCTTGATCTGGAACGAGTGGATGACCTCGAAAACGCCCGCGACAATCATCATGATTCCGACAACGTATACCGTCGCCACCGTCGCCATGACGACGCTGCCAAGAGCAATCACGCCAGCGATGAGGTAGACCACGCCGAGGGCGACGATCCAGCCCCATTTGGTCCTGAGCGGCGCGATGCCCGCGCCGGGTCCGAGCCCTAAGGCCGATGCTGTGTTGGTCATGGCGTCCGTCCCTAGTTCATGCCGCGCGGCGAGGGGAACTTCGACGTCCCTCTGACGCGCGCTTCTCGGCGCAATCTATCACAATCAGTCTTGATGAGAAGCGCCCGTTTTGGCGCAACGGACGGCCGGTCACAGCGAAACTTGTCACGACCGAGAGCGAGCGTCGCGCCCTCAAACCTTGGCGCCGCTCCAGTCCCTTAAGCGACTCATGAGCAAGAACGAAGCGGCTTCGTTCGAATCGGCCAGATAGTCGCGCGCGGCGCGTGAGAGGCGCTCAACCAACGATTTCTTGTAGCCCTTGTCGTTCGGTCCCAGCGGGATGGTAGTGACGATGACAAGGACGCGCTGCTCGGCGCCATCATGCGTCTTCGCAGTCCACACTTTCGCGGCCCTAGCGAGGGGATGAGAGAATGCCATTAACATTTGCCCCGTGGATGATATCCGCGCAGGGTAAAGGATCAGCGCCGGGCGGGCGCGTCAAGCCCTTCGCCACGCAAATACATGCATCATTGCTCATTGCGCCGAACGATCGCCTACCGCCTGCTGGAGTCGAGCAGCCGCAGCACGAGCCACACCGGGACGACCACCATCGCCCCGGTCAGCAGGATGCGCCCAACCTGGCGGATGTCGCTAAATCCAAGTTCGAGGATCTGTCTGGCGCCGCGCAAAGCCTCGGCAAACAACGTCGCCGGGTCGACGCCGAAAGTCTCGAGAACGATCCCGACGACAAACGAGACGACGACCAGTCGCACAACGACCATCGCCGGCGATCCGCCGACGAACCGGCCGACGGTGTTGGTCATGACCGAAGGCTCCGATCAGCCGATCGCCCCGCCGCTTGCCGGCGCTCGTGGTCGGTAGCGCACTCGAATGTTGGACCGTACTCGGGCCTCACCGATCAGGTCTTCGGAAACTGCACGACCGACGATGACTTTGGCTGCGAAGAATCGGCGGATTCATCGCCGACCTCCTTGCCGTTGATCGTCAGACGCCCCTGCGAAACGCTGAGCTTGATCGTAGAGCCGTCGCCGATCTCGCCGGCGAGCAGCATCTGCGCCAGAGGGTCCTGCACCCATTTCTGGATCACGCGCTTCAACGGACGCGCGCCATAGGTCGGATCGTACCCCTTTTCGGCGAGCCATTGCCGCGCCTTGGCGTCGAGGCTAAGCCCGATCTTGCGATCCTCCAAAAGCCGGTTGAGGCGGCGTAGCTGGATGTCGACGATCTCGCTCATATCCTCGCGCCGCAGTCGATGGAAGAGGATGATTTCGTCGACGCGATTGAGGAACTCGGGCCGGAAATGGCCGCGCACGACGGCCATGACTTCCCTCTCAACCGTCTTCGTGTCCTCGCCCTCGCGCAGATTGACGAGGTACTCGGAGCCGAGGTTCGAGGTCATGACGATGAGCACGTTGCGGAAATCGACCGTGCGCCCCTGACCGTCGGTGAGTCGCCCATCGTCGAGCACCTGCAACAGGACGTTGAACACGTCCGGATGCGCCTTCTCGATCTCGTCGAACAGCACCACCTGATAGGGCCTGCGCCGCACCGCTTCGGTGAGCGCTCCGCCTTCCTCGTAGCCAACGTAGCCGGGAGGCGCGCCGATGAG
>DASXXT010000447.1:0-8009 GCA_036502965.1 Roseiarcus sp. | reverse complement strand
AGCCGTTCACGCACCTGCTTCGCGCCCTGCCAGTCGACGTCGAGCAGCATGTCACGCCCTTGCGCCAGCACCTCCTCCACCGGCGCGCGCGGGGTCCCGTAGGCGTTGCCGTGCACTTCGGCCCATTCGAGGAGATCGCCTGCGGCTTTCATGCGGTCGAATTCGCGCCGGTCGACTAAAAAGCGATAATGGATGCCGTCGACTTCGGACGAACGTCGCTCCCGGGTTGTCACCGACACCGAGAGCGTCAGGTCGAGCGCGCTATCCTGCATCAGCATCCGGGTCAGCGTGGTCTTGCCGGCCCCCGACGGCGAGGACAGAATGAGGATCATGCCTCGCCGGCTCGCCGCCATCGCTTCGAATCTCACTCTACGTTCTGCACCTGCTCGCGGAATTGCTCGATTTGCGCCCTGAGTTCAAGCCCCTGCGCGGTCAAGCTCACGTCATTGGCCTTGGCGCAGAGGGTGCTCGCCTCCCGCGCCAGCTCCTGGGCGAGGAAATCGAGCCGCCGGCCGATCGGCCCGCCTTCATCGATCAGCGCCCTCGCGGCGGCGACATGGGTCTTGAGCCGGTCGAGCTCCTCGCGGATGTCAGCCTTGGTCGCAAGCAGGATCGCCTCCTGGTGGAGGCGGTTCTCATCGAAGCCGCGCGAGGACCCCATCAGCGCCTCGACGCTCTGGGCGAGGCGCTCGCGCACCGCCTCCGGCCGGCGGGCCGGATTGGCGTCGGCGGCCTCGACCAGCGCCGCGATGGCCTTGAGCCTCTCCATGAGCAGCGCCGCAAGCGCCTCCCCCTCGGTCCGGCGCGCGACGGCGAGCGCGGCGACCGCTTCATCGACGCTCGCAAGCGCGCCCGCGCAAGCCGCGGCGACTGACGCCTCGTCATCGGCCGCCTCGACCGTCTCCACCACCCCGCGCAACGCCAGGAGGCCGTCCATGGTCGGCGGCGCAAGGCCGGTCTTCGCGGCCGCGTCGCGCGCCGCGGCGGCGATCGATTCAAGCGCGGATCGGTCAATTAGCGCTTCGATCGCTGCGCCCTCGCGCCGGGCGTTGAGCGTGCCGAAGCAGGTCCCGCGCGCTAGCGCCTTTGCCAGCCTGGCGCGCGCTTCCGTCTCAACCCGATCGAACGGCGCGGGCATGCGCAGCCTGAGGTCAAGGCCCTTGGCGTTGACGCTTTTAAGCTCGAACGCCCAACGCCACGGACCGCTGCTTCCGGCGGCGCGGGCGAATCCCGTCATGCTGCTTACGGACATCGCCTCAATGCCTTTCGTCGCTCGGATCGCGTGCTCGCTCTTACCGCGGCTGAAAATGCTTCGCGCGGGTGCATGGGCGCTTCCCGTCGGTTCATATTGAGTTCAGGCGGGGGGTCCTATCGTTCGCCGTGACCCCCGGGGGGTCACCAACCATAGGAAAAGTTTCTCATGATCAAGAGCCTTGTCGCAGCGGCCGTTCTTAGCCTCGGCCTCACCGGATACGCCCTAGCGCAGTCCACAATCACCGGCGCCCCTGCTGGGACCGCGCCGGAGACCGCCGAACCGATGGCCGTACATCATCACCATCACCACCATCACTATCATCATCATCACATGCACCACATGGCTCCAGAGGCCGCGCCCGCTCCGGCGCAATAAGCAGGGCTTGAGCGCGCCCGAGCTCGCGCAAAACCTCCAGCTCTCCAGACAAGCTTCTGTTTGGATGGCTTTTTTCTATCCGCATAGGGCCCGGCAGCGGATCCCACGCCGCTGCTTTAAATTCAAGATCACGCCTCGGCCTTTTTCTGCCGTGCCCGCTTGCGCGTCTTGACCTCGACCCGCGGCCCTTCGACCAGGCGAACCATCGCTCCCCACAATGTGCGCACGTCTTGTTGTGTGAGCTCCATGCGATGGAAGATGTTGCGCAGGTTTCGCCGCATCCCCGGCTTCTTGGTGACGGGACGGAAAAAGCCGTTCTCATCGAGCTTCCCCTCGAGATAGTCGAAGAAGGCGAGCAGCATCTCGCGTTGCGCGGGCGGCGATTGGGCGTGCGGGATCGTAGACGGCGGCGGCTTGTCGCCGTAGGCGGCCTTGAACCACTCGTAGCCGCAGATGAGAACCGCCTGAGAGAGGTTGAGCGAGGCGTAGGCGGGGCTCGAAGGAAAGGTGATGATCGAGTTGGCGATGGCGACTTCGTCATTGTCCAATCCGGTGCGTTCCGGCCCGAACAGGATGCCGCGCTTCTCGCCGACCGCCGCGGCGGCCGCGCCCATGGCCCCGCTGGGGCTTAAGACCGCCTTCATCTGCCCGCGCTCGCGCGCAGTCGTCGCATAGACCGCATGGAGGTCGCCGACCGCCGCCTCGATGGTGGCGAAGACCCGCGCGGCGTCGAGGAGATCGGTCGCGCCCGCCGCGGCGGAATAGGCGACTTCGCGATAGTCGTCGCTGCGCGGCCAGCCCTGGCGAGGATTGACCAGGCGCAGGTCGTCGAGGCCGAAATTGGCCATCGCCCGCGCGCACATGCCGATGTTCACCGCCAGTTGCGGGCGAACCAGAATGACCGCTGGGCCGCCGCCGAGCCGCAGCCTCGTCCTGTCCGTGCCCGCGCCAACCATCGCGGCGGGCTATACCACGGTCGCGTCCAAGGCAATGATCCGAAATAGCGGCCGGTTTTTGCGCGAGGGAATCGAAGTCTTTGGAAGCGAATACAAATTTCATTTCTTAAAACAGGAGTTATCCAATAGTTTATAGGCAGTCCCGCCAGCATGGATTGGCTGCGCAAAAACCTGGCTGATGGTCACGTCGGCTCGAACTGGGGAAACCTCTTGACTTTGAGTTTCCGAGCCTGCTGGCGGAGTCGCCAAAGGTTCCAGTTCATCTGCATGCGAAGCCACGTGTCCGCCGTGCTCCACCCGGCCTTTTCGAGCCGCAGCGCCATCTCCGGCGACACGCCGCTATGCTTGTTCAAGAGATCGGACAACGCCTTGCGCGTCACGCCAAGATGCTCGGCGGCTTCCCTCACGGTCAGGCCAAGCGGCTTCAGGCAGGATTCGCGGATCACTTCGCCGGGATGGGCTGGGTTATGCATTGTCATGGTCGTCCTTTCCGGCAGTCAGTGGTAGTCGATCAAATCAAGGTCCGTCACGTCCTCGCCGTCGAAGGCGAAGACAAGCCGCCAATTGCCTGACACCGAAACCGACCATTGTCCCTTGCGCTCACCCTTCAGGGGATGAAGCCTAAAAGCCGGATTGTTCAGGCCGGCAGGACTTGCGGCGGCGTCGAGCGCGGTGAGCAGAATGCGGAGCCACGCCACATGCTGTGTGCTGATTTCCCTCGTGTCGCCGCTTTCGTAAAACCGCTTGAGCCCCTTATGGCGAATCCGCCGGATCATGGATAAGTGTAACGTGTCGCTTATCGCTTTCCAAGGGCAATGCCAGCAAGATCTTTGCTCTTTTGGCTGGCGCCAATGGCTCAATGGAGATGAACACTTAAGTCAGTTCGTCTGTTGACGTGCCCGCGCCAACCATCGCGGCGGGCTATACTACGGTCGCGTCCAAGGCAATCGATCGTGCTCGCGCCAAAAACCGGTTCAGATCCCGAGCTGCCGGGGCGCCCATCCCGCAAACGCCTCCGCCAGTGCAAGCACACGCCCGTGGTAGGCCTCCTCGAACAATGGCTGATCAACAGCGCTTGCCTGGTAGGGGGCGGTTGCCCGCAACGGCGTTTCGGCGGCGACGCCGCCACGCGGTCCGCTCACGATCAGGACACCTTCGATCGAATCGACCGAGTCGCCACCCGAACCTCTCCCCCCGCCGCTGCTCCCAAGGTCGACGTTGTCGATCCGCGCCACTAAAGTCGCGCCATTGCGTTCGGCCGACGCCATGTAGGGCGCGAAGACCCGGGCCAGGTCTCGCGGAAGCTCCTGTTCGACCCAGTCGGCGGTCGGGTCGCCCGCGCTGGCCCTGAGCCGCCAAACGTTGACCCTGATGTCGCGAAACCTCGTCACCTTCTGAGCTCGGGCGGGCCTGACGAGGCCGGGCGGGATGATGGCGAAAACGCCGAGGCTCGAGAGCGCGGCGCGGCGGGTTACGGAGCTGATTGACGTGTCCCCTCCCGTTTATAGACGCGGTCACTGACCGCGTCCGCCCCTCCCCGTTTGTAGACGCGGTCGCTGACCGCGTCCGCCGCGCTCAGCGAGCGCGGCTACAAAAGACCGAGCTCTCTCGGGGCCCAGCCAGCGAAGGTCTGCGCCAAGGCTATGATTCGCCAGTGATAGGCGTCCTCGACCAGCGCCTGGTGAACGGCGTTCGGATAATAGGACGCGATCGCCCGCAACGGTATTTGCGATGCGATTCCACCCCGCGTTCCCCGAACGATGAAGCTTCCCACGATTGTGTCCTGCGCCGAGCCCCTCGGCCCCGGCCCGCCGGGGCTTGGAGCGAGATAGATCCAGTCGATCCGGACCTCGAGCAGAGCGGCGTTCCTGCCGCCCGGCGCGAGATACCGCCCGAGCGCCTGCGGCAAAGCCTGGACGAGCGCCTGCTCCATCCAGGCCGCGGTCGGATCCCCAGTAAGCGCGCGCAGCGGCTCGACGTTGACCACGATGTTGCTAAACCTCAGGCCGTTTTGCGCTCGCGCGCTCGACGCGGCGCACGTCAATGAAAGCCCGAATGCGCCTGCGCCCAACACAGCGAGTGCGCCCCGGCGAGTGACGGCGGTGACGACCATCTGTCTTCCCCTCCGGCGAAGCGCCGGGTGCTTTGAAGACGCGGTCCATAGCCCGTCGACAAGACGGGCGTCTTTCCGGACGCCCTTTGGACCGCGTCGCCGCGCTTGAGCCAAGCGCGGCGACAATTGCCCGCGTCTACAACCCCCCCGATTCGCCGAATTGCAATCTGCTCCACGGGCAGATCGCCCTCTCAGAGCCAAACACTCTAAAGACCCAGCTCCCTTGGCGCCCAGCCGGCGAAGGCCTGCGCAAGGGCGGTTACGCGGCCTTGCAGAGCCCGCTCGACCAAGGTCTGATCGACCGCCATCGGGAAATAGGAGGAGATCGCCCGCAGCGGCACGTTGGCAACAACGCCTCGCGGTCCTTTGACCAGGAGCGTTCCGTTGATGGTGTCTTGCGTTTGCCTGAAGTGGCCAACCCCG
This sequence comes from Roseiarcus sp., assembly GCA_036502965.1. Taxonomy (GTDB): domain Bacteria; phylum Pseudomonadota; class Alphaproteobacteria; order Rhizobiales; family Beijerinckiaceae; genus Roseiarcus. Next base: position 2,887 of record DASXXT010000447.1, on the reverse strand, counting down.
CCCCCGCCGCTGCTTGGTCCGAGATAGAGATAGTCGATCCGCGCCACCAGAGTCGCCCCGCTGCGGTCGCCGGGCGCCATGTAAGGCGCGAGCGCCTGAGCGAGCGCTGCCGGAAGCGCCTCCTCCACCCACGCCGCGGTGGGATCTCCCATGCTGGCGCGAATCGGCGAGACGTCGACCTTGATGGCGCGGATGCGGAGGCCGGGCTGGGCCACCGCGCTTCGCATTTGGGTCATCGCTGGAAGAACAAGCGCGCCGAGCGCTGCAAGCGAGGCGCGGCGGGTCAAGGGGAACGCGGACATGACGCAAAATTCTCCTTGGCGCCGACGCCCGGGTCACTCACACCGTGTCGCTATATATAGGCGACCTTGACGATTTCATAGCTCTTGCCGCCGCCGGGTGTGTTCACTTCGATGCTATCTCCGGCCTTCTTGCCGATCAGCGCCCGTCCGGTCGGCGATGTGATCGACACCCTGCCCGATTTCACGTCCGCCTCGCTTTCGCCGACGATCTGAAACACCCTCTGCTTTTCAGTATCTTCGTCAATCAAGGTGACGGTCGCCCCGAACTTGATCGTCGTTCCGTTCAATTTCGTCACGTCGATCACCTCGGCGCGCTGCAACAGGTCCTCGAGTTCGACGATCCGACCCTCGTTGTGCGACTGCGCCTCTTTGGCGGAGTGATATTCCGCGTTCTCCGATAGGTCGCCGTGCGTTCGCGCCTCCGCGATCGCGGCAATGATCCGCGGCCGCTCGACCTGCTGGCGACGAAGAAACTCCGCCTCCAGGGCTGCATGGCCTGCGGCGGTCATCGGGAGCTTATCCATGGTCCTTCCGTACAAAAAAATGTCCTCGCGGCGGCGCTTCTGCGCGCCGTCACGCCAGATAATCCTGCAACGCCCTGACTTCGAGCTCGCCACTCGCGACGGCGCTTATCCCGTCGGCCGCCGCGATGGCGCCTGAAATTGTGGTGTAGTAGGGCGTCTTTTGCAAGAGGGCGGCGCGGCGCAGAGGCTTGGAATCGGCGAGCGAGGTCGCCCCCTCGGTGGTGTTGAACATGAGCTGCACCGCGCCGTTGCGCACGGCGTCCGCCGCATGCGGGCGGCCCTCCGACACCTTATTGACCTTCTCCGCCTTCAGCCCATGGGCGGTCAGGTAGCGCTGGGTTCCGCTGGTGGCCAGGATCTTGAACCCGAGCGCCTGCAGCTTGCGCAGCGGCTCGACAATCTTCTCCTTGTCGGCGTCGCGCACGGAGACGAACACGGCGCCCGAGGTCGGCGGCCGCGATCCGGCCCCGAGCTGGCTCTTGGCGAAGGCGACCTCGAACGAGTGGTCGATGCCCATCACTTCGCCGGTGGAACGCATTTCCGGCCCCAGCACGGTGTCGACGCCAGGGAAGCGGGCGAATGGAAACACCGCTTCCTTAACCCCGACGTGATCGAGCCGTTCAAGCTTGAGATCGAACGAAGCGAGTTCTTCGCCCGCCATGATGCGGGCCGCGATCGCGGCGATCGGCTTGCCGATCACCTTGGCGACGAACGGCACCGTGCGGGAGGCGCGCGGGTTGACTTCGAGCACGTAGATCTCGCCGCCTTTGAGCGCGTATTGCACGTTCATCAGCCCCCCGACCTCGAGCGCGCGCGCAAGCTTCTGTGTTTGCTCCTTGAGGCTCACGATCGTCTCGGGCTTGAGCGAGCGGGGCGGCAGCGAGCAGGCGCTGTCGCCCGAATGAATGCCCGCCTCCTCGATATGCTCCATGATCCCGGCCACAACGACGGTCTTGCCATCGCTTAAGGCATCTACGTCGATCTCGATCGCGTCCGTCAGGTAGCGGTCGAACAGAAGCGGGTTCTTGCCCAGGACGGTGTTGATCTGGCCGGTCTTATCATTCGGGTAACGCGTCTTGACGTCGGACGGCACCAGGCTCGGCAGCACGCCGAGCAGATAGTCGTCGAGCGCGGTCTGATCGTGGATGATCGCCATCGCCCGGCCGCCCAGCACATAGGAGGGGCGCACCACCAGCGGCAGCCGGAGATCGGCGGCGATGAGGCGCGCCTGCTCGACCGAATAGGCGATGCCGTTCTTCGGCTGCTTCAAGCCCAGCTTGTCGAGCAGGCGCTTGAAGCGGTCGCGGTCCTCGGCGAGATCGATTGAGTCGACCGAGGTGCCAAGAATCGGCGCGCCCGACTGCTCGATGGCGTGGGCGAGCTTGAGCGGCGTCTGGCCGCCGAACTGCACGATCACGCCCTTGAGCGAGCCGCGCTCGCGCTCCTTGTCGAGAATGGCCAACACGTCTTCGGCGGTCAGCGGCTCGAAATAGAGCCGGTCCGAGGTGTCGTAGTCGGTCGAGACGGTCTCCGGATTGCAGTTGATCATGATCGTCTCGTAACCCGCCGCGCTCAGTGCGAACGAGGCGTGGCAGCAGCAATAGTCGAACTCGATCCCCTGCCCGATCCGGTTCGGGCCACCGCCGAGTATGACGATCTTTTCGCGCTCCGAAGGATCGGCTTCGCATCTCATCTTGCCGGCGAACGGGGCTTCGTAGGTCGAATACATGTAAGCGGTGGGCGAGGCGAACTCGGCGGCGCAGGTGTCGATGCGCTTGAACACCGGCTGAACGCCGAGCCGTCTGCGGGCGGCGGCGACGTCGGCTTCGGCCTGGCCGGCGAGGGCTGCAAGGCGCGCGTCCGAGAAGCCGCTCGCCTTCAAGGCTCGCATATTGCCTGAGTCGGGCGGCAGGCCGTGATCGCGCACCATGCCTTCGAGCGCGACAATCTCGGCGATCCGTTCGAGGAACCAGGGGTCGATCTTGCTGACCTCGTGGATCTCTTCGACGCCCATCCCCAAGCGCATGGCCTGCGCCACTTTGAGCAGGCGATCGGGCGTCG
>DASXXT010000446.1:0-11163 GCA_036502965.1 Roseiarcus sp. | reverse complement strand
ATCGTTCCAGGGAAACGCATGTGGCCAGACGGCGGACTTAAATTGCCTTCAGGAACGTACGCGATGACGGGAGCGACAAGCGCGTTGCCTAACACGACTGCAATCCGCTCGCAAAGCAACTTGACGCGCCGATTGTGTTTTCCGAGCGCTACAGCCGGGCCGCTCTGCTCGGTCCCGCCGATGGGCACGATGATGGTGGTTTTGCCCGCGCCGATTTCGTCCCGCAACTCGGTCCACGTGAGATCCTCGAGGAAGATCGAGGGGCGCTCCTGCGAATACGCGAACGGCGCGAAGTTAAGAATGAGGAACGGCAGAAGCAAGAGACGCGCCGCCCGCACCAACCACCGCATGCAGTTCATTTGCTCGCCCATGCACCGAATCTCGAATACGAAGTTGCCCTGCCCGAGAGGCTAAACTGATCTTGACGTTAGGCAACGTGTGGCGGCTAGGGCCTCCTTGGCGGACCCGGTAGTTGGCATTATCGCGGCCTCGCTAGCCCCCACTCGGCGTCAACACGACTTTCATGCAGGAATCGATATCGAAGGCCTGGGCCATCGCCTTGTCCACCTGATCGACCGTAAATTCGTGGGTGACGAACTTTTCCAGCGGGTAGGCTTTCTTGAATTTGTTCAAAAGGCGCAGGCTGCTCGGGTAGCCGGTCGGGGGATGGTTGGTCATTCCATAGAGGCGGATCTGGTTGGCGAGCAGGTGCCGGTGCGGATTGATCGGGATGTCGCCGACATCGGCGAACACGCCGGCAACGAAATAGGCGCCGCCGCGCCGCGCCATCTCCAGCCCCTCGGGTATCGCCTCGGCGACCCCGGTGCATTCCACGACGATGTCGCCGCCACGGCCCTCGGTCAGATCGCGCACGACCTGGACGCGCTGGTCTCGTGTCGTCCCGTTCAGGCTGATCACGGCATCGGCGCCGAAATCCTTCGCCAGTTGAAGCCTGAAGTCGGAGCGGTCGATCGCGATGATCGTCCCCGCGCCCACGATCCGGCTTTTGAAGACATGCAGGAGGCCGAGCGGACCTACGCCCTGGATGACAACATTCGCGCCTGAGCCGAACCCTTCCCCGCCCATGGTATAAAGCTCTTTGGCCTTGTCCAGATTGAAGGTGCAGGTCATGAGTTCCGACATAACCGCAATGCGCGGCTCCATGTCCTCGGGGACCTTGAACACGAAGGCGTCCTTGCGGACATAGATATAGTCGGCCCAGCCGCCCATCAGATGCGGGCCTTCGTCGCAGGTGAAGGCGTTGCCGTAGCCTTTGATGTTCTGGCACAGCGGAAAACCGAACGTATTCCTGCAATACCAGCACTGGCCGCAGAGAATGTCGGGACACATGACGACCCGGTCGCCGATCTTGAGCTGTTGCCCGGCATATTCCAGCGAGCGACCGGCCGTCCTGCCGATCTCGGCGACCTTGCCGACGATCTCGTGCCCGGGGATGATCGGAAAGGGCGTATGGGATTCCGCCGGCGTGCCCGCATATTGCACCGTCTCGCCGCGGAACGTGTGCTTGTCCGTTCCGCAGATGCCGCACATTTCGAGTTCGATGACCATCGAGAAATCATCGATTTCCGGATAGGGATATCGTCGGACTTCAAACCTTCCGGGCGCCGTCATCACCGCGGCGTTGACGCTGTTCTGCTTCATTGTTGATCCCGGAAATTCGCCCTCGACCGCGGCTGGTCGCCCGCCAGCTCCGAAGCCCTATTCGAACACGATGACCTGCCGAACCCCGATTCCCTCGCGCAGCCGGTCGAAGCCTTCATTGATCTCGCTTACGTTCAGGCGATGGGTCAGCAATTGGTCGACCGGCAGCCGGCCGGCGCGGAAGAGGGCGATCATGCGCGGCACATCGCGCTGAGGGGCAGCCGAGCCGACATAGGAGCCCTTGAGGGTCCGCTCCTCGGCGACCAAAGCGAGCGGCGAGAGGCTCATGCGCTTGTCCGGATGGGGCAGGCCGGCGGTCACGGTCATGCCCCCGCGGGCGGTCGCGGCGTAAGCAAGCTCGAGCGCCGGAACGGAGCCCGCCATCTCGAAGGCGACATCAACGCCATTGCCGGAGATGCGCCTGATTTCGCCGAGGGCGTCGTTCGAGCGCGCGTTCACCGTCTGGGTCGCCCCGAGCTTGGTCGCGAAGGCGAGCTTGTCGTCGGACAGATCGACGGCGACGATCTGGCGTGCGCCGGCGAGCCTCGCGCCGAGGACGACGCTCAAGCCCACGCCACCTAAGCCCACGACCGCGACCGATTGGCCCGGCTCGACCTTGGCGGTGTTGACGACCGCGCCAACCCCGGTCAGCACCGCGCAGCCGAACAAAGCCGCCAGTTCAAGCGGCAGATCGGGGTCGATCTTCACGCACGATTCGCGCGCCACCACCGCATGGGTTGCAAAGGCCGAGACGCCGAGAAGGTGGTTGATCGGCTCGGCCTCAAACGAAAGCCGCCGCTCGCCGGAGAGCAGCGTTCCGGCGGCGTTCGCTTTTGCCCCCGGCTCGCAGAGCGCGGGGCGTCCCGCCGCGCAAGGGCCGCAGCGGCCGCAGCTCGGGACGAACACCAGCACCACGTGATCTTCAGGCTTTAGGTCGGCCACCCCGTCGCCGACCGCCTCGACGATTCCCGCCGCCTCGTGGCCGAGCGCCATCGGCGTCGGCCGCGGCCGCGAGCCGTCGATCACCGACAGGTCCGAATGGCAAAGACCTGCCGCCTTGATCTGCACCAGGACTTCGCCGCGACCGGGCGGGGCGAGATCGAGCTCGGCGATTTCGAGCGGCTTCGATTCGGCGTAGGGCGGCTCGAGGCCAGGCTGGCGAAGAACGGCGGCTTGAATGCGCATGGGATCCGGGTCTCGAAATGGGACCGTCCGATGCTCGGCGAGATCAGCAGGCGGGGCAACCGGAAAATTAACCCACGGCGAGGCCGCACTTGCGCCGCGAATGCGCTCGCGCCACATATCGTGTCAAGCCCGCTTCGCCCTCATGCGGGCGCCGCCGGGAGCTTAAGCCATGCCGCAGACCAACAGTCGCTTCTTTGACGATCTCTCGCGTCTCATGACCGATGCGGCCGGCCTCGCCGACGGCGCGAAGCGCGAGGCGCAAACCTTCGCCCGCTCGCAGATGGAGCGGATGATGGCCGGCATGAACGTCGTCACCCGCGAGGAGTTCGAGGCGGTCAAGGAGATGGCGGCGCGGGCGCGGGACGAGAACGAGAAGCTTGCCGCAAGGGTAGCCGCGCTCGAGGCGAAGCTCAACGAGCCAAGGCTTTGATCGGACTCGCATTCCCAGGCTCCTGCCCTTAGCAGAGTCTTGATTCCGTTTACTAAATTGGTGGACCCGGAGGGGTCATCGGTTTACGAACCGGCGCGAATCAGCAAGGTTGTGGTGGGCTCGTCGGCTTGAATGGTCGATGCGGCGCCTGCCTCGTTCCTCGTTTCCCGCGAAAGACCTCTGATGACCTTCATCGAAACCAGCGCCGGCGATCGTCGCGAGCATCCCGTCGACGTCGTCGAGCGATTGGCCGCCGTCAACGAATGGGCCTTCGATCGGGCCGAGACGGACGAGATTTCGATCCTGGTCTCCGGCCGGTTCGCCAATTACGACGTCGCCTTCACCTGGCTGCCGGATATGGAATCCCTGCATGTCAGCTGCTCGTTCGATCTCAAGACACCTGCGCACAAACGCGCGGCGATCGGCGAACTGACGCAACTCATCAACGAACAATTGTGGCTTGGGCATTTCGATCAGTGGAGCCAGCAGGACGTGGTGATGTTTCGGCACGCTTTGTGCCTGGCGGGAGGCGCGGGTGCAAACGACGCGCAATGCTGCGCCGTGGTCAAGGCGGCTCTCGACGCTTGCGAGACCTATTACCAGGCGTTCCAGTTCGTCCTGTGGGCGAATCGCCAACCGCGCGAGGCGATGGCGTTCGCCGCATTCGAGACGCGTGGGGCGGCGTGAAGCGCGTCCGGACGCAAAAAGGCTAGGTCAGGCTTGCCTCAGGTGGGCATAATCTAATCGCTATGTCCCCGCGCTTGCGCCCAGCCGCCAAGCCCGACCTTCCGCGGATTTCCGAGGTGAGGCATGGAACCGCGGAAAATCGGCTTGACGATCCGTCGCTCGTCACCCCCGCGGAAGTCGACTGGTATCTGAACGAGGCGATTTTCCTGGTTTCCGAGGACGATGCCGGGATTCAAGGCTTTACCTGCGCAAACCATCAGACGGGTTACGTGTGGGCGCTGTTCGTGATCGACGGCGCTCAAGGGCGCGGTCACGGGACTGCGCTCCTGGATGAAGCGATTGAGCGGCTCCGGCAGGCGGGACACCGGCAGGCGTTCTTGACAACAGGCAAAGACACAAAGGCGGCGGCCTTCTATCGTGCAAAGGGATGGGCGCAGACCGGCGTCGATATGCGTGGCCAAGCGGTTTTTCGGCTCTGGCTCTAAGAACGACTGGCGCTTAGGCTCGATTGCGTGTAAGAGCCGCGCCTTCTTATTCCGGGCCTCCCCGCCCCCTTCCGATTGGAGTTCACTTCAATGGCCGTTCCCAGACGCAAAACGTCGCCCTCGCGCCGCGGCATGCGCCGCTCGGCCGACGCCCTCAAGGCGCCGACCTACGTCGAAGACAAGGATTCGGGCGAACTGCGCCGCCCGCATCACATCGACCTCAAGAGCGGCATGTACCGGGGCCGCCAGGTTCTGAAGCCCAAGTCCAAGAGCGTCGACGCCTGAGCGGCGGGTCCGCTCTCCTACGGGGAGAGGGTAGGGGTGAGGGTGCGAAACGCGCCCTCCCTCATCCGGCGGGCCATAGCCCACCCGGAGGACGGGCGTCCTTCAAGACGCCCTATGGCCCGCCATCTTCTCCCTGCGGGAGCAGAGGAGGCGGGCCACATTACCAAGCTTTCATGTTCGCGCCATCACGTGTTTAGGCGACCGAGCGCATTCTCTCCATCGTGAGGCGCGGGGATAGTCTCCGCGGCAATGATCGAGATGCTCGGAGCGCTTGATGTCGTTTGATCGACCCTCTTATTCCCTCCGTGCGGCGCTTCTGGGCGCTGTCGCCCTGGCGGCCCTTGGCGGCGTCGCGTTCGAAACCTCGGTCGCACCCGTTTCCGCCGAAGCGACGAGCGCGCAAGCCCCGGCCGGCCCGGCCTCGTTTGCTGACGTCGTCGACCACGTGAAGCCGGCCGTCGTTTCGGTCAAGGTCAAGCTCAGCGACGCCGACCAGGTCGATAACGAAGACACGCAGGGGATGCCGGGAATGCCCGATATCCCCAAGGACAGCCCGTTCTACCATTTCTTCCGCCACTTCGGCATGCCGGGGAACAACGACGGCGCCGACCGCGGCGACCGGGCGCCGCGCCATCATTTGTCGCAGGCGCAGGGCTCCGGATTCTTCATTTCGGCCGACGGCTACATCGTCACCAATGACCATGTCGTTGACCATGCCACGGAAGTGACCGTCACGACGTCCGAGGGCAAGTCGATGCCCGCCAAGGTGATCGGAATCGACACCAAAACCGACCTTGCCCTTTTGAAGGCTCAGGGCGCCGATTTCCCCTATGTCACGTTCGCCTCTCACACGCCGCGCGTCGGCGATTGGGTGATCGCGGTCGGCAATCCGTTCGGCCTCGGCGGGACGGTGACCGCCGGCATCGTCTCGGCGCGGGGACGCGACATCGGCTCCGGACCCTATGACGACTTCCTGCAGATCGACGCGCCGGTCAACCACGGCAATTCCGGCGGCCCAACCTTTAACGCCCAAGGCGAGGTGGTCGGCGTCAACACCGCGATCTTCTCGCCGTCAGGCGGCAGCGTCGGCATCGGCTTCGCCATCGCGAGCGACGTCGTCAAGAACGTCGTGCAGCAGCTCAAGGACAATGGCTCGGTCACGCGCGGCTGGATCGGAGTCCAGATTCAGAATGTGACCGCGGATCTGGCCGACGACCTCGGCCTCAAGGATCAGGCCGGCGCGCTGGTGGCCGCGGCGCAGAAGGATTCGCCCGCCGCCGCCGCGGGAGTGAAGAGCGGCGACGTCATCACTGCGGTCGACGGCGAGACGGTCGCCGACCCGCATGACCTCGCCCGCCGGATCGCGGCGCTGGGTCCGAAGAAGACAGTCAAGCTCGCGCTTATCCGTAACGGCTCGCCGATGACCATCGACGTGACCCTCGGAACGATGCCCGCCGAGAAGACGGCGAATTCGGAATCGCGAAACTCCGACGACAACGGGGGTTCGGCGCTGGCCAAGCTCGGACTGACCTTGCGCCCGGCGCATGGACAGGATGGCGTCCTCGTTGCGGAAGTCGATCCGGACGGCGCGGCGGCGGACAAGGGCCTGAAGCAGGGCGACGTCATCCTCGAGGTCGCTGGCAAGTCGGTCAACCGGCCGGCCGATGTCGTCGAGGCGATCGACGCGGCCAAGTCAGGCGGCAAGAAGTCGGTTCTCGTCCGTGTCAAGTCCAACGATGGAGAGCGCTACCTGACGCTGCCCACGCGCGCGTCCTGATTACCCGGCGTCCCACGGTTCGCCGTGGGACGCCGACATGAAATGGGCGGAAGGGTTCATGGGCTCGTCCCCGGCCCGGCGCATAGCGCGCCCTTCCGTCCAAGTCGGCGTCGCACACATCCCCGCCCGCGCGACACCGACAAGGTGGCGGCAGGTTCCATCATCCCCCTGATGACCTGCCGCCATTCCTTTTTTGGCCTCAGCGCCCGGGATTCGCTATATGTCGGACATGCGCATCCTTATCATCGAAGACGACCGCGACGCGGCGGGGTATCTTGCCAAGGCGTTCCGCGAAGCCGGACATGTCGCGGACCAAGCTAATGACGGCGTCACCGGCTACGATTTGGCGCTCGAAGGCGCCTATGACGTCGCCATCGTCGATCGCATGTTGCCGAAAATGGACGGCCTCACGCTGGTCGGGGCGCTTCGCGAGCAGAAAAACGAGACGCCGGTCCTGATCCTCTCCGCCCTCGGCCAGGTCGACGATCGGGTCAAAGGCCTGCGCGCCGGCGGCGATGACTATCTGTCAAAGCCTTATGCGTTCTCCGAGCTTCTGGCCCGGGTTGAGGCGCTGTCGCGCCGCGGCCCCAAAGGCGCGCCGGAGGAGACGGTGCTCAGGGTCGCCGACCTGACGCTTGACCGGCTATCGCACAAAGTCACGCGCCGGTCCGAGGAAATCGTCTTGCAGCCGCGCGAATTCCGGTTGCTCGAATATCTGATGCAGAACGCAGGCAAGGTGGTCACGCGCACCATGCTGCTCGAGCATGTGTGGGACTATCACTTCGATCCGCAGACCAATGTGATCGATGTGCACGTGTCGCGCCTGCGCGCCAAGATCGATCGCGATTTCGACGCGCCGCTGCTCAATACGGTTCGCGGCGCCGGTTACATGATTCGTGACGGCGCTCGGTAAGCTCTTTCGCACCACCGCTTTTCGCCTCGCGCTGGCGATCCTTCTCCTCAGTGCGGTCGGCGCCGGCATCGTCCTCACCGTCATCGCCTGGCAGGTCGTCTCGGTGGTGGACAGGGAGATCGCGCGGACCATCGACGCCGAATCCCAGGGCCTCATCGACGCCTTCGACAATGCAGGGATAAGACGGCTCGAGGCCGTCATCGAGGCGCGCAAACGCGAACCCGGCGCCTCTCTTTACCTGCTCACCAACCCGATCGGCGAACCTCTCGCCGGCAATGTCGAGCAGATCCCTGCCGAGGTGCTGCTGCACCCCGGCTTTCTGCCCATCATCTACCGCGGCAGCGGCAGCAGCGATCGCGGGCGGCAGGCGCTGGTGGGAGTCTATATTCTCCCGGGCGGCTTCCGGCTGTTGATTGGGCATGACCTCGGCGACCGGGCTCGCATCGGCAAGGTGATGGTGCGCGCGATGGCGATTTCGCTGGTGTTCTTCGCTGCCCTCGGGGCGATCGGCGCGCTGTTCGTGGCCCGGCGCGTCTTGCAGCGCATCGACGACATGAACACCTCGGCGCACGGGATCATGGCCGGCGACCTCACCCGTCGCCTGCCGGTGTCCGGCTCAGGCGACGAATTGGACCGGCTGGCGGAAGGCCTCAACGAGATGCTGGGACGAATCGCCGAGCTGATGCAAGGCCTGCAGGAGGTTTCCGACAATATCGCGCATGACTTGCGCACGCCGCTCACCCGCCTGCGCAACCATGCCGAAGCGGCGCTCGCCTTCGGCGGCGACGCCCCGGCCTATCGTCACGCGCTCGAGAAGACGATCGAAGAATCGGACGGGCTCATTCGGATTTTCAACGCGCTGCTGTTGATCGCACGTGCGGAAGCGGGCGGCGACCTGGGACCGCTTCAGCCTCTCGACATCGGCGAGGCGGCGAGGAGCGTCGCCGAGCTTTACGAGCCGATCGCCGAAGAAGAGGGCGTGGCGCTGACTGTCCGCGCCGAGGATGGGCTCAAGGTTCGCGGCAATCGCGAACTGGTCGGCCAGGCGATCGCCAATCTGGTCGACAACGCGCTCAAATATGGCGCGCCACACAAGGGCGTCGGCGACGCCGAGGCGAAGCCCGACGTCGTTATCACCGCGCGGCGGGCCGGCGAATCCGTGGTGCTCACGGTCGCCGACCGGGGTCCGGGGATTGCGCCGGCAGACCGGGCGCGGGTGCTCGATCGGTTCGTCCGGCTCGAAGGCTCGCGTTCGCGGCCGGGTTCCGGGCTCGGACTTTCGCTCGCCGCCGCGGTTGCGCGCATGCATGGCGGAACGGTCGAACTCGAGGACAATCAGCCCGGGCTCCGGGTGCGCCTCACCTTGCCGGCGGCGGACGACCGGCCCCGATCGCCGGCTCCCGCCGACCTGGTCTTGAATGAGCGCAACGCTCGCTGAAGGCCTCGTCGATGCGCCGCGGCTTTCCGCGCCGGCCGAAGCGCGCCGCCGCCTTGCTGCGTTGCTCGACACTCCGTCGGCCGCGGAGCTCGCGCCCCAACTCGAACGCGGCCGGACGCGCGATGTCCTTCTCGGTCTCGCCGACCATTCGCCGTACCTGTGGGCGCTGGTCCAAGAAGACCCGGACCGACTCGTCCGGCTGCTCAGGCGCCCGCCTGACGAATCGCTCGACGCGCTCGTTCAAGCGCTCGCTTCACGCCGTGACGAGCAAGAGGCGGAGTTCATGCCGGCGCTGCGCCGCGCCAAACGCGAATCGGCGCTTTTGATCGCGCTTGCCGACATCGGCGGGGTCTGGGACGTCGTCACGGCCACCGAAGCGCTGACCCGCTTCGCCGACGCCGCGGTCCGCTCCGCGCTCGCTTTTCTCGTGCGCAAGCACGCGCGCGCCGGACTGTTGGCGCTCGACGCGGATGCGCCCGACCCTGAGAATGGCTCCGGCCTGGTCGTTCTGGCGCTCGGCAAGCATGGCGCGCGCGAGCTCAACTATTCGAGCGACGTCGACCTGATCGTGCTCTACGACTCCGGGGCGACCTCGATTCCGCCCGGAACGGAGCCGGGACCAATGTTCGCGCGCTTAACACGCGCGCTGGCGCGCCTCTTGCAAGAGCGGACGAGCGAAGGCTATGTGCTGAGGGTCGACCTGCGCCTGCGGCCTGATCCGGCCTCGACACCGGTCGCGCTCTCGACCGTGAGCGCCTATCAGTATTACGAGACGGTCGGCCAGAACTGGGAGCGCGCGGCGCTCATCAAAGCCCGTCCGGCAGCGGGCGACCTTAAGCTCGGCGAGCGCTTCCTGGCGGACCTCGCGCCGTTCATCTGGCGGAAGTATTTCGACTACGGGGCGATCGCCGACATCCACGCGATGAAGCGCCAGATCCACGCCGTGCGCGGCCACGAGCAAGTCGTCGTGCCCGGCCACGATGTCAAACTTGGACGCGGCGGCATCCGCGAGATCGAGTTTTTCGTCCAGACCCAGCAGCTCATTTTTGGCGGACGCCGCCCCCAAATGCGCGGATCGCGCACCCTCGACATGCTGCAGCAATTGTGCGCCGACAAGTGGATCAGCGCGGAAGCGCTCGGCGACTTAAGCCGGGCCTATGCGTTTCTGCGCCGCGTCGAACATCGGCTGCAGATGGTCGCTGACGAGCAGACGCAGCGTCTTCCATTCGAGCGAGAGGCGCTTACGCGCTTCGCCAAATTCTGCGGTTACGCCCGGCTCGACGTTTTCGCCGCCGACCTCACCCATCACTTGACCCGGGTCGAGCGGCATTACGCGCGGCTGTTTGAGGATGCGCCGGCGCTCAGCGTCGCCTCGGGCAATCTCGTCTTCACCGGCGTCGCCGATGATCCGGCGACGCTCGCCACCCTGCAGGCGCTTGGGTTTCAGCGTCCGGAAGTCGCCGCGGAGACCGTTCGCGGCTGGCACTTTGGCCGACGCGCGGCGGTTCGCAGCGCCCGCGCGCGGGAGGTGCTGACGGAATTGACGCCGGCGCTGCTCGAAGCCTTCGCCGGATCGGGCGACGCCGACGCCGCACTTTCTGCCTTCGACGAAGCACTGGCGCGCATGCCTGCCTCGGTCGAGCTCTTGTCGATCCTGCGCTCGAACAGCTCCTTACGCGAGTTGTTCGGCGACGTGCTCGGTAGCGCCCCGCGGCTGGCGCAGGTGATCGCGACCCGGCCGCACGTGCTCGACGCAGCGATCGATCCGGCGCGGAGCCTCGACTTCGACACCAGCTTCGACGACGACGCGATGGGCGCGCGGGTCGTGACGTTTGTGTCCCAAGGGCAGAGTATCGAGGACGCTCTGAACCGGGCGCGCGACTTCGCCGCCGAGGAGATGTTTCATATCGGCCTCAATTTGCTGTCGGGGCGCCTCGACCCCGACCGGGCCGGGCGTGCTTATAGCGCGCTCGCGCAGGGGCTGATCGCCGCGCTGCTCGAGCGCGTGATCCAGGCCTTTGCAGCCGAGCACGGGCGCATTCGCGGCGGCCGGGTCGCAATTGTCGCGCTCGGCAAGCTCGGCTCACGCGAAATGACCGCGGCCTCCGATCTCGACCTCATGCTCATCTACGATTTTCCCGCCGACGCGAGCGAGTCGGACGGCCGGAAGCGACTGGGTCCCAGCCTTTACTATGCGCGCCTGACGCAGCGGCTCATCTCGGCCCTGACGGCGCCGACCAAAGCGGGTCGCCTGTACGAAGTCGACATGCGGCTCAGGCCCTCCGGGCGCCAGGGTCCGCT
>DASXXT010000445.1:0-2323 GCA_036502965.1 Roseiarcus sp. | reverse complement strand
CGACGCCGGTGAGGATGAAGCCCATCACCGCGATGAACGCCTTCTGCCGCCAGGATTCATCGCTTCTGTGCGGAACCGGCGCGGGCTGGGGAGACAAGGGAGGACCTCGGTTTGGCGTTGCGGCCGGCAATATGCGGTGAGCGGCAGGTTTGTCAAAAGTCTGCGCTGCCCCTCATCCGACCTTCGCTAACGCGAAGGCCACCTTCTCCCCGCTACGCGGCTATTCGATTCACACATTTCCGCGGGCCAGTTTCGCGCCATATTTGATGGCGTGAAATTCCTGCAGCCCGCGATTGAGGACGCGTGGTCCTGGTTTGCCGTAGTATCCGGTCCAGGCGCCGAGGCGGGCGATGACCCATGTGGCGAAGGCCATTGTTCCTTTTGGGTGCGGGTTGGTTTGGCGTTTTGTCGGATTGGGTCCCTCGTAATCGGCGCAGATGGCCTCGATCAGGGTCTGATCGCCTTGATCGAAGGCGTCGATCAGACTTTGGCCATGGGGATTGTCGCGAGCGCGGACCAACTGCGTCACGGTGACGGCGGCGATGGCGGCAAGAGCGAGGAACTTCATCAACGCGTCCGGATCGCCAATTTCAGCCGCCTCGACCTGGAAGCCCGCCGATTTGAGGGTGCGGAAAAACTCCTCGATGATCCAGCGCTTGCGGTAAAAGTCCAGCATCAAGCGAGCCTGGCCGATGTTTTCGACCGCATGGGTGGTCAGCAATCGCCAGTGGATCGACGCCACGCCGTCGGGCGGTGCGACCTCGACGATATCGACCAGATGAAGGCGGATCGTCTTTGGCAGCGTCTTGGCGTCGGCGGCGGGCATGCCGCTGCCGGGCCGACAGATTGTCACTGCGCCAAAGCGCAGGGCGAGAGTGGCCTTGCGCGGCGCCCGCCCGGGCGAGGCTGGAATAGCGACGACGAACCGTTCCCCTTCCGGCAAGCTGTTGGCGTAATCGAACAACAGATCGCCCTCTTCGAGCCGCCGGTTATGATTGGCGCGCACGAGCAGATCGACATTGTCCGGCTTGCGCGCGAAATCCTCATAAATGTCGCTCTCCCGGTCGGACACGACGGTAATCCGCCTCGCCCGCGCCAGAACTTCGCCAGCCCGCCGCGCCCCGTCCAGCCAGCGCCGCGATTCCTTGTCGCTCTTGGAGCGGTCGGCGCGCGGGCCAACCTTGCCTTTGTCGCGGTTGCGCACACTTATGTCGGCAAGCCCCAGAACTTCGCCCGAGCGTGCATCGACCGTCAGCACCGGATGCAGCAGCACACCGCCCAGATTGCCGCCCTTGCCGACAGGCCCAAAGCCCTTGGCGCGAACCTTGGCGCCCCCCAGGACGATCTCGCTGGTGTCCTGGATCGCCAGAACGTCGCGCCCCGCCGCCCGATATCCGGTGCGCTCGGCCGCCGCCGCGCTCAACCCCGCAACCGTCACGGCCTCATTGCGCAGAAAGCGCCCGAAACCAACCTCGGCGCACCGCCGGCCGCCGGCAATCTCGCGCACGCACGAACCAGGGCGCGCGACAAGCGAGGCGTGACACAAGGCCCCCTTTTTTCGAGCCGCTCGTCCCCAAATCCCCCAACCCCATATCGCTCCACATCGACCGCGCTCAAATCCATCATCGGCTCCAGAATCTGCCCCTGCAGCGAATCGGAGTTCGTCAAAAAACTCAAGGAAAAGATGTGTGCATCGAATAGCCGCAAAGCGGGGCGAAGGGGGTGCGCAACCTTGAGAGTTTACGCCGGCTTCTTGAGCTGCACGACATTATGCAGCGTCTGATCGGCCGTCTCGAAGAAGCGCCGCACGCCGCGCGCGGCCTGGCGGATGCGCTGTTCGTTCTCGACCAGCGCGAGGCGCACGTAATCGTCGCCGTACTCGCCGAACCCGACCCCCGGGGCGACCGCAACGTCGGCTTTCTCGATCAAGAGCTTCGAGAATTCGAGGGAGCCCAGATGGCGGAAGCGCTCGGGGACCGGCGTCCAGGCGAACATCGATGCGCTCGGCTTGTCGATCGCCCAACCGGCGGCGGCGAAGCTCTCGATCATCACGTCGCGTCGACGCTTATAGGTCGCGCGCATCTCGCGCACGCAATCGTCGGGGCCGTTCAGCGCCGCGGCGGCAGCGACCTGGATCGGGGTATACGCGCCATAGTCGAGATAGGATTTGACGCGAGCGAGCGCCGCGAGCAGCCGCTCGTTGCCGACGGCAAAGCCGATACGCCAACCCGCCATCGAAAAGGTCTTCGACATCGAAGAGAATTCGACCGCCACCTCGAAGGCGCCAGGCGCCTGCAGGATCGACGGCGGCGCCTCGTCTTCG
>DASXXT010000444.1:0-5127 GCA_036502965.1 Roseiarcus sp. | reverse complement strand
GTGCGCGTCGCGAGAAACAGGGCCGCGATCATGGTTCATGCGAACCCGGACCAGTTTGTGAAAGACAAAATCGAGAGCTTCTGGCGGCAGCCCCAGGTCGCCGACATGAGTGCATCCGGGCTCCGGGGGACCGTGAGATTGCAGCGGACCATTCCGTTCGGAGCGAAGTGGTTCAATCCCGATGCCCCAACTTGACGACTTCTTTGACGAAATCGACAGCGCTAGGGTACGCCGCGCGAGGGAATTGTCCGAAATCAAGAGGTCATTCGGCCAACTGGCAACTGATGACATCTATGGGGTCGCGTCGAAGGCGGTCGTCGTACTCGCCTATGCCAACTGGGAAGGCTTCTACAACGAATGCGTCCGCGCGTACCTTAGGTTTCTGGCCGAGAAAGGAGGTAAGGTCCAAGACCAAGACTGGATGCTCTTGGTCGGCGCGCTTCACGCGGATTTCGAAAGCCTGCGAGATCGAAATCACTCGTTCGCATCACGTCAGGCCTTCGTGAAGAATCTGCAGACGCGCCTCAGCTGCGGGTTCGAAGCAGTCAATGGGACAGTTGTCGAGGCTCGTTCCAATCTCGATTTTGCCAAGTTAGCAGAGAACTACGGCCTTCTTAATTTCGATCTGTCAACGATTCAAAAGGTCCGTAACCGACTGGACAAGGAACTGGTTGGTTGGCGGCACGCAGCGGCCCATGGGGACTCACCGGATCTTAAGACGATGGATGTCGAGGCTCACATTAACTTCGCGTCTTCACTTCTAATACTGCTCGCCGACCGATTCCAGTACGCGATGCTTGCAAGGATTTAGTCAACCATTTACCTCGCGGCGGCCGCTTTGCGGGTCTTTAGCGCCTAGTATCACGATGCGGCCCACGAGAGGCCCGGAATTTACCTCGCCAGGCAATGAGCTTGCAAAAGCTTTTCGAAAACCAGAATCTGTGCTATATATCTCCTAGTCGCTGGGCCGACCCTTCGCCGCGCGCGGGTCCGGGCGGCGAGGAGAAATGGAGCCCCGGACCGCGAGTGAGATGTGCCGCCCACAACCGAGAAGGCGAGCTGAGCCGGGCGGAATTTTTTTTACTTTTTTCGCCCGTAACCCTTTGAAAAGTCCCGATTCCGCCAAATAAAACCAAGGAACCGCAAGCTTTATTGCTTGGATTTATTTGGTTTCCAGACGCCCTACGGCCCGCCACCTTCTCCCGGAGGGAGAAGGGAAAGAGGTGCGTCAGGGCGCGAGCGCCGTCTCGACCAGTCCGATCCAGTAGCTCATGCCATAGGGCAGGACCTCGTCGTTGAAGTCATAAGCGGGGTGATGCAGCATGGCGCTGTCGCCGTTGCCGATGAAGATGAACGCGCCCGGGCGCGCCTCGAGCATGAAGGAGAAGTCCTCCGCGGTCATGATCGGAGCGGCGTTCGATTCGACGTGCGAGTCGCCTGCGACCTTGCGCGCGACCTCGGCGGCAAAGTCGGCCTCTGCGCCATGATTGACGGTCGGCGGGTAGCCGCGCCGGTATTCAACCCGCGCCGTCGCGCCGCCCGCCGCGGCGAGACCGGCGACGATCTCCTGGATGCGCTTTTCGACGGCGTCACGGGTTGCGGCCTTAAGCGTGCGGACCGTGCCGTTGAGCCAGGCCGATTGCGGAATGATGTTGTTAGCCGTGCCGGCCTCGAAGCGGGTGACCGAGATGACGCAAGAATCGAGCGGATCGACGTTGCGCGAGGCGATGGTCTGCAGGGCGGTCACGATCTGCGCGCCCACGACGACCGGATCAATGCATTGATGCGGCATCGCTCCGTGGCCACCGCGGCCTTCGATCGTGATCGTGATCTCGTCGGCCGACGCCATCGTCGGCCCTTTCCGGAGACTGAAGGAGCCAACCGGCAGCGCCGGCAGGTTGTGCATGCCGTAGACTTGTTCGATGCCGAACTTATCCATGAGCCCGTCATCGATCATCGCCATCGCGCCGGCGCCGCCCTCCTCGGCGGGTTGGAAAATGACAACGGCCTTGCCCGCGAAGTCGCGCGTTTGCGCGAGGCGCTGCGCCGCGCCGAGCAGCATGGCGGTGTGTCCGTCGTGGCCGCAAGCGTGCATCTTGCCTGGGATCTTGGACCGATAGGGGAGATTGGTCTCCTCTTCGATCGGCAGCGCATCCATGTCCGCGCGGAGCCCGATCGCGCGCGCGCTCGAGCCCTTGGCTCCTTGAATGACACCGACCACGCCGGTGCGGCCGATGGCAGTTTTGACCTCGTCACAGCCGAAGGCGCGAAGCCGGTCGGCGACAAACTCAGCCGTGGCCTCGACGTCGTACATGAGTCCGGGGTTTTGATGGATTTCACGGCGCCAGGCCTGGGCGTCGGGAACGAGGTCTTTGATGGCGGAGCGGATCGGCATCGGGAGGCTCCTTGCAAACAGCCACAGTTGACGGCTGAGCGAAGCCGCTGTCAACGCGCGCGCGTCTGTTCAGCGCTTGCGGTGCAGGAGAAAAATCGCCTGATCGCCCAACAGATTCCACGCCCATGGCGAGAACATCCGATGCAGCGGCCGGCCAGTGAGATCAAGCGCGACGCTCTTGTCGATCGTCGCGCCGACCTCGCGCGCCAGCGCGACGAAATCGGCGATCGTGCAGAAATGAATGTTCGGCGTGTCGTACCAGGAATGGGAAAGGCTTTTGGTCACCGGCATGCGGCCGAGGAAGGCGACCTGGGCCCGGATGCGCCAATGGCCGAAATTCGGCACCGAAACGATCGCACGCCGGCCAATGCGCAGCATGTGTTCGAGGACGACCCGAGGCTGGCGCGTCGCCTGCAACGTCTGCGACAGGATGACATAGTCGAAAGCGTCGTCAGGGTAATCGACGAGATCGGCGTCGGCATCGCCCTGAATCACCGACAATCCCTTGGCGACGCAATCGTTCACGCCTTGCTGGGAGAGCTCGATGCCCCGCCCGTCGACGCTTCGTTCTTCGGCCAGAAGCCGCAGCAATTCCCCGTCGCCGCAGCCGACGTCGAGAACGCGGGAAGTTGGCGCGACGAGTTCCGCCACGCGCAACAGGTCGACGCGCGCCGCCGCAGGGGTTTGCGTGACGCTCAATCAACGCCCCTTGCCCGGGCCGCCGCGTCGATGAAGCCGCGCGTGGTGTCGATGAGCTCGGGCACATCGAGCAGAAAAGCGTCATGCCCGCGATCGGTCTCGATCTCGACGAAAGACACGGAGGCGCCGCCGGCATTCAGCGCGCGAACCGTCGCTCGTGAGTCGCTGGTGGGAAACAGCCAGTCGGAGGTGAACGAGACCACGCAGAAGCGGGTCCGCGAGCCTTTGAAGGCGCCTGCGAGTGATCCGCCATAGTCCGCGGCGAGGTCGAAATAGTCCATCGCCCGCGTCATATAGAGATAGGAGTTCGGATCGAAGCGCTCGACGAAGATCGCCCCCTGGTGGCGCAGGTAGGATTCAACCTGAAAATCCGCGTCAAAGGAGAAGGTGCGCGCCGCGCGGTCTTGGAGATTGCGCCCAAACTTGCGATGCAGCGCGCCCTCGGAGAGATAGGTGATGTGCGCCGCCATGCGCGCGACGCCGAGGCCCTTGCCGGGCCTCGTGCCCTCGACGAGATAGCGCCCGCCACGCCAATCCGGGTCCGCCATGATTGCTTGGCGGCCGACCTCGTGGAAGGCGATATTCTGCGAGGAATGGCGCGCCGCCGTCGCGATCGGGAGAGCGGCGAACACGCGATCGGGATAGGTCGCGGCCCATTGAAGCACTTGCATGCCGCCCATCGAACCGCCGGCCACGCAAAGCAGCGTGTCGATGCCGAGATGATCGATCAGCAGCGCCTGCGCTCGCACCATGTCGGCGATCGTTACGATCGGAAAGTCGAGGCCGTAAGGCTCGCCCGTCTCTGGATTGACGGACGCGGGGCCAGTCGAACCCATGCAGCCGCCAAGGACATTCGAACAAATAACGAAAAACCGATCGGTGTCGAACGGCCGACCTGGGCCCACCATTGTCTCCCACCAGCCTGGGCGGCCGGTGACCGGATGCGGATTGGCGACGTGCTGGTCGCCGGTCAGAGCATGACAGATAAGAAGAGCGTTGGATTTCGCTGCGTTGAGAGCGCCATATGTCTGGTAGGCAACGGTCAGCGGCGCCAACGCCGCCCCCGAATCCATCCGCAGCGCGGAATTGGAACTCAAGCGCAGCGTAAAGCTATCCGGTGAAACCGATTGCGTGACCGCGCCGTTCAGAAGCGCTCCTACGTCCCCCAACGGAACCCCTTCCACATTCAATTAAAGGCAATCTGTTCTCTTTGCCGAACAAATCGTTTGTTATAGAGGAAGGGCGGGAGATGCAAGCTCCGCGTCCATCGCGCGGAACGGACTGAAGCAGAGCGCCCGCCCCGGCGTGAGCCGCGGCTTCGGTTCGAGCGCGTCAGGCTCTAAGAGGAATTTCGCGCCAGCTCCGTGACGATCGCATCGCCCATTTCGGTGGTCGACACGGTGGCGCCTTCTTCACCCCCGATGTCGGCGGTTCGCAACCCGGCGGCCAGCACGCCGGCGATTGCGGCGTCGAGCCGGTCAGCGGCTGCATGCAGTCCGAACGAATAGCGCAAGGCCATGCCGAACGACCCGATCATCGCGATCGGGTTGGCGACTCCCTTGCCGGCGATGTCCGGCGCGGATCCATGAACCGGCTCGTACAGCGCCTTGCGCCAGCCGCTCTTCGGATCGGCGTCGCCGAGCGAGGCGGAGGGCAGCATGCCAAGCGAGCCCGTCAACATGGCCGCGACATCGGACAGCATGTCGCCAAACAGGTTGTCCGTGACAATCACGTCGAACTGCTTGGGCCAGCGGACGAGCTGCATCCCAAGAGCGTCGGCGAGTTGATGCTCGAGCTTGACGTCCGAATACTCCCGCTTGTGCAGGGCCGTCATCACCTCGTTCCACAGCACGCCGGATTTCATCACGTTTCGCTTCTCGGCCGATGTGACCTTGTTGCCGCGGTTGCGTGCGAGTTCGAAGGCGGTTCGTCCAATCCGTTCGATCTCGTAGGTGTCGTAGACCTGAGTGTCGATCGCGCGCCGCTGACCGTTGCCGAGATCAACGATTTGCTTCGGCTCGCCGAAATAGACG
>DASXXT010000443.1:0-2701 GCA_036502965.1 Roseiarcus sp. | reverse complement strand
ATCCAGGCTCGGCGCGATCCTCGCGCCTATAGCGCGCAAGGTTTCGGGAGTGATGTCATGATCGTTGAAGACGCGGGACCCGTAGAATGCAACGCCGGGCTGGCGCACGAGGATGCGAAACTCGTGCTCCATGGTCTGGTCAGTCGCCAGAACAACAAGGCCGATCGCGGCGCGCGCCGCGACGCCGCCGTCAAGTTCGGACGGCACGACGCCGAGGTCGATCGGTCCGGGGTCGGCAGGTGCGGCGGCGGTTTCGATAAGCGACATGGATGCTGCTCCCTGGTTACCCGGTCAGAAGACCGTCCATGGATATTGCCGGGTTGCGTCCGACGATCAGGTCCGCCGTGATTCTGGCCGAGCCGTGCGACATCGTCCAGCCGATGTGGCCATGTCCTGTGTTGAGGAAGAGGTTCTGGAAGCGCCGCCGCCCGAAGAACGGAAGATTGTTGGGCGTCATCGGTCTCAAGCCCGCCCACATCTCCGCGCGGTCGTAGTCCGCGCCGTCGGGGTAAAGGTCCTGGGTGACAGCCTTCATGAAGGCGAAATCGGACGGCTTGTGGCTCGTGTCGTAACCGGCGAACTCGGCGGTCGCCGTGACGCGAATTCGATCCCCGAAGCGGGAGACGGCGACCAGATTGTGCTCGTCGACGGAAGCAATCGTCGGCGGCGACAGCCGGTTGCCAATAGGTATCGTAAGCGAATAGCCCTTGATCGGATAGATCGGCAGTTGAATTCCGAGCTTCCGCGCAAGAATCGGACTCTCGGCCCCAAGGGCGAGAACAAAGGCGTCGGCCTTGAAGGCGCCCCTGTCAGTCAAGGCCTGCGCGAGGCTGTCGCCATCGGTCTCGAGCCCGACGACCGTCGTACCCGTGTGGACTTCGCCCCCGCGGACAACGATCTTGGACGCCAACGCTCGAGCGAATTTGGCGGATTCGCCAGTTTCGTCGGTTGGGCAATAGATCCCGCCGGCAATCTTGCTCTTTGCCGACGCAAGAGACGGTTCGAGCGCAACAACGGCGTCGCGATCGAGTACGTTGATCACCTGGCCGTCGGACTCGAGCAGCTTCATGTGCTCGACGCCCCGGTCGAGCGCCTGCTGGTCGCGGTGGAAGTAGAGGATGCCGCGTTCGCTGCGATTGTAGTCGACCGTCTCGGCGGCCACGACCTCCTTGAGGACGGTCTGCGAATAGGTGGCGAGACGATGCTTGAGGAGGGTGTTGCGGCGCGCCTTTTCCGGCGTGCACTCCATCAGGAATAACCAGGACCAGGAATAGAGCCGCGGATCAGCGGAGAACTTGAATCTTAGCGCCTGATGTTCGAGAAACAGCGACTTCAAGAGAATCATCGGCGCCTTGGGCGATGACCAAACGAAGGAATGACCGGGCGCGATCATACCGGCATTGCCCCAACTCGCCTCGGCTGCGACCTCGCTGTTGCGCTCGAGGACGACGACGTCATGACCGTCTTTCTGCAACTGATAGGCGGTCGTGATGCCGACGACGCCTCCGCCGAGAACGACTATCCGCATGATCTCACGCCTTGCAATTGGGGCGCGATGGTCCAACCATCCCGCCGAATTCAACCAAGATATGCCCGCTGCACCTTCTCGTCATCGAGTAAATCCTTGCCGCGGCCGGCGAGCACGACCCGGCCGCTTTCCATGACATAGGCGTCGTCTGCGATGTCGAGCGCCATCGCGGCGTTCTGCTCAACCAGCAGGATGGTGACCCCCTGTTCGTTGATCGCCTTTATGGTTTCGAACACTCTTTCGACCATGACCGGCGACAGGCCCATGCTGGGCTCGTCCATGAGAAGTACGCGCGGGCGACCCATCAGCGCGCGCGCGGTCGCGACCATCTGCTGTTCGCCGCCGGACAACGTTCCCGCGATCTGGCCGAGGCGCTCCCGCAAAACCGGAAAGAGCGTCAGCATGCGCTCCCGGTCCTCGGCGACCTCTCGGCGACCCCGCCGGGAAAAGGCTCCCATCGCCAGGTTTTCGGCGACCGTAAGGCGCGCAAAAATGCGCCGCCCCTCTGGCACATGCCGCACGCCCATGGTGGCGATCTCGTGGGGTGGGAAATCGCGTAGACTCGCTCCGGCGAAGCGGATGTCTCCAACGCGTGGCTGAAGGAGCCCGCTAACCGCCCTCAAAGTGGTCGTCTTGCCGGCGCCGTTCGCCCCGACGAGCGTTACGATCTGCCCCTTTTCGACTTTGATCGAGACGCCCTTGAGAGCCTCGATGTTGTCGTAAAAGACATGAATTTCGTCGATCTCGAGAAGAGCCATCTCGCCTCGCTACCCACCTTGGTTGGGGGTTGTGGGAGATTGGCTCCTTTCCGCGAGCGCGCGCCGTCGAGCGGCCTTGGGGCTGCCGAGATAGGCCTCGATCACCGTCGCGTCGCTCTGGATTTCGGCGGGCGGCCCCTCGGCGATCTTAACCCCATGGTCCAGCACCGTCACCACATCCGACATCCCCATCACGACGCGCATTTGATGCTCGATCAGAAGGATGGTGACGTCGAAGGCTTCCCGGGCCTCCCGGATGAACGCCATTATCTCCGAGGTTTCGCGAGGATTCATCCCTGCCGTCGGCTCATCGAGCAAGAGCAGTTTCGGCCGCGTCGCGAGAGCCCGTCCCATTTCGAGACGCCGCTGCTCGCCATAGGCGAGATTCCGGGCGAGAACGTCGCCGCGGCCCTTC
>DASXXT010000442.1:0-9648 GCA_036502965.1 Roseiarcus sp. | reverse complement strand
AACGTGTCCTAAGTGTAAGGTGCCGGATCGCGGGCGAACTGCGGGACGAGTTCACCTGATAAGCTGGGAGCGAAACGATCATGAAACGCATGCTGATGATCTCCGTCTTTTCGATGGTCGCGGCGGCCGGGTCCGCGAGCGCCGGTCCGGTGACTTCCGATCTCCTCAAGGCGCAGGACAATGGCAAGGAGTGGCTGACTTACGGCCGCGATTACCGCAACTGGCGCTACAGCCCGATGTCGGAAATCACTCCGGAAAACGCTTCGAAGCTCTCGCCGGTATGGGCGATGTCTACCGGCGGGCAGTTGGGCGGCCTCGAGGCGACGCCTCTCTTCCGCGACGGTGTCCTCTACTTCAGCGCCGACTACGCCCGCACCTTCGCCGTCGACGCGAAATCCGGCAACATCCTCTGGCATTACGAGCCCGAATATGGGGATGGGTTCAATGCCGTGCTGTGCTGCGGGCCTATCCATCGCGGACTGGCGCTCGTAGGCGATCTCGTCATCGTCGCCCGGCTTGACGCGAGGCTGGTCGCGCTGAATCGCGCGGACGGGAAGGTCGTCTGGGAAGCCCCGATCGACGACTGGAAGCGCGGCGTGACGACGAACTCCGCTCCGCTCGTCGTGAAGGATCACGTCATCATCGGCGTCTCCGGCGGCGAATACGGCGTCCGCGGCTACCTGAAGTCGTTCGACGCGAAGACCGGCAAACTTGAGTGGACGTCCTACACCATTCCGGCGCCTGGCGAGCCCGGAAGCGAGACCTGGCCCAAGGACGACAGCTGGAAGACGGGTGGCGGGCCGACCTGGCTGACGGGGAGCTACGACGCCGACACCGACACGCTTTACTGGGGCGTCGGCAATCCCGGCTCCTGGCAATCGGACCAGCATCCTGGCGACAACCTCTGGACCGATTCCATGCTGGCGCTCGATCCGAACACCGGCAAGATCAAATGGGGGTATCAGTACACGCCGAACGACGACTGGGACTATGATGGCATGGCGACTCCGATCCTCGTCGATGTAACGATCGACGGGAAGCCCACGAAGGCGGCTGTCGTCTCCAACCGGAACGGATTCTTCTACGCCATCGACCGCACCGACGGGCATTTCCTCTATGCGATCCCCCTCGTCGAAAACATCAACTGGACAACTGGGCTCGATCCGAAAACCGGCAAGCCGACGATCAACGAGGCCATGAAGCCGCTCGCCAACGGCAAGACGGTGGAGAAGATCGTTCCCGGTCTCGAGGGCGGCACCAACTGGTTCCCGCCGGCCTACGATCCTTCGTCCGGCGTTCTCTTTGTCGCCAACAATCAGTGGGGGATGGGCCTCACCTCATGGGAGAAGGGCAAGCTGCAATATAAGCCCGGCGACCAGTATCAGGGCGTCGACTATCAGATGTACCGCATGGGCGACACGATTGGCCATCTCAAGGCGATCGACATCGCGAACAAGAAGGTCCTCTGGGACGTGCCGAGCCCGCTGCCGCTCTTCTCCGGAATCCTCGCCACCAAGGGCGGCGTCGTCTTTACGGGCGACCAGCGCGGCCGTCTGCTGGCCTACGATTCGAAAACCGGCAAAGAACTTTGGAAGTTCCAGACCGGGTCGGCTATCAACGCTTCGCCAATCACCTATGAGCTGGACGGAAAGCAATATGTCGCGGTTCTGTCCGGACTTGGCGGCGATCCAAGCTTCTACTATTCAGCGCCGAAGGGCGGGATGCTCTGGGTGTTCGCGATCGACGGCAAGGTGGATGAGGGAGGCATGTACAACGCGCAGGTGATCGAGAAGATGCTGCCGGCCAGCAAGCCCTGATCTTGCATGCGCGTTCCTTCTGTCCGTGGTTCGGCTCTCTTCCTAACGTTGGCGGCGGCGATGGCGCTGCTGACGATGAGCCGCGGCCTCGCCGACGACGACGCGCTGACAGATCCGTTCCTTGGCCAGCCGGACGCCGTCGCCGCCGGCCGGCTCACCTACGCCGGCAAATGCTACGTCTGCCACCACAGCTCCGGCGCGCGGGGACCGAACCTCTTCGTCACGAAACTGAGCGACGAACGATTCCTGGAGACCGTGATCCAAGGCCGCAAGGGCACGCAGATGCCGGCCTTCGGCCTGCGCCTGTCGCCGGACGAAGTCTGGCAGATCCATGCCTTCGTGAAGTCGACCGACCATTATTGAGGCGGCCCTCAGGTCCGCGCGCCGGCGGCAAGCGCTGCACGCGCCCGCTCCTCGAAATGGCCCCATTCGATGATTAGCCGCCGAACCGGATAAAAGCTTTGTCGATCCTTCCGCATTGCATCACGATGCAAGAATGAATCCATTCCGTCGGACCTGCGTGGTGTTCGCGCCGCTGGCGCTGTGCGCGCTTTGCGGCGCCCACGCGGCGCCCGCCGAGAGGCCGATCGCCGTCACCCCTGACAATTTCCCCCGCGCAGAATCGGATCTCTATTTCAGCGGCGTGGTGAAGGACGGTGGCTTTGGCAAATTCATGCATCGCCGCGAACCGACGCCGATCGCCCAGCAAACCGTCATCCGGATGAACCGCGACACGCTCTATTCGGCGGCGGTGTTCGACCTTGATGCGGGTCCGGTGACCATCACGCTGCCCGACCCGGGCAAGCGTTTCCTGTCGATGCAGGTCATCGACGAAGATGAATATTCGCCGGAGGTCGTTTACGGCGCAGTTGTCCGTACGCTCAAGAGAGAGGAGATCGGCACGCGCTACGTCATTGTCGCCGTCCGCATCCTGGTCGATCCGAACGACCCAAAGGATATCGAGGCGGTCCATGCGCTGCAGGATGCAATCAAGATCAGCCAGCCCGGCGGGCCCGGAACCTTCAAGATCCCCAACTGGGACGCTTCGAGCCAGGTTAAAGTGCGGGACGGCTTGCTAAGCCTCGCTTCGACCGTCCCCGACACCAAGGGAATGTTTGGCCCGAAAGGGAAGGTTGACCCGGTGCGGCACCTGATCGGATCGGCGGCCGCGTGGGGCGGCAATCCCGAAGAAGACGCCCTTTATCTAAACGTGACGCCCGCCCATAACGACGGCAAGTCAGTCTATAAACTCAACGTCAAGAACGTGCCGGTTGACGGCTTCTGGTCGATCAGCGTCTACGACGACAAGGGCCATTTCGTCGGCAATCCGCAGAACGCCTATTCGCTCAACAACGTTGTTGCAAAGCCGGCCGAGGACGGATCGTTCGCCATTCAGTTCGGTGGCTGCGACGGCGAGATCCCCAATTGCCTGCCGACCCCGCCCGGATGGAACTACCTGGTGCGCCTCTATCGCCCCAAGCCGGAAATCCTGACCGGCGCATGGACCTTTCCCGAACCGCAGACCGCGCGTTAACTCGCTCACGCCTCCGCCGCTTGGGGCGAGATCATCTCAACGCCCTCAGCAAACGCACAGGCCCCGAGTTGATTTGACTTTTTTGCAATTTGATCTACGGGTGACGTGCCGAGAGAGGAAGAATGCTCCGGTGCGGCGCGAGGCTTGCGCGCTGGGACCTGCGAACGCATTGACGCGGTCCACCGAGGCCCCCATATCACAACCCAGCGGATGCGAGGCATTCGCGCAAGCGAGAACTCATGAAATTTAGCGAACTCGGCCTGAGCGAGAAAGTGCTCAAAGCCGTCGAAGCGTCGGGCTACGACACGCCGACGCCGATTCAACAACAAGCCATTCCCTACGCCCTGCAGGGCCGCGATGTCTTGGGCATCGCCCAGACCGGCACCGGCAAGACGGCCGCCTTCACTCTGCCGATGCTGTCGGTGCTGGAGCGCGGCCGCGCTCGCGCCCGCATGCCGCGCACCCTCATTCTGGAGCCGACGCGCGAACTCGCCGCCCAGGTCGAAGAGGCCTTCGGCAAATACGGCGTCAACCACAAGCTGAACCTTGCGCTGTTGATCGGCGGCGTCTCATTCGGCGATCAGGAGAGCAAGATCGCGCGCGGCGCCGACATCGTCATCGCCACCCCCGGCCGCCTGCTCGATTTCACCGAGCGCGGCGGCCTGCTCCTGAACGCGATCGAGATCCTGGTCATCGACGAAGCCGATCGCATGCTCGACATGGGCTTCATCCCGGACATCGAGCGCATCTGCAAGCTGGTGCCGTTCACGCGGCAGACGCTGTTCTTCTCGGCGACCATGCCGCCGGAAATCACCCGCCTCGCCGACGCGTTCCTCCACAATCCGGTACGCGTCGAGGTTTCCCGCGCCGCCACGACCGCCGAGAACATCACCCAGACGCTGGTGCCGTCGGGCGGAACGCCGGAAGAGAAGCGCTCGACGTTGCGGCGCATCATCCGCGGGGCTGAGAATTTCAAGAACGCGCTCATCTTCTGTAACCGCAAACGCGACGTGCAGGTGGTCTACCGTTCGCTGCAGAAGCACGGCTTCTCGGTGCTGGCGCTGCACGGCGATCTCGACCAGCGTATGCGGACGGCGGCGCTGGACGCGTTCCGCGCCGGCGAGGTCCAGCTCTTGGTCTGCTCCGACGTCGCCGCCAGAGGCCTCGACATCCCCGATGTCAGTCACGTGATCAACTACGACGCGCCCCATCATTCCGAGGATTACGTCCACCGCATCGGCCGCACCGGCCGCGCCGGCAAGTCCGGCCAAGCGCTGACCATCGTCTCGCGCATCGATCAGAAGGCGGTGGCCGAGATCGAGAAGCTTATTGCCCGCAAGATCGACTGGCAGGAGGGCGCTCAATTGCCCGCCGACGAGGAAGCCGAGGCGCCCAGTCGCGAGCGGACGCGCGGACGCGGCGGCGCCCGGACGCGACCCGAGCGCCCGGCGCCCGTTGAGCGCGACGAAGGGTCGGACCGGCACGCCGAACGCCGCCCCGATTCGCGCCGGCGCCGCGCCGCGCGTCCCCCGCAAGAACGGCTCGCCGCGGATCAGGAACAAGCCACAAGCCCCGCAGCCGCCAAATCCGCCGACCCCTCTCCGCCCCCTGACCGCTCGCCGCGCCAGCGCACGGCCGCTGGTTCGGCTAATGGCGAGGCTCCTCGCGCCCCGAGTTTCGGTGGCCGGGCGCCGCGCGGAGAACGTCCGCGCCGCGACACGGCGCAGCCGCGCCGGGACGACGACGCGCCCGTGATCGGGCTCGGCGATCATGTGCCCGATTTCCTCCTGCGCCCGGTGAAGGCGCGAGCCCGGGCGACGCCCGAGCCGATCGACGCAAAAGAGTGACGGATCGGACCTTCGCTTCGCCCTAAACGGGCGAGCCGACGCGGGAATCTCCGATGGCCAGGATCGGTTTTTACCCGAGTCTGATCATCGTGGCCTTTGGCGTTGTGGTTCCCTTTTTCATTTTCAAGCTTGGCCGCTTAATCGGATTGGCGCCTCTCCTCGCCCTGGCCTTTTTGATTGGTCTTGGCTACGGCGCGGTGAAAGCGGAATACCCTTGGTACGGGCAAGGGTCGCTCGGAAACGCCGTGTTTATGGCGGCGAGCGCGCTCGTATTGGTCGTCTACGTTGGGCTGAGTTACGGTGGGGCGCGCCTCGTCGGCAGAGCGGCGTCTCTACTACGGCGATAAGACGCCGTGCCTGCCCTCGGCGTCCATGCGGCTTTGTTCAAGCCGGCGCGTTGAGCGCCTCGGGGCTCGCCGGGGTGATCGCGACGCTCTCGCCGCAGCCGCAGGCCGAGGTCTCGTTAGGATTGGAGAAAGCGAAGGTCGCCGACAGGCGGTCGACTTTGAAATCCATCTGCGAGCCGAGCAGGAACAGCACCGCCTTCGGATCGATCAACAGCCGCACGCCCTTGTCCTCGACGACCTCGTCTAGGGGCGTAGCGTTCTCGGCGAGTTCCATCGTGTAGGACATGCCGGCGCAGCCGCCGTTCTTCACGCCCACGCGCAGGCCCGCGATCGGCTTGCCGGCGGCTTCGGTCAGCTCACGCACGCGCGCCGCCGCCGCATCGGTCAAAGTCATCACCTGTCGCCGTAACAGTCGGGACGCCATTTCAAATCTCCAGGAGCCGGGCGCGCTCGGTCGGCCTCCCAATATATAGCATCAGATTAGCCGGTTTCACAGGGCCGCCGGATTTGCGGGGACGCGTGAGGGCCCGGAAGGCGAGTCGCGGATTCGTCATTTTGGCGCGCCCAGAATCCAAAACGCAAGCACAGCGACAGTGCCGGCCACCACGAGAACCGAGCCGGGTCCGACGACGAAACGAACGTAGCCGGCTCGATTGGCGGATGTCACGAGCGCGAGCGCGATGAGGATGCAACCGATGGCCATTAAGACGACGTTCATGGGATTCGTTCCTGAGCGACGCGCAACCAAAGGCCGCCGCGCGCAAAAGGCAAGTGTCAGGACGTAAAATTCTCGGCGGCGGGACCGCGCATCGCGGCGTTTGCCGCGCCCGCGGTTCGTGCTAGGCGAAGTCCATGGCCTCCGAGCGCCCCGCCAAGAGCACCAAGCCCCTCCTCACCATGCACGACTGGGAGGCGAAGCACTACGTACTGGCGGCGGTCATCATCCTCGTCGTGATGGGAATGTTCGCCTACAGCTGGTCCTGAGCATCCGCTCCGATCTTATGATTCGCCAACGCTTTTTTGGCGCCACCATCAGAACGTCAGCCCAAGCGACGCAAGGTCCAAGACCGCAAGGCCGTAGGCCGCAAAGTTTCGTTCCGCCATTCTGCGCTCGCCATCGGCATGCCCCTTCTCGTGTCTAGGCCAGACGGCGCCGGAACGCCGTCCTGCGGCAACCGCCCCGGCCCTGGAGCTTGGCCCGTCCTTGTGGCAAAGCCTCGGCCCTTCAAATCGAACTGGATTCTCCCTTGCCGCTTGAGAGCCAAGCCGACCTTCTCCGCCGCATCGCCGAAGCGCTTGAACGCCACGCGCCCCCTGCCCCAACGAAACCCGATTTCGGGGCGGCCGAGGCCTTCGTCTGGCGCGCCGATCGCGGCGCGCTGGCGCCGGTTGCGCGGGTCAACCGCGTCGACCTTTCGCTCCTGCGCGGGATCGACCGGGTGCGCGACCTTCTGGTCGAGAACACGCAGCGCTTCGCCCGCGCTCTCCCCGCCAACAATGCGCTGCTGTGGGGCGCGCGCGGCATGGGCAAGTCGTCGCTGGTCAAGGCGGCGCACGCCGCCATCAACCGCGAGAGCGACGTGGCCGGGCGCCTCAAGCTGGTCGAGATCCATCGCGAGGACATCGAGGGCCTGCCGGCGCTGATGAGCCTCCTGCGCGACGCGCCCTATCGGTTCATCGTCTTTTGCGACGATCTGTCGTTCGACGCCGGCGACACGTCCTACAAGTCGCTGAAGGCGGCGCTCGAGGGCGGCGTGGAAGGCCGCCCGGCGAACGTGCTCTTCTATGCGACCTCCAACCGGCGCCACCTGATGCCGCGCGAGATGATGGAGAACGAGCGCTCGAGCGCCATCAATCCGGGCGAAGCGGTCGAGGAAAAAGTGTCGCTGTCCGACCGATTCGGCCTCTGGCTCGGCTTCCATCATTGCAGCCAGGACGATTACCTGGCCATGGTCCATGGCTACGCCAAGCACTTCCGCCTCGACCCGCCGGCCGACCGGCTCGAAGCCGAGGCGCTCGAATGGGCGACCACGCGCGGCTCGCGCTCCGGCCGCATCGCCTGGCAATTCATTCAGGATCTCGCCGGCCGGCTCGGCAAGGCGCTCGAGGTGGCGGCCACTGAACGGACGGACCCTTGACAGGCGCGGGAATCGCGCTTGGGCCTCGCCCTGAGGGCGCCGAAGGCGCGTCTCGAAAGGCCCATCCAGAGCGGACAATTGCTTTTGGGTCGACGCGTCTTTGCGCCCCCACCACCGTCCTTCGGACGGTCCCCCTCCCCCGCTACGCACGGGAGGATGAGCTTAGCCGCGACGGTCGACGGTTTCGATCCTCCCTTGCTGCGAAGTGGCGGGGGAAGGGGACCATGCGAAGCATGGTGGAGGGGTAGGGGCCGCCCCGCCAACGGCGGCGACCAGCAAACGGCTCTAGCGGTCTTCGACGCAACGCTGGGCGCCAAGTAGCCCGTCACGAGTTGCGTTGGTCGGTCGGCTTACGCAGTCCGCGCGCCGCGCGGCCAGTTGACGAGCGCGAGGCCTGCGATGACCAACACAATCGCCAGCGAAAACCCCCAGCTCAGCGTCTCGCCGAACACCAGCCAGCCAGCGAGCACGCCGACCAGCGGGGTAATGAAGGTGAAGGAAGAGAGCTCGGCCACGGCGTAGCGTGTGAGCGTCCAGAACCAGAGCGCGTAGCTTACGCCAGCCACAACGACGCCTTGCCATATGAGGGCGGCGCCCGACACCGTCGTAAGATGCGTCGGCCACGCTTCGCCGAAAGCATAGGCCGCAAGCGGCGCGGTCAGTGCAGCGAATCCGATCTGATACAGCAGCACCTTCACCGGATCGATGCGCCTCAGCGGCGTCGCCTTGATCACGATGGTCGTCGCCGCCCAGAGGGCCGCAGCCAGAAGCGCGAGCGCGTCGCCCGCGAGGCTGCCGCCTTCCGTCCGCCCCAGGAAGCCGCAAGCGACGCCAAGAAAAGCGAACGCCAGCCCTACCCACTGGATCGGCCTTAACCGCTCATCCCGAAGCAGGAACGCCGCGCCGACGGCGACAAAGAATGGCGCGGCGTAGATAAACACCGTCGCTCGCGCGGCAGTGGTGAAGCGCAGCGATTCGTAAAGCGCGATGAATTCGGCGGTGAACAGCGCGCCCGCCAGCGCCCCCGCAGCCTCCGTGCCATCAATCTCGAAGATGCGGCGCCTGGTGGAGAGCGCGTAGGCGATGACGCACAGCGCTCCGATGCCCGAGCGGATGCCGGTCTGCCCGATTGGCCCCACATCCGGCAGCGCAAGTTTGACGACGACCTGATTGAAGCCCCACACGACACAAAGCGCGAGGACGAGCGTCGCGGCGAACGCATCGAGGGGACGAGCATGCATCGCTCTCCCTCTCCGCTTGGGAGCGCAAAATCAAGGGCGCCGGGCCTTTCTTTGGACCCGCCGACGGACGTGGCGCCCGGACAAGCGGCTGGGGCGGCTTGTTTCCGCGCGAAATTTTCGCTTAAGAGAATTGCCATGCAAGACGCGCTGTTCCCTGACCCTGAGGCCCTGGCCTCGATTTGCCGGAAGCACGGCATTCAGCGGTTGTCAGTGTTCGGCTCGGCGCTGAAGGGGACAGCGCGGCCCGACAGCGATCTCGACCTGCTCGTTGAATTCGAGCCGCAGGCCAAGCCCGGCCTGATCGGCATGGCAAGGATTGAAATCGAGCTGTCATCTCTCCTAAACGGGCGGAAGGTCGACCTGCGCACTGCGCAGGATCTCAGCCGTCACTTCCGCGATGAGGTTTTGCGCACAGCCACAATCCAATATGCGGCGTGACGACGCGATTCGCATTCGCCATATGATCGAAGCCGCTGAAGCGTGCGAGCGCTTCGTGTCGGGGCGCAGTCGGACGGACCTTGAAACCAATATGATGCTCCGTTTTCGCTTTGGTTCGCGCTGCCGAAATCTTTGGCGAAGCAGCCTAGGGCTTGTTGAGATTCATCGGGAGTTGATGACGGCTGCGGCGAGATGGATGAGGGCGGCGAAGCTTGCATCGGTTTTGTCGGCGCGCATGGCGATGCGTTTGAACTCCTTGAGCTTGCCGAAAAAGTTCTCGATCAGG
>DASXXT010000441.1:0-5580 GCA_036502965.1 Roseiarcus sp. | reverse complement strand
GATCTTAGCGGAGGTTGCCTCCCTGCGGCTGATCCGAGCTAAGGCCTACCTTGGTGGCGGGAAGTGGCGCGCCGACCGCAACATTTCACGTCACCTTTGACGTCACGGCGTAGTGTTCTAAAGCTTCTCTGCGCCTCAATCTCGCCGTGGACTCGCTGCTGTTTGCTTTTGCGCCCAAGCGCACCGTCACGCGCGATCGCAGACGCGGTGATCGACAATTACGCCGACTGAGCGCCACGACTGAGCGACGGAGGCGCCGTCGGCCTTACCTCCTCAGCACCTCATCGATGTAAAGCGCCATGAGCTTCCGCGCTTCGCCGATCAGCGCTGCGGCCCGCTCGCCTTCGGTCGCCGCGAGCG
Source organism: Roseiarcus sp. (assembly GCA_036502965.1). Classification (GTDB taxonomy): domain Bacteria; phylum Pseudomonadota; class Alphaproteobacteria; order Rhizobiales; family Beijerinckiaceae; genus Roseiarcus. Next base: position 5,220 of record DASXXT010000441.1, on the reverse strand, counting down.
GCGGAACCATCTTCATGACCTGGTTCAGCATGACTGCAGCCAAGGCCGCCTCGTCCACGCCGAGCGCCGGGTTGCCAGCGCTGAGGATCGCGGCGATCCGACCGCGCAGCGCATCGCCGAGCGGCTTCCGGCGCTCGACAATGCCGGCGACCACGCTCGAGAGCGCGATCGCCGCGTCCCGATCCGTTCCCTGCCTGAGCTTGTAGTCGACGAAGAGGTCGGCGAGCTCGCGCGCCGAACATCCGGGCGCACGCTCCTCGACCCGCGCAAACGCCGCCGCCGCCCGCTCGGCAAAGCGGTTGAAGAGCGCCTCTGCCAGCGCTTCCTTGGACGGAAAGAACTGATAGAGCGAGCCGATCGCCGCGCCCGCGCGGCTCGCGATCTCGGTCATGGTCGTCGCCTCATAGCCCTTCTCGGCGAAGAGTTCGGCGCCCGCGTCGATGAGGGCCGCGACCCGCTGCTTTCCCCGCTCCCGCTTCGGCTCCTTGGCCAGCGTCTGGATTTCGATTGACATTTATGAGGAACTCTCATATTCACGATTTACGAGTATTCCTCATAAATCTGTTGGACGCAAGTCGCGCCCGCTTCTGGAGCCCACCGATGATGGCCCTTGACGCAAAATCAACAGCGCTCGTACTGATCGACCTGCAAAACGGGATCCTCGGCCGCAAACTCGAGCCGCTCTCCGCTGACGAGCTGCTCGAAGCGGGCAAGGCGCTGGCGCGAAGGTTTCGCGCCGAACGCGCGCCGGTGGTGCTGGTCAACGCGGCAGATCGTTAGCGACGCGACCACCAGCAGGCGATCGAAGTCCACGACAATTCGATGCGGCGCATCTTTCCGCGGATCGCACGCGTGACCGACAGCGGCGCCCTCGCGTTCTCGCCAGCATGACCGTCCGACCGCTGACCCTCAGCGCCCGACCGGCCGCGCTGCAATGGGCCGCGCTGATCGGCGGGACGCTGGCCTGTGTCGCCCTCTTCCGACTCGTCGGGCTCCCCGCGGCGCTGTTGTTGGGCGCGATGGCAGGCGCGATTCTGGTCGCGTCATTCGAGGGCCGCGTCCATATCCCGCCCTGGTCGTTCATCCTGGCGCAAGGGGTGATCGGCTGCCTCATCGCCAACGCGATTGGCGCCGCGTCGGTGGCGACGATGCTCAAGCAATGGCCGATCTTCCTGATCGGGATCGGGATCGTGATGGCGTTCGCCTCCGGACTTGGCGTGCTTCTCGCCCGCTGGAAAGTGCTGCCGGGAACAACGGCGATCTGGGGCTCGTCTCCGGGCGCGGCAACCGCCATGGTGCTGATGGCCGAGGCGTTCGGCGCCGACATCAGGCTGGTTGCGGTCATGCAATATCTGCGCGTCGCCTTCGTCGGGCTCATTGCGTCGGTCGTCGCCCGGGAATGGGGCGCCCCGGGCGCCGTGGCGCCCGTTCCGACGGAGTGGTTTCCCGCCTTCACCCCCGGACCTTTGCTGGCGACGCTGGCGATCGCGGTTGGCGGCGCCGTCATCGGCGTGAAGTCGAAGATCCCCGCCGGCCCGTTGCTCGTGACGCTCCTGATCGCCGCCGCGCTTGCGGCTGCCCATCTCGTCACGATCACGCTGCCGCCCTGGCTTCTCGCCGCCTGCTACGCAGTGGTCGGCTGGTCGATCGGCTTCCGCTTCACCCGGCCGATCGTCGCCTATGCGGCGCGCCAATTGCCGCGCATTGTCGCTTCGATCGTCACGCTGATCGCGCTCTGCGGCGGTCTCGCCTATGCCCTGCACGTTGTCGTTGGAACGGACCCGTTGACCGCCTATCTCGCCACCAGTCCGGGCGGTGCCGATTCCGTGGCGATCATCGCCGCGTCATCCAAGGTCGATCTGCCCTTCGTCATGACGATGCAGATCGGGCGCGCGATTGTGGCGATCCTCATCGGCCCCGCTCTTGCCCGTTTCCTCGTCCGCTGGGCTGTCGAGACCTGACCGCCTCGACGAGTCCTCCTCGCGAGTCCTACTCGAACCACAGCGAGCCCATGATCCCGAGCCTCCCCTGGTACATCTATCTGCTGCAATTCGTCGCCGGGCTGTTTCTGGCGAATGGCGTGCCGCATTTCGTTCAGGGGATCAGCGGCCACTGGTTCCAGACCCCGTTCGCCTCGCCGCCGGGCGTCGGAGAATCCTCTCCGGTCGTCAACGTGCTGTGGGGGTTCCTTAATCTCGTTGTCGGCTTCGCCCTCTTGTTCGAGTTTTCTCCTAAGGGCGCGGAGGTCGTCCTCGAATGGGCGTTCGTCGCCCTGGGCGCGCTGGTCACCGCCCTCTTTCTCGCCCGGCATTTTGGGCGGGTCCGGTCGCGACGCGGCTAGGGCAGATTGCGATCCCGTCGAACCGGCCTTTGTAGACGCGGTCGTTGGCCGCGTAGCCGCGCTCAGCGAGCGCGGCTACAATTGGCCGCATCGACCCAATACAGCGCGCGCTACGCGTGGCCGGCCGGACCTCGATCGACGCCCGGATTTCCGCCCGTGGCGGCCACACCCATTCGATCAAGGTAGTACGCCCAACCCTTGGCGTGAGCGGCGCATTGGGCGGCGTTGGGGAGTCCGGTATGGGTCATGCGCAAAAGCGTGCCGCCGTTCCGGTCGAGAAGGTCGATCTCGACCAGGCTCGACCCCGGCGGCACCTCGTCATCTCCTTCCCAGCCGAAGCTGTAGGCGAGGCGATGGACCGGAACGACCTCGCTGAATTGCCCGCGCGCGGTGCGGCCGGGCCGGCCGGCGACGTCCTTGACGAGATAGAGTCCGCCCGGATGGGCCTCGGTGGTCGCCTCGGCGCCCATCCAGCTTAGAATCTTTTGCGGATCGGTCAGGAAGGCGAAAACGGTGGCGGGCGGAGCTGCGATCTGGGTCTCGCGCCGGACCACGAGCGATTCATCCATTGGACTCTCCTCGAGTGAAACTCATTCTAGCACTTAGACGCAGATCCCGCCGCCAGTTCGACAGGCGCCAGACGCGCGGGATGAAGCGGGATGAATATGAGGGCATGTCCTCTGAAGATCAACCGTTTGGTTGAATGATGGGCGCTGGAACGCGGGTGGACGGCAAGGCCGAAACACTGATGACAAAAAAGGCAAGTCTAACCGATGATCGATCCATGCAGCTCAATTCGACCCTCGCCTGGCTCATTGACGCTGCCGCCGAGACGCCGACCCCCGAGCTTTTTTTGGCGAACCTCGGTCAGCGTCTTGTGCAGGATGGCGCGCCGCTCGCCGGGGGAGCCCTAACGCTGGCGTCCCCCCACCCGCTCATTGCGCGGCGCACCTGGCTGTGGCGGGCGAGAACCGGCGAGGTGATCGAGGCGCTGGGATTTGTGGCCGGAGCGCACTCGGGAGCGGACAATCCGCCGGGCGAAGCCGGCCGGCGCTGGCTCGTGGGCCTGGCCGCGGGCCCGGTGCATGAAGACGCCATCGAGCCGATCCCAAACGGGCCAAGCCTTGGCTGGGTCGCGCCACATCCGTTCACGCCCGGCGGGGCTGACCGCCTGCGTGAGGCGGCGCGCTTCGCAGCAGCGCCGCTCGCCGCGCTCAACGCGCGCGCAACGCTGACCGCAGCGCTCGAGGCCTATCTTGGCCGGCGCAGCGCCGCGCGCGTGCTGGCCGGTCCGCTGCGGCGCGGAATCGGCGAAACCATCGAGGCGGCGCTGTTGTTCGCCGACCTGCGTGGCTTCACGGCTTTGTCCGAGAGCAGCCCGCCGTCCGCGGTCATAGCGGCCCTCGACGCCTGGTTCGACCGCATCGCGGGCTCCGTGCACGCTTTCGGCGGCGAAGTGCTCAAATTCATGGGCGACGGAGTGCTGGCGATCTTTCCGGTCGTCGCGGGGTCGACGCGCAACGCCTGCGACGCGGCACTGAAGGCGGTCGCCGCCGCTCGGACCGGAATGGCGCATCTTGACGAAGCGCGGCGCCGGGATGGGCTGCCGCCCCTGCCGTTTGGCGTTGCGTTGCATCTCGGCGAGGTGCTCTGGGGCAATATCGGCGCCGCCGATCGGCTGGATTTCACCGCCATCGGCCCCGCCGTCAATCTGGTTAGCCGCCTCGAGGGGCTATGCCGGCCGCTCGACCGCGCCGTCCTTGTCTCGGGCGCCTTCGCTACCGAAACGACAGCGCCGCTGATCCCGCTCGGAACCCACGCCTTGCGCGGCATCGCCGCCCCATGCGCGGTCTTTACCGTGGCGGAGAACTGAACGAACCGGATGCGGAAGGGCTGAGGCTTGTATTCAGCGTTAAACAAAGGCACCGTGCCTTATTCAATTCTTGCACGACGATCCTCGGCGTGAACGCCAAGAGGGACTATGTATGGCCCGTTCCCGTTGATGAGGGCGCTGCAACGGCTCGCTCGCGAGCACGCCGAGTCTTCCCGGCGCGGCGTCGAAGTGGCCAAAGTGCGAGAGGAATGGGCAACCGCCTCCCTGGAGCGCCGCCGATTCCTTCAGGGCGCCGGCGCGGCGGCCGGCGCCGCGCTAATCTCGAGGAGTCGACCAGCGAAGGCGGCCAATTCAAAGCCGAAGGTCGCCATCGTGGGGGCGGGCATCGCCGGGCTTACCGCGGCGCTCACGCTGCAGGACGAGGGCCTCGCCTCCACGATTTACGAATCGTCGGACCGCATCGGCGGCCGCATGCATTCGAACACGACGACATGGCGGAACCGCCAAAAAAGCGAATGGTGCGGAGAGTTCATGGACTCGGGCCACGCCGAAATGAAGCGTTTGGCGAAGCGGTTCGGCCTCACGCTCGTGGACGAGGTCGCCGCGCAGCCGGCAGGCAGTTTCGACACGCTCTATTTTAAAGGAGATTATTACTCTCAGACTCAGGCCGATCAGGATTTTGTGCCGGTGAACGCAGCCCTGCAAAAGCAGGTCAATGCGGCGCCCTCCACCACCTACAAATCCTTTAACGCGACCGGCTACTACCTCGACCATCTCAGCGTCTACGAGTGGATCGAGAAATACGTGCCAAACGGTCACAATTCGCAGCTCGGACGGTATCTGGACGGCGCATACAACCAGGAATACGGACTTGATACGCCAGTCCAAAGCAGTCTCAATCTCGTCTACCTGCTTGGCTACCAGCCGCCGACGGGGCCCTGGCAAATTTATGGGCAATCCGATGAACGCTACAGCATCCTCGGCGGCAATCAGCTCTTGCCCGAGGCGATCGCCGCAGCGCTGCCGAACGGCGGCGTCAAGACCC
>DASXXT010000440.1:0-5117 GCA_036502965.1 Roseiarcus sp. | reverse complement strand
CGACGATCTATAAGGGAAGCAGGATGGAGCAAGAGATCGTCGCCATCACGCTCGTCCGACCGGATGTCGCAATTGTGGACACTCTTACCAAGCTTTTGGATGCGCCACACCTGCCCCAGGCATTGAGTTGATTGATGGCGCTGTTCGATCGCGGCTAGAACAAGTTATGGTCAAGGATGGAAGCGAGTGGAAGGTGGCGTCATTTCACAACGTGGCGGTAAATCCGGCGTTCGCTAACGGAGCGCCACCGCCTCGTTCGTAGCCCAAGCCCCCAATACCTGAGCCGATAAATGTTAGGCCGGTCGTCCGATCCGTCGATGCGCCTTTTCGTTGCCACGTGCCAGGTCCTTGCTTGAGTCAGAATTCTTGATTTCTGCACTGAGCTGATCTCTGAGCGAGCTGACATTCAGCTCCAGACAGACTCATAATTACCGTCCCGCCCGACGCGGCCAATCGCAGCCGCGCTCGCCCGAGCGCAACGACGCGGTGAGTGACGGGCGTCGACAAACCGAATTCGACGGACTTGCACGCCTGGGCTGGCGGTTTGAAATCGTATAGCGGTATTGACAAAATCGGAACGTGAGCTATAAGATTCGTATTTACGGAAATCTGACACTGCGCCTTGGCGGACGTGCTCCGAGGACAATGAGAGAGGTTTGGATTCGACCTGAGACATTTAGCACACAACCGCGAATCGAAATTTTTTATTTTTTCGCTCGTAACCCATTGAGAAGTCCCGATTCGGAAAAATAAACGCTAGTAAACGCTAGCTATTTTACTAGCGCTTACTAGCGTTTGTGTGGATGTTATTTGCATTTTGCTTACATGGAGTTCGTGCTGTGGTTGAATCCAGGAGCCCAGCTGGACCGAGCGCCCCGGAATTGACCCGGGGCGCCCGGTTTGCTAGCGAGGCCCTGATAACGAAGCGTCACACGGTTCGGCACGCGCGGGCTGGAGTGCGCCTGATGGCGGCAACGATAACAAGGGGGCTTCCGGTGATGATTGCACGTCGCGGCGGAGCGCTGGCGCTGGTCGGTCTACTTTCCGCCTTTGTCGGCGGCTGCGGCGAAACCCCGGCCCCGACGCCCGCTATCGTCGCTCCGGCGGTCAGCTCGGACCAACTCGTCGGCAAGTGGGGCTTTGCCGCCTATCACAAGGACGAGGATCGGGCCCGCACCATCAAAGAGGCAGCTGGGCAGTGCAACAGGCCTTACGTCATCAACAAGGGCCCGACCGGCGGCTTGATGATGAATATGGCCGACCAAAAGGAATTGTCGGAATTGGTCCTGAAGCCCGGCCCGAACGGCCAGACTTATCTGGGGCCGGCCGGCCCCGCCGGCACCGCCGACGACCGCATCGTCACCGATGTCGACGCGAAATCGTTCACAACGATTTGGGTCGATCCCGAGAACGCCAGTCGCTATGGCACATCGGTATATGTGCGTTGCGGAAAACGCTGATCAGCGATCCGTACCCATCTTTGTCAGCTTGAGACCAACGGAGCACGCATGAGAATTCGAGCGAGTCTGTTTCTGCGGGTTGCGCTTGGCGCGGCGCTCGCGGTTCTCGCGGGTGCGGGCGCCGGAGCGGCAACGGCGGTCCCAGGTCAGGACGAGATGAATATCGTCGACCAGCCGGGCTACCAGCCGTCGCCGGAGGAAGAGCAACTCATCGGGGCTTACGAGAAGCAGGAGGTGTTCTTCCGCACCAGCGAAGCGCCGGGCACGATCATTATCGACACCAAAGGCCGCTTCCTTTACCTGCTTCAAGGCAACAACCGGGCGCTTCGCTACGGCATCGGCGTCGGCCGCGAAGGCTTCACTTGGTCTGGCCTACAGAAGATAGCGCGCAAGCAGGAATGGCCGGATTGGCGTCCGCCGCCGGAAATGATCGAGCGCCAGCCCTATCTGCCGCGGTTCATGGCCGGAGGTCCCGGCAATCCGCTCGGCGCGCGCGCGATGTATCTAGGCGCCACCGTCTATCGCATTCACGGCACCAACCAGCCTCAGACCATCGGACACGCCGTCTCGTCGGGCTGTTTTCGTCTGGTCAACGAGGATGTGATCGACCTCTACGGCCGCGTGCCCGTCGGCACGAAGGTGATCATCAAACAGGCGGTCGCTCTTTAAGATCCGCGCCGGCGGCCCACAAAAACGGAAGCGAGACTGGTTCATGCGCAAGATGATCCCGATTGTCCTCGCCCTCGCGGCGGCGCAGGCGTTCAGCGCAGCCGCTCAATCCCAGACACTCAAGACTGTCCAGGATCGGGGCTCACTCATCTGCGGCGTTAACCCAAGCCTGGAGGGGTTTGCGAGCAAGGACGCCAATGGCCAATGGTCCGGGTTCGACGTCGATTTCTGTCGTGCTGTGGCGGCGGCGATCTTCGACGACCCGGCAAAGGTGCAATACGTGCCGCTGTCGGCTGCGGATCGCTTCGACGCTTTGAAGAACAAACAGATCGACGTGCTGTCGCGCAATTCGACCTGGACGATGGGTCGCGAAGGCGAGAATGGCGTCGTGTTTACGGGTGTGACCTATTACGACGGGCAGGCGTTTCTTGTCCCAAAGAGCCGGAACGTCCAATCGGCGCTCGAACTCGACGGCAGCCAAGTCTGTGTGCAACCCGGCACGACGACCGAGCTCAACTTCGTCGACTTTTTTGAAGCCAACCATATGAAGTACGTGACCGTCCATGAGACGAGCGCCGACGACATGATCGCCGCCTACGAGGCCGGGCAATGCAACGTGCTGACCACCGACGCGTCAGGGCTGTTCGCGATGCGTCTGCGGCTGGCCAAGCCGGGCGACAACATGATCCTGCCCGACATCATCTCGAAGGAGCCGCTCGGCCCTGCGGTCAGGCAGGACGACATGCAATGGTTCAATATCGTCAAGTGGGTCAACTTCGCCATGATCAATGCCGAGGAGCTTGGCGTCAGCTCGAAAACAATCGATGAGGCGCTGAAGTCGCATAAGCCTTCGGTCAAGCGGCTAGTCGGAACGGACGGCGATTTCGGCAAGCCGTTCGGCCTTTCCGGCGACTGGGTCGTGCGCATCGTCCGCGCAGTCGGCAATTACGCCGAAGTGTTCGACCGCAACGTCGGCGCGCATTCAAAGCTCGGAATTCCGCGGGGCTTGAATGAATCGTGGAGCAACGGCGGCATTCAGTACTCTCCGCCAATCCGGTAGCGCGGGCCTCCACGGATAGAAGTTTCCGCCTAATCCGGGATGAACGTCCTGCCCTGATAGTGCCCCTTCGGAGCGTCCGGCGGAACCGTATTTGAAGGCTTCGGCTTGTCGGGCGGGGGCTTTGGCGCTGGCTTCGGGATGGCGTAATCCTGCGCCGGCGGCGGGACGATGATCAGCGGCGGCGGGAAATATTGGCCGGAGGCGGGAAGCGGCGCAGCAAAGGCGACCAACGCTAGCCCAGCGGCGAACCGAACAGCGTTGGCCTTCATGGACGCGTTCCTTGTCTGCGATTTGCTCGCGGGCTGGCGCGGCGCGACCTATCGACGCGCCAGCCCGCGAGGGAAATCCCATCTGGAGCCGCTGTAAGCAATTCGCCTATTCGCGTCGCCCGTTGCACGTCCGGTCGCCCCTTTCGGGCTTGAACCGTGGCTTCGCACTTTCTGCCCATCGCCCCGAAGAATCGTCGAGCGCCCTCCTACCATATCCGGCGCAAAAAGCGGAATTCGCGAGCGCAGCGCGAGAAATAAAGACCGGCGAACCGGCCGCAATCATTCGAGATGCACGTTCGCTCCCAAGATTGAGTTCGCCCGCCTCGGCTGCTCGGTCCACGCCCTCCTGTCAACAGAAGCAGGCGCGCCGGCGTCTAACAGAGTCGGAGTTCCACTACTTTCCACCGGCTTGTGTCTTGGCCATCGCCTCCTTGCAGCCGTCGCTCAGGTCCGCCGCATGCGACTTCATGCACTGTGCCACGGTCCCCTTGCCCGGCTTGACGTCAGCGCAGAGCTTCTTGGCGTCGGCCTTGCAGGCCTTGCCGACCGCAGCCGCGCGAATGATCGCCACCTGACAGTCCTCAGACAGGTCGGAGAAATGCTTCTTCATGCAATCCTTGAGCGCGGCGCCGCCTGACTTCATCTCGTCGCCGCATTGCGACTTGATGTCCGCCCTGCAAGCCTTGACGACCGCGGACGCGGCGAAGGCGGAATGGTTCATAAGCAGAGCCGCGCTGAGCGCAGCGATACAGGTCAAGGTCCTCATCTCGGATGTCCTCCGGTTGCAATGCGCGCATCAGCGCTCAGTTCAGAAGCGACGCCCTTTAAGGCGCGCGTGTTCTTAGAACACGACGCCGACGGCGTGAATGAGTTTTTCGTTCAGGCGGGCGTCGCGACCTACGATCATCTCATTGCGCGAGCGTCGGCATGGCCCCACATGTGACAAGACGGCCCGACCGTGCCCGGCGCGCTTTGATCGCGCGCGTTAGGGCGAGGTCAGGGACGACGCCCGACCCGCGGCGGCGCTGGTGGGCCCGCTACGCTGCCTCCCGGCGCAGGTTTCGCAGGCGCTTCGTCGCCGGCCAGGACTATGAGCGTCGAGGTGCCATGCGCAAGAAGACGGCCCTTGACGTCCACGACCCGCGCCTCGCAGGAGATGATGCGCCGCCCGCGGCCAACCGCACGCCCTTCGGCGCGGACGCGGCCCGTGTCCTTGGCGATGGGCTTAGAGAAATTGGCCTTGGTCTCAATCGTCGCGTAGCCGCCACCAGCCGGCAGCAGCGTGTGGGCGGCGCAGCCGGCCGCGCTGTCGATGAGCGTCAGCGCCCAGCCGCCGTGGACGATCCCCAGCGGGTTCAGGAGGTGCGGCCCGGCATCGCCCTCGAAGGCGGCGAAGCCGTCGCCGATCTCGGTGAGCCAGAACGAAAGCGTCTTGGCGATCGGGGGCGCCGGCAGTCGGCCATCGAGGATCGCCTGGAGGAACTCTCGACCCGACATCAGCCGGACCTCGGCCGGATCGGCGACGCCGTAAGCGCGGGACACGGTGGTCAGCATCGCCTTCCTCCTATCTATGCAGATACAAATAATGTATCTGCATAGATCGATGCCGACGCCAAAGCAACCGCTGCACAAAAAGCTCGTCGCCGAGGCGCGCGCGGC
>DASXXT010000439.1:0-2057 GCA_036502965.1 Roseiarcus sp. | reverse complement strand
CGGCCGAGGAGAACACCTATTTCCTGCGCGCGTTCGAGGCGCTCGGCGTCACCGAGGACAGGCGCGCAGCCGCCCCCGACACTGAGCCGACCATTGGCTTCAAGGCGATCATGCGCGAAGCGGCGGAAACGCGCAGCTATGCCGCCGCGCTTTCGGTCCTCATCGTGGCCGAGTGGCTCTATCTCGACTGGGCCTCCCGCGCTCCTCAGCCGCTGCCGGACAACTTCGTGCACGCCGAGTGGATCACGTTGCACGACAATCCGAATTTTCGCGGCTTCGTCGATTTCCTGCGCGCGGAGTTGGACCGCGTCGGCCCCACGCAGGCAGATCTGTGCCGCGACTTCTTCCATCGGGCTGTCGCCCTCGAATTCGCCTTCTTCGAAGCCGCTTATACCGACCCGACCTGATTTTCTGAAGCGTCTAAGGGCCCCGCGCCGGCGGGTCCAGTCCATTTGCGGGCGATCAAAGAGCCCAAGAAATCTGTGGATGGCCGAGGCTACCGGGCAGGAATTTGGCTAGTCCGCTTGCTTCCCACCGGGATTGTCTCGCGCGCCCCGATACGGCGGTCGCGCTCGGAATCTGGTTCGAATGGTTCAGTTGGGGACCTACGATCTGGTCTGCGGTGAGCCGCCCTCAGCGATGCCATGGTCTCGATCCCATGAGACGCCCAAGGTGCATCCCCCCTCCAGTACTGTTATGTTGATTTCGAGGAGGTCCAAATGGAGAGACGGTTGACGTGACTATCCCGGTCGAGCCCGAGGCGGCGGCGGCGCTCGCGGACGCGCGCAACCGCAGGCGGTCGGTCGCCTGGTCAGTCGCGTGCTGCGCCCGCGCTCGGGTCCGAGCCCCCTCGCCGAAGCGATCGCCGAATTGAAGGCTGAAGCAAGGGCAGCCGGCCTGACCGATACGGAAATCGACGCTGAGCTTGCGGCCTACAACGCAGAGCGCCGCAACCGCCGCACTGCCGATTGATCGTCTTCGATGCCTCAACCCTCGTAAGTGCGGCGCTGAAGGCGGACAGCGTTCCGGAGCGCGCGCGGCTGCGCGCTGAAGAAGTCGACGTGTTCGCTCTCTCTGCCGCGGTCGATGCCGAGATTGCCGGAGTTCTGGGCCGCCCGAAGTTCGCGCGCGCGATTCCGCTCGCGCGGCGTGAGCGCGTCCTCGATATTTTACGAGGGGCGGCTTCGAGCCGGCGGTGCACGTAACCGATTGCCGAGATCCAAAGGACGACAAGTATTTGGAGCTGGCTCTCGCGGCTGGAGCCGAGACCATCGTCAGTAGCGATGACGATCTGCTTGTGCTTCACCCCTGGTGCGGTGTGCGCATCCTGCGTCCGGCGGACTATGTCGCCTTTGCCTGATGCCCTTTCTTGCCCGCGAAACATTGGCAGGTGAGTCGGTTCCTCGACGCGCTCGCCTCAATCCCCGACCGTCACAGGACGTCCTTCAGCGGATGGTTTTGCCGCAGCTCGTCCAGCTCGACCTATTCCTCGAGGCTCTTCAGTGAGGCATGGCCGGAGAACTGTTTGAGGCGGGTGACGTGGATACCTTGGGCGAACCCGCTCGAAATCGCCCCGCGCCGCAGGCTGTGACCGGCGAACGCCGCCGCCTCGAGCCCGGCGATCCCCGTCCAGTTCTTGACGACCAGCGCGATCGAATCGGTGGATCCCCAGGGGATGAAGCCGATTTCCCGAGCGATAGCGGCTGTCGGCCGCGTTCTCGTCCAGTGCCCCCGAACGCAGTAGGTGGGCAAACGGTTCTGCACATTGCCTGAGCGGGATCTAGTCCAGACGAAGATTGGGCAACCCGAATAGAACTCAGCGCGGGCCGGGCAGCTACATCGTTAGCCCGAGTGTCACTACACCCTCGAGAAAATTTGCGCGCCTTTATTGCAGGATTGCAGGGTGCCATTGCTTGCCTTGGCATTCCGGCAATTAGGGCCGACACGCCCTTACGGCTATTGGGCGTCGATCATATGCCGGACCGCGAGGTAGCTGAACGTCATCGACGAGGCGAGCGATAAGCCGGCCTGGTAGCCGACACCCTGCTCGGTGGCGG
>DASXXT010000438.1:0-4310 GCA_036502965.1 Roseiarcus sp. | reverse complement strand
GGCCATCGGGCGCCCCATGATGCCGAGTCCGATGAAACCGATCTTTGCCATGTCTTATGTCTCCAGCGTCGGTGAAATCGCGGTTCAGGCTACGACGTCTAACACGCACAGGTCATGGAGGGCGATCTCGTCAACAGGCTTCAAGTGGCTATGTCCATAAGAGTGTGATTAGATTGAGCGCCGCGCAGCGAGCTGGCGTCAACGACGATCGGCCGAACTTCCGAATTGGAATGCCGCAGGAGGTGAGATGGAGGCCGTCCAGTCCGACGCCCTGGTGTTCTTCGGCGCTTCCGGTGATCTTGCTTTCAAGCAGATCTTCCCCGCGCTTCTCGGTCTCGTCAGCGACGAAGGCATCAATGTCCCCATCATCGGAGTCGCCAAGGCCGGCTGGACGGTCGAACAGCTGCGGGCACGGGCCAACGACAGCATCAAACAGCACGGCCCCGCTGGCGCTGCAGGGCTCGATAAACTGTTGGGCCTCCTGCGGTATGTCGATGGGGATTACAACGATCCTCAGACATTCGCAAAACTGAAGCAAGCGCTCGACGGCGCCAAGCGGCCGCTGCACTATCTTGCGATTCCCCCTAGCCTGTTTGGCGTCGTCGTTTCCGCGCTCGCTCAGAGCGGTCTCAACGTCAACGCCCGCCTCGTGGTCGAGAAGCCCTTCGGCCGCGATCGCGAGTCGGCGCAGGCGCTCAACCGCACCCTACTCGAGCATTTCCCCGAAGAGGCGATCTTTCGCGTCGACCATTATCTGGGCAAGGAACCGGTGCAGAACATTCTCTACACGCGATTCGCCAATGCGATGTTCGAGCCGCTCTGGAACCGCCACTACGTTCGCAGCATCCAGATTACAATGGCGGAATCTTTCGACGTTCAGGACCGGGGAAGCTTCTATGACGCCGTCGGCGCTCTTCTCGATGTGGTCCAGAATCACATGTTGCAAGTCCTTGCGAACGTCATGATGGACGCCCCGACCGGCGAAGAGCACGAGGCGCAACGGGACCAGAAAGCCGCGCTGCTCAAGGCTGTTCGTCCGCTTGACGCCGCGAGCTTGGTGCGAGGGCAATATCGCGGCTATCGCGCGGTTAAAGGTGTGCGTCCGGATTCAACGACCGAGACCTATGTCGCGGTGAAACTGTTCGTGGATAGCTGGCGATGGGCAGGAGTGCCCATCTATATCCGCGCTGGCAAATGCCTGCCATTGACTGCCGCCGAGGTCACGGTCGAGTTCAAGTCGCCGCCCCGATCGACATTCGGCGAGAAAACGGATCCGTCAGCAGATTACATGCGCGCGCGGCTGAGCCCGGACGTTGGCGTTGCGTTGGGCTTGCGAATGAAACACCCGGGAGAGCGTATGACGGGGGACAATGTCGAGCTGACCCTGATGCAACGGGTTGGGTCGCAGATCCCTCCATATCAGCGCCTGCTCGGCGATGCGATGCGCGGCAATAGTGAGCTATTCGGGCGCGAAGACGTCGTCGACGCGCAATGGCGCATTGTGGAGCCGATCCTGAAGAACCCTCCGGCAGTCCAGGAATATGAGCCCGGAACTTGGGGACCGGACGCCGCGAACGCACTTATAGGCGCCGACGGCCCGTGGCGGAATCCCGCAGCGCCCAAGGCGTAAACGCTCTTCACGCGCCGTTCGAATCCTTCGCTCGCAGCAAAGCGCGCGACGATCCGCGTCACCCGCGCTCGAATGGGCCGAGTTGCTTTCCGCCCAGGCCAAGTTCGACCTCTCGCGCGCGATTGCCCCCGCGCATGATTTCGGCGAGCTCCGGGCGCGTCGCGAGTTGCCGTGCGTAGATGCCGGCGGTCGCGGCGACGAGCCGGCCCTGGCGAGCGAGCAACTCGTCGGCGAAAGTGATCATCCGCGAGTTTGGCCACGCCTGCGGCCTGGTCTGCAACAGTCGCTCAGCGAGTCCATCCTCTGCTTCGTGCGGGTGAGCCTGCGCCAGGATCATGAGCGTGGCCGCCGTCGAGCGAGAGATTCCCGCATGGCAGTGAATAAGCAGACCCCCTGCTTCGGCCGCGTCGCGGCCGAAAGTTAGAATCGCTTCGACGTCCGCTTTCTGCGGCAACAGAACGTCCGGCTCCGGCTCGATCGCGTCGTGAAACCGGAGGGTAGCGCGAAAGTGCGGATCAAACGCCTGGAACGCTGCCGGCTCCGGCCACTCGGGGTCAAGAATCGACAGAATATGAGTGACCCCCCGGCCCTGGTGACCGATGAGTTCGTCAAGTCCGCAAATCGCGAAGGCTGGGAAGGATTCGGGCTTCATGGCGAAGGCCCTTAACATGAAAATGTGACCGGCGCCTTTCAGCGCTGGCGAGGCCGGCGTTAATTCAAATAGAATTGCCGTCGCGGGGCGTCGCTGTCCCCAACGGAGAAGCGGCATGAGCGATGGAACCCTCGGGACGCGCGTCCGTGACGATCCCTCGACGCTCAACGCTGTGGGCGGCGCCCATTTCGACGTTCTCATCATCGGCGCTGGCCTCTCAGGAATCGGAGCAGCCTGTCGCCTGGTTCACAAGCGTCCACGAACGACCTTCGCCATCCTCGAAGCGCGAAACGCGATCGGGGGCACCTGGGATCTTTTTCGCTATCCGGGCATTCGCTCGGATTCGGATATGTCGACATTCGGCTACGCGTTTCGTCCATGGGACGATTCAAAGGCGATCGCCGATGGCCCCTCGATTCTGCGCTATCTGGCCGAAACCGCGAAAGCCTATGGCGTCGATCGCCACATTCGTTTCGGCTTCAAGGTCGTGCGGGCGTCGTGGCGGTCCGCGGACGCTCGCTGGGCGCTCGACGTTGCCGGTCCAGACGGCGAGAAGCTCGGGTTCTCCTGCAACTTTCTCTTCCTGTGCACGGGCTACTACGAATATGCGGGAGGCTACACGCCAGGCTGGCCAGGCATGGAGCGATTCGCCGGGCGCATCGTGCATCCGCAGAAGTGGCCCGAACACTTGCGTTACGACGGCAAGCGGGTCGTCGTGATCGGCAGCGGCGCGACGGCGGTGACGATCGTCCCGGCGATGGCGGCAGAAGCTGCGCATGTCGTCATGCTGCAACGGTCGCCAACTTATGTCGTCGCTCGTCCGGCCGAGGAGGCGATCGCCAGCCGGCTTAGACAATGGCTTCCGGCGCCGCTCGCGCACGCGCTCACGCGCTGGAAGAACATCCTCTTGCAGATGTACCTTTATCGGCTTTCGCGGCGCAAACCGGCCGCGGTGCGGGCGCAAATCATCAAGCTTGCGCAAGCCGAGATTGGCCCAGAGTTCGACGCCGCCGAGTACTTCAACCCCCGATACGAACCTTGGACCAGCGGATGTGCATCGTCCCGGACGGGGATCTGTTCGCTGCGATGCGCGCAGGCAAGGCCTCGATCGTCAATGGCGAGATTGAAACCTTCACCGAGCCGGGTCTGCGCCTCGCTTCGGGCCAGGAGATCGAAGCGGACATCATCATCACGGCGACCGGACTCAAGGTGCGGCTCATGGGCGGCGTCGCCATCGAAGTCGACGGCGCCCATGTCGATATCGCGCACACGACCGCCTATAAGGGCGTAATGTTCAGTGACATCCCGAATCTCGCGTCCATTTTCGGCTATACCAACGCCTCCTGGACGCTCAAGTCCGATCTGATCGCCGAGTATGTCTGCCGGCTCCTGAGCCACATGGATCGCCGAGGATACGCGATCTGCACCCCTCGGCGAGGCGACGCAGCGATTGCGGAGGAACGGACGCTGCCCCTCACCTCAGGCTATATCGAGAGAGCCAAGGATCTTTTGTTCAAGCAAGGAACCAAGAAGCCGTGGCGCTTGAACCAGAACTACGCCCTCGACGTCATGGCCTTTCGCTTTGGCGCGATCGAGGACGGCGCGCTCGAGTTCAGGCGACGCGACCCGATAAGCGACCCGGCGTATCAAGCGTCGTCTCGAACGCCGCAGGGCGGCATGATCCTCGAACATTAAGCCCAGGCGCGCGGCCGAGGCAGCCTCAGGGAGGGATGATGAAACGCGCAATTCCGCTTGGCGTCGCGGCCTTCCTTCTCGCCCAGCCTGCGGCGGCGAAGGACACGCGCTTCTGGAACCTGACATCGTCAACGGTGAAGTCGCTCGAGCTTGCGCCCGCCGGCACGTCCGCGTTCGGCCCCAACCAGTGCGCGAACGATCCGGATGGCGAAGTCGACCATGACGAGCGGGTGAAGGTTACGGGCGTGGCGACGGGCGCTTATGACGCGCGGCTCAAGCTCGCCGACGGACGCCTGTGCATGGCGAAGGGGGTCCAGATCGAGGCGGGGAAGG
>DASXXT010000437.1:0-16253 GCA_036502965.1 Roseiarcus sp. | reverse complement strand
GGCGACAAAAAGCGTCTCGCTGCGCCGCAAAAAACGATATACAACCGCAAGGCCTAGGACGGAACGCGCCGGGCTAGCAACGCGTTTTTCCCATCCTCAGGGCTGATTTTTCATTTTGGCTGGGAGCGACGTGGTGTCGGGCCGTTCATGCGCGGCTTAGTTCCTGCGAACGAATGACGAATACGATGGCGGACAGGCAGCGTCGCGAATTCTTACAGCTGGCCGTCGGCGGCGCACTTGCGGCGTCGCTCGCCCCACCGGGTTCGACGCCGGCCACGGCCGAGCCGCTGGGCCAGCCTGTTCCCTTCTCCGCCGACACAGTGGTGAAAATGGCGGCCGAACTGGCCTCAAAGCCGTTCAAGGATCCCGAGGCGGCGCCGCTGCCGAGCAGCTTTTCGGGCCTCACTTTCGATCAGTACACGGCGATCCAGCGCGTGCCAGGCACAGCGATCTGGAGCGACCAGAAACTGGGCTTTTCGCTCGAGCCGCTGCATCGCGGTTTCGTCTACACAACGCCGATCGGGATCAACATTGTCGAGAACGGCATGGCGCAGCGGGTGATCTACGACCCCGCCAATTTCAACTTCGGCGCGTTGAAACCTCCGGCCGTTCTAGGCGACCTCGGCTTTTCCGGCTTGCGCATCCTCAAGTCCTCTGACCAGGGCTTCGAAGACGTCGCGATCTTCCAGGGCGCGACCTTCTACCGCGCGCGGGCGCACGCGCAGCCCTTCGGCCTCACGGCGCGCGGCCTTGCAATTCGGACCGGCGACGACCCGGGCGAAGAATTTCCGCTGTTCCGGGAGTTCTGGATCGAAAAGCCTAACCCTGCGGCGAATACGCTCACCATTCACGCTTTGCTCGATTCACCGAGCGTCACTGGCGCCGTCCGCTTCACGCTGCGCCCTTCGGACATCACCATCATCGACACCGAGATGACGCTGATCGCGCGGACGGCGGTAGACAAGCTCGGATTCGCGGCGATGGCTGCGTCCTATCTTTTCAGCCCGCTCGATCATCGACGTCCCGACGATGTCCGCGCCGCGGCCTACGAGTCGACTGGGCTGCAAATCCTGACGGGAAAAGGCGAGTGGCTCTGGCGCCCAGTCTCCAATCGAGACACCTTGCAGATCTCGGCCTTTTCCGACGTCAATCCGCGCGGCTTCGGCCTTTTGCAGCGCAGCCGCTCTTTCGATGCGTTTTACGACGACGAGACGCATTGGGAATTGAAGCCCTCCCTATGGATCGAGCCGATCGGCGATTGGGCGGAGGGCAATCTCCGTCTCCTGGAAATCCCGACGGACGCCGAGACCAATGAGAACGTCATCGTCCAATGGCGTCCCAAGACGGGCATGGCCGCCGTCACGACCCAGTCCATCGCCTTCCGGCAGTTCTGGTGCTGGGCGCCGCCGTCGAAGCCGCCGCTCGCGTCCTGCGTGTCGTCGCGGCGCGGCAAGGTCGGCAACCATCAGCGCTTCGCGGTCGAGATGGCCGGAGACCTTTTCGCCGACCCGGCGAAAGCGGCGGGGGCTACGGCGGACGTTCAGGCGTCCCCGGGCAAAATCGTGTCCGTCCGGCTTTTTCCCTATAAAGACAGGCATTCGGTGCGCGTCGTTTTCGATCTTGACCCAGGATCGGAAACCTATTCAGAGCTACGTCTGATGCTCCGGGTTGACAATCAGGCGGCGAGCGAAACATGGCTCTACCGTTGGACGCCCTGACGCTTACGCCCTCAGCAGCTGGGCCGAGCGACACGGGCTCGTCGCTTGGCGCCTCCATGCCCAGCTTCGCGCCGCTCGCCATGCCGGCGCAATCGTTCAGGCGATTCTCGCGGCGCGACCGCCGCGCGCTGATCGCGCCACGCCTCGCCAGGCCGCCAATTCTGACCCGTCTCGCGGTGTTCGGCGGGGCCATGGCGCTCACCGCGTATGGCGCCTATCAAATGTTCAAGGTCGTTTCGATCGGCCCGATCACGCCGCTTGAAGGGGTGATCGCCGCCTTGTTCGTCATCACCTTCTCCTGGATCACGCTCTCATTTACGTCCAGCATCGTCGGTTTTGGCTGGCTTCTCGCGCATCGGGGCCGGCGCGACGCGCCGCCCCCCTTACGCGAGCGAACGGCGGTGGTGATGCCGATCTACAACGAGGCGCCGTCGCGCGTGTTCGGCGCCATGCAGGCCATCTTCGGGGACGTCGAACGCACGGGCCAGGCCCATGCTTTCGACTTTTTCTTGATCTCCGACACCACCGACGCCAACGTCTGGATCGCGGAGGAGCGCGCGTTTCTGGCGATGCGCGCGCGGCTGCCGCAGGCCCGCCTCTATTATCGGCGACGGCGCAAGAACTGGAGCCGCAAGGCCGGCAACATCGCTGACTTCGTCACCCATTGGGGCGGCCACTACCCGCATATGGTCGTGCTCGACGCCGACAGCCTAATGACCGGAGACGCGATCGTGGGCCTGGCGGCGGCAATGGAGGCCGACCCTGACGCCGGCATCATCCAAAGCCTACCGCTCATCGTCAACCGCAACACGATGTTCGCGCGCCTCCAGCAGTTCGCCGCCCGGATCACCGGCCCGGTGATCGCCGCAGGCTTGAGCGCCTGGATGGGACATGAGGGCAATTACTGGGGCCATAACGCGATCATCCGCACGCGCGCGTTCGCCGACCATTGCGGATTGCCGGACCTGCCGGGCAGACCGCCGTTTGGGGGCCACATTCTCAGCCACGATTTCGTCGAGGCCGGGCTCATGCTTCGCGCCGGTTACACCGTCTACATGCTGCCCGGCCTCGGCGGCTCTTACGAAGAGAGCCCGCCCTCGCTCATCGATCTTGCCACGCGCGACCGCCGATGGTGCCAGGGCAATCTCCAGCACGCGCGCGTCATCGGCGCCCGGGGCTTCAAACTGGCGACCCGACAACATCTCGCCAACGGCATCATGGGCTATCTCGCCTCGCCTTTGTGGATGGCGCAATTGCTGGTCGGCATCATGCTGGTGCTGCAGTCCCACTACATCCGGCCTGAATATTTCACCAAGGAATTCTCTCTGTTTCCGGCCTGGCCGCGCTTCGACTATGAGCGCGCGCTGCTGCTGTTCGAACTGACGATCGGCATCCTGCTCGCGCCCAAGTTCCTTGGCCTCGCGATTGCGCTCATGGAGCCGAAAACGCGCCGAGGCGCCGGCGGCGCGCTGGCGCTCATCGCTTCGACAATCGTCGAGATCATCTTCTCCGCCGCGTTTGCGGCGATCATGATGCTGATCCAGTCCGGGTCGGTGGCGCAGATCCTGTCGGGGCGGGACACTGGCTGGAATCCGCAGCGGCGGGACGACGGCTCGATCCCACTCAAAAGCATTGCGCGGCGCCATCGCGCGCATACTGCATTGGGCGTCATCACGCTGTTCGCGGCGGCGCTGATCTCGCCCTCCCTGATCGTCTGGATGTCGCCGACGATCGCCGGACTCATCTTTTCCATTCCGCTCTCCTGGGCGAGCGGAAATTTGTCGCTCGGCCTCGCGATGCGCCGCATCGGGCTCTTGCGCACGCCGGAGGAGACATCGCCGCCCACGGTCGTCGAGCGCGCCAATGCGCTAGCCGCCGAGCTCGCCCTGACCGGGGGCGACCATGACGATGCCCTCCAGGCGATCTGGGCGGACGCGGCGCTGCGGGCGGCTCACGAATCCTTCCTCGCCGAGTCGCCTCGCCGCCGGCGAGGCGACGTGGACGTCGACACCGCCTGCGCCGCGGCGAAGCTCAATGACGCTCTGACGCTCGAAGACGCCCGCGCCTGGCTCAACCCGCGCGAACGGCTCGCCGTCCTCAACGACCGGGCGCTGATCGCCATGCTGGCTCGCCTGCCGAACGCCGCGGCCCAGCCGAATGCGGCGTAATGCCGTATATTTCGACGCGTTCGCTTCCGATGAGCACGCGCGACAGGTCATGGAACTGGCGCTTTGAAGACATTGATCATTGAAGACGACGAAGAGGTCGCCGCTTTTGTCGCCGCCGGGCTGAGGGAGCGTGGGCACGAGGCGGCGATCGTCGCCAACGGACGAGACGGCGTCCAGCGAGCGAGCGCCGAGCAGTTTGACGCCATCATTCTCGACCGAATGCTGCCGGAGTTCGACGGGCTCACGGTTGTGGCTCTGTTGCGCGCGGAAGGAGTGGCGACCCCGGTGCTGTTTTTGACCAATCTCTCGGGCATCGACGACCGGGTCGACGGGCTCGAGGCGGGCGGCGACGACTATCTCGTCAAGCCCTTCGCGTTCGAGGAATTGATGGCTCGTTTGATCGCGCTCGCGCGCCGCCCGATGTTGGGCGGCGCATCGCCAACCGTCCTTTCGGCCGGAGATCTCGAAATGGACCTTGTCGCGCGCACAGTAAGGCGCGGCGGCGAGGAAATAGACCTCCAGCCGCGCGAATTCCGGCTGCTTGAGTTTCTGCTGCGCAACGAAGAGCGGCTTGTCACCCGCAAGATGTTGCTCGAACATGTGTGGGAGTTCCTTTTCGATCCGCAAACGAACATCGTCGAAACCCATATCAGCCGGTTGCGGACAAAGATCGATCGCGGGCGAGCCGCCTCGCTGATCCACACGATACGCGGTGCAGGATATTTGTTGCGTGTCCTGAATCCGGGTCTTTAGGACTACCAGCTTCCGCCTGGCCGCGATCTACCTTGCGCTGTTCACGCTGTCGGCGGGCGCGTTGGGCGGTTTCGTCTACCTGTCGGTGCGCCACGAAATCCTGACAGACTTCGACGCGAGGATCATCGAGGAGACGGACGCGCTTCGGCGGACGTTCGCGGAGGAGGGTCGGGACGGGCTCGCAGCGACCCTCGCCGCGCGCGGTTCGATCGGCGGGGCGCTCCTCTACGGCCTTGAGGCTCCAGACCGCAAGCGGCTCGCTGGCGACCTCGTCGCGCCGGTCTCTAGCGGCTGGACTGAACTGAAGGAGGACGAAAACGACGAGCCGCCGGAGGGAACGGCGGCGGAAATCATCCGTGCGCTTGTCACGCGCCTTCCCGACGGATCCATTCTGATCGTCGGCGATGAGCGGCGGCGTGCGAACGAAGCCCTGCGCGGCGTTCTCTCGGCTTTCGGCTGGGCGATCGGGGCGACGATCATCCTGGGTCTTGCCGGCGGGCTCTGGCTCAGCAGGCAATTTCTGCGCCGCGTCGATGCGATGAGGCTGGCGGCCCAAGCGATCATGGCTGGCGATTGGAGCCGCCGCATCCCGCTCACGCCGATCGACGACGATCTGTCGGCGCTCGCGCGCACGTTCAACCGTCTGTTTGCCCGCATCGAAAAACTGCTGCTGGCCAACAAGCACATCAGCGCCGACATCGCCCACGATCTGCGCAAACCGCTCGCGAGCGTGCTGCGGCGTCTTGAAGGGGCGCGTGCCCAAGGTGCTGATTTGGAGGCGGTGAGGAGCGCTGTCAAAGCCGCTATTGCGGAAATCGAAAACCTGCTTGAGACCTTCAACGCCCTCCTGCGCATCGCGCAGGTCGAGGCGGGCGCGCGGCGGGCGGGATTCAGGCCGCGCGATCTCGCCGAGATCGCGCGGGAGGTCGTCGAGGCGTTTCAGCCGGCGGCGGAAGACGAAGGCAAGACGCTCGCTTTGCGGCTCGACGAGCCGTTACCGATCTCGGGCGACAAGGAGCTCTTGGCCCAAATGATCGCGAACATGATCGACAATGCTCTGCGGCATGCGCCCAAGGGCGTCCGCGTTGAAGTCGCGGGAGAGCGCATGCCCGGTGGCGTGAGGCTATCCGTGGCGGACGACGGGCCGGGCGTCGACTCGCGCGAGCTTAAAGTGATCTTTGAGCGATTCTATCGCGCGGACGCGGCGCGCTCCACTCCAGGGAGCGGTCTCGGACTGAATCTCGTCGCCGCTATCGCCGATTTGCATGGACTGGAATGCTCGGCGTCAGACAATCGTCCCGGCTTGCGCGTTACGCTGACGACCGCGGACAGCAGCGAGTGATACCGTTTTCGCGCGTCCCGCACACCACGCCCACGTCTTGATAGTAAGGAGCTAGGAGACGTCACCCGGCGCAGCCGCGCGCTTATCGCCAATGACCATCGCGCGCACCAGGTTTTCCCTGTGCCGCACACTTGCCAGCGCCACACCGCCAAGGTGCGCGAGAACGAGCAGCAGGACGCCGTGGGCCAGAATCGAATGGACTCGCTGAACGGCGAGCGACCCCCAAAAGGCGTCGGTCGTTAGCATCCAGCCGGTCGCGGCGGTCGCCATCATCGATGCAAGCAGGACGACAATCATGGCCCCGCCGGCAGGGTTGTGGCCGATAAAGCGTCTCTCGGAGCCGGTCGCGATCGACCTGAGATAGGCGGCGATGGCGGCCGGCGGCTGCACGAACTGCGAGAACCTCGCATAGCCACAGCCCAAAAACCCCCAGGCGACGCGGGCGAGCACGAGCCCGCCAGCGACGTATCCAGCCCACTGGTGCAACCGCCCCGAGGGCTCGGAGCTGAGCCAGGCAACCGCAAAACTCAGCGCGAGCGTCCAATGGAACGTCCGCACCAACGGATCCCAGACCGGGACCATCTGCCGAACTCCCGCGCCCAGCCGCGTCTTAAGCGGTCAGTTCTCGCCAGCCTCCGCGTTGTCGAGCTTCTCGAGCGTCTCGGCGTTAAACGCCATGTTGGCGCGATTGCCGCCCTTGTCGGTGGCGTAGACTTCGTAGCAGCCGCCTTCGGTCTTGATCTGGCGCACCGTGTAGCCGCCCGCCCGCAGCTGGGATTCGAGCGCGGACTTCGGCTGCCAATTCGCCTTTGGCGCGCTGGAGCACTTTCCCTGCGCCAATGCCGGACCGGCCGCGACGATAGCGATGGCGGCAAGCGTGCAAACCAATTTCATCAGGCTTTCTCCAAGTAGGTCGATTACGGTCGCCGTCCGCGCGAATTCACGAACGCCGCGGCCGTCGTCTTCGCCCCCCATTCGGCCCGAATTGCGTTTCCGAGATTACGGATTCCCAATGTCGCTGAGGTCGGGGTCGGAGCGAGCCGAAGCGGAATGGGAGAGCGCTTAACGGCGTGCGCAAGACGGGTTGTTCGCAGCCGGCAAGCGCGCGGCTAAGTGGGTTTCACCCCCCCGATCTGCGCCGCGCGATCTACTCACCCGCGCCGCAGCGGCTGGATGCGCTCGAGCGCGGTGATCGAGAGGAAGCCGCCGATCCAGGAGCCCAGCGCCGCGAACAGCACATAGGCCCAGTTCGACGTGTAGCTGATGACCGCGAACGCCGCGAGCAGATACCAGACGCTGCTCCAGGTCGCCGCCGCGAACCGGCGGCGCGCGGAAACGGCGGCGTTGAAGAGCACATAGACGGCGTCGGTGAACGCCGTCGTCAGAACGACTCCCCCGGCGATCAGCGGATCGATGGTCGGCAGAATCATTGCTCCCCCAACGTCTGAGCGGCGCGCAGCCTCCCCGCTGAATTCAAGAGCGGGCCCGGCGAGGCGCGCGTGCGAAATGCGGTCAAACCTCCATCGCCGGAGGCTCCGGCGCAAGCTCGCCGCTCATCGGCGGGGCGCGGAACGGACGATCGAACAGCGGAAATAGCAGGAGGCCGGCGAAAAAGCCGCCGAGATGGGCGACCCAGGCCACCGGCGTGTCGGAAAAGCCGAGCGCTTGAGCGCCGGCGCCGAAAATGAAATTCGTCCCCAACCAGATCAAAATGAAGATGAGCGACCGACGCTCGACAAAGACGCGGCTGAGGCTCGCAGCCGGGATCGACTCGATCTCCGGCCGACTGATCGAGCCGAACGCTCCGAGCGGCGCTCCAGGCTGAAACATGAACCGGGTCGCCGCGCCCATGAGCCCGGAATCCGCTCCCGACACGCCAATGAGCGGGGAGAAATCCATCGGCGAGATCGCCCAGTGCGCGAGCGCGCTGGCGATTGCGGTCACCGCCATGAACAGAAGAAACCGCGCGGAGCCGAACCGGCGCGCGATCGGCGGCCCGAACGCGACCAGCCAGATGCTATTGAGCAACACGTGAGTCCACGAACCATGCAGAAAGGCGTAGGTCAGCAGCGTCAACGGCTTCGCGCCGCCGCTCAGCACATGCAATTCCCGGATCTGTCGCAACTGTTGCAGCGCGGCCGGGTCGGTGTTGACCCGGTTGAGCAGATCGACCAGCCGATCCCGCCAGATGGCGATGGTCAGCCGGCCCGGAATGAATGCGTAATCCCGGATGACCCTGTCCTGGATCGCTTCGGGAGCCCAGTTGTAGGCCGCGTAGATGCCGACGAGAACGGCGATGAGGCCAAGGACCACAACGGGCGCATTGAACATCGGTTCGCGGCGGCGCACGATCCGGCGCGGTTGGTTTGCGCTCATACCCGTTCCAGCCTTTCGGTCACCAACCCCGACGCCCCGCTTGTCGAAGCCGGGACCGACGCCAGGCAGGATATTCCGCCCTAGGAGATCCGCCGCAAGACAAGCCTAAACCGGCACCGTGCCTTTGGCGAATTGGTCTCCGTCAGACCACCGGCAAGACGCCATAAGAGGCGAAATGCGGGCAATGGCTGAAATCCATCTTCAAGGAACGACAGTGTTGCCGGTCGACTGGAATGCGCTTAATCGCGCTTGGACCATGACGATTCACATTCCCGCCGACGCGTTGAGGAGCTTTTGCGCCGAGATTTTCGCCTGCGTCGGCTGCCAGCCCGAAGAGGCAGACCGCGTCTCCGCCTCGCTCGTCGACGCCAATCTCACCGGCCACGACAGTCACGGCGTGATCCGCGCGCCGCGTTATGTCGATTGGGTCCGTACTGGCGACCTCATTCCCAACCAGTCGATCGAACGTCTTGTTGACACTCCCGTCATCGGCGTCGTCGACGGCCATTTCGGCTTCGGTCAGACGATGGCGCCGATGGCCGTCGACATCGGCGTTGAAAAGGCGAGGGCGACCGGGCTTTCTGCCATTTCGCTGCGCAATTCCGGCCATATCGGCCGTGTCGGCGAATGGGCGGAGCGCGCCGCCGCGGCAGGTTTTATCTCGATCCATTTCGTCAACGCCGCGGGCTCGATTCTTGTCGCGCCGTTCGGCGGACTGGAGCGTCGGCTGTCGACGGCGCCGTTTTGCGCCGGCATTCCCCGCGAGGGCGCCCCGCCCTTCGTGCTTGATTTCGCCACTTCGCTGGTCGCCGAAGGCAAGGTCAATGTCGCAAGCCACGGCGGCAAGCCGCTGCCGCCCGACGCGTTGATCGGCTCGGACGGAGCGCTCTCAGGCGATCCCGCGCTGATCTATGGCCCACTGACCGTAGACGGTCCACGCGACCACAGCCGTGGCGCCGGCGCGATGCGCGCCTTCGGCGAGCATAAGGGCTCCGGCCTCGCGCTGCTTTGCGAGCTCATCGGCGGGTCGCTCACCGGGAACGGCGCAACCGAGCCGGACCGCAAATTCTCCAACGGGATGTTCTCGATCTACCTCGACCCCAAGCGCGTCGACCCGTCGCATGTCTTCGACTCCGATATGACCCGCTATCTCGATTGGTTCCGACAGGCGAAAGCCATACCCGGCGAGTCGATCATGACGCCCGGCGAGCCTGAGCGCGCCGCGCGCGCGAGTCGCGCTAGGAGCGGCGTGCCGCTACCGGACGAGGCCTGGGCGTCGATCGTCGCGGCGGCGCGGAGCGTTGGAGTGAACCGCGACCTCTCGTTCTGATC
Organism: Roseiarcus sp.; assembly: GCA_036502965.1. GTDB lineage: Bacteria > Pseudomonadota > Alphaproteobacteria > Rhizobiales > Beijerinckiaceae > Roseiarcus. The sequence goes on along the minus strand of DASXXT010000437.1, from coordinate 6,564 downwards.
TCCTCGCCTCACGTCCGTGAATGTGCCGATTCTGGACGGGCTGCGCAATTTCAGGGTTAGTCTAAGGTAAACCGCCACGGCGCCTATCCCGGGACGCTTCGCGCGCCCGTTCCGTTACGGAATTGGCATGGTCCCTGCCTCATCTCACGCAAGCCCAAGCCGAAGGATCAATTTGCGTCCCGTTCCGGGACGGAGTCGGGGAACGGCGTCGCGGGGAATTCAGAGTGAAGCTCGCTGTCACGATGGAACTTTATGCCTACTGGCGCCGATTGCGGGGCGCGCGCAGCGCGCCCGAGCGCAACGATGTCGACCCCGGCGCGATCCGCGGCGTGCTGGCCGACACTTTCGTGCTCGATTTCGAAGGTCGGCGCGGCTTTCCGTTTCGGATCGCAGGCTCGAGGGCCAACGCGTTTTTCCTCAAGGAGCTGAGGGGCCTTTCGTTTCTCGAGCTGTGGCGCGACGCCGATCGCGCAGAACTCGCTTCTATTCTTCATTGTGTCGCCGACGAGGCGCAGGCGTTCCTCATCGGCGCCGAGGCCGCGCCGCCCGGTCTTGACGCTGTGGACATCGAGGTCATTCTGCTTCCCCTTCGCCATCATGGATTGACCCATTCCCGCGTTCTCGGCGGTTTTGCCCCCCATGCCACGCCCGCATGGACGGGCCTCATCGGGGCTGGACCGATCGCGCTCACCTCGCTGCGCGCGCTCGATTCGTCGACGCGGGAGGCGCTTACGCCGGAGGGCGCGGCGCCGGTGGGCTTTTCGCTCCGCGATACGCCCAGGCGTTACAAACATCTGTTTGTCTATTCCGGCGATCGAGGCCCGACCTGACGCTGCGATATGCGCAGCGCGTAACAGCGCCTTAATCCCTAAGGCTTATGGTGACCACGCTTGCCGGCCTGCTTGCGATTCTTGAGGGGCTCAATGATCGCGCTCGGCCGGCGTCCGAGAATCCAAGGAGCACGCCGCCATGGGCGCATTGGCATGGAAACTCCCCGAGCCCGCGGAAGCGGAGCGGCGGCACAACCAGCGCGTCGACGTGCGCCTTCTCGGTCGATTCATGCGTTCCGACCGCAAAGAGTTCGATTGCGAATCGATCGATGCGTCTCCGAACGGGATCGCTTTTTCCTCCCACGCCGGGGTTCAACCTGGCGAGCGAATCGTGGCCTATCTCAACCAGATCGGACGAGTCGAGGGACGGGTTGCGCGGATCTTCCCCGGCGGATTTGCGATCCAGATGAATGTGCCGCCCGCCAAGCGCGACAAGCTGGCCACCCAGCTGGCATGGCTCGCCAACCGCCAGTCGCTTGGGCTGCCGCAAGACCGGCGCCATGAGCGCATCGCGCCGCGCGACCGGTATACGATCCTGCAGCTCGCCAACGGACGCGAATACACCGCAACCCTGATCGATATCTCAATGTCGGGGGCGGCGCTCAACGTCGATTGCGAGCCCCCGATCGGCGCGCGTGTCGTTGTCGGCGCGACGCCGGCCGAGGTCGTGCGTCACGTCAACTGCGGCATTGCGGTTGAATTCCTGAGCCCCTTGCCCGCCGAGGAGTTCGGCGAAAACACGGCGATCTGATTTGCGCCGACCCGGCGCGCGTCATTCGCCTGAGTCGATCGGCTTCATCCCCACGGCGAACCGGCGCCAATTGTCGACGTAATGGGCGGCGGCCAGGCGAAGCTTCGCTACCGCTTCCTTGTCCAGCTTACGGGTCGCTCTCGCGGGCGACCCCATGATGAGAGAATAGTCGTCGAAGGTCTTGCCCTCGGTCACAAGCGCGCCGGCGCCGACCAGGCATCCGCGACCAATTCTGGCGCCGTTAAGCACGATCGCGCCCATGCCGATCAGCGAGCCTTCGCCGATGGCGCAGCCATGCAGGATGATGTTATGGCCGATCGTGCACTCCTCGCCGATGACGAGCGGCGAGCCCATGTCGGTATGCAGAGTGCAGGATTCCTGAATGTTGGTGCGCGGGCCGATGTTGATCGGCTCATTGTCGCCGCGCAGAACCGCGCCGAACCAAATGCTGACATCGAGCCCAACCACGACATCGCCGATCACGCTGGCGTTGGGCGCGATCCAGAAGAAACCTTCAGGCGGTAGCGTCGGCCGGCGGCCATTAAGCGAATAGAGCGGCATCGCACGTGGCCTCCAAGCGGTTGGGAACGAATAGCGCCATCGCGCCCCAGGCGAGAGCGGACGATCCTATTCGTCGCCGTCGAGATCGACGTCGAGGATCGCCATCTGTAGCGTGTAGCTCGACGCCTCGGGATCGTCGGCGGAGATGACGCCGAGAAACTCGGGACCATTGTTGAGTTCGACCGAGTCCGTTTTCTTGAGCCGCCCGGCGACCGTCAATTTATCGTTCTCGAACAGACGGCGAAGATAATCTTGCAACACGGGACGGCCAACCGGCACTTTCATCGCGAATGCGAACGAGCGGTCGCCGTCCTCGTCGTCGACTGTGATCGTTCCGAGATTGCGTTCGCCAAGCGACACATCCGCCGCCTCGCCGGATTTTGAGTTCGGCGCGACCTGAAGCGTCGGCGCGCCAAAGGAGCGACGCAGGAATTCACGCAGTTTCACGATCTCGGCTTTGTCCATTGCCTCTCTCCGGCTCGCGAGCCGCGAGGCTTGGCACGAAGAGACGCCGCGTTGCAAGACGTGAAATGAGCGGCAATCCTCTTCTCAACAACGATGGGCGGGCCCGCTTGGGGAGCTGCCGTCGACCGCCGCCGCTTTCGATGGCGTCAGCGCTTACGCCTCGAGCGCCTTCTCTGTGAGGATCTGGTTCATGTCGCGCGCCGGCTCGGCGCAACCCGCTTCACCGACGATGCGCGCGGGAACGCCGGCAACCGTCTTATTGTGCGGCACCGGGTGAAGCACCACCGACCCCGCCGCAACCCGCGCGCAATAGCCGATCTCGATATTGCCGAGGATCTTCGCTCCCGCGCCGATCAAGACGCCATGGCGGATCTTGGGATGCCGGTCGCCGGTCTCCTTGCCGGTGCCGCCGAGGGTCACGCCCTGCAGGATCGAGACGTTGTCCTCGATCACCGTCGTCTCGCCGATCACGAGGCTGGTTGCGTGATCGAGGAATACGCCTTTGCCGATGCGTGCGGCAGGATTGATGTCGACGCCGAACGCCGCCGAGACGAGGCTCTGCAAGCTCAAGGCGAAGTCACGCTTGCCGGACTTCAGGAGCCAGTGAGATAACCGATAAGCCTGCAACGCCTGGAAGCCTTTAAAATAGAGCAGCGGCTCGATCATTCTCAGGCAAGCCGGATCGCGATCAGCGACCGCCATGAGATCGGCGTGGAACGCATCCCCGATCGAGGGGTCGCGGGCAATCGCCTCCTCGAAGGTCTGGCGGATCAGCGCCGCGGGAAGGTCCCGGTGATCGAGGCGTGAGGCGACGCGATGCGACACAGCCCCTTCGAGCGTATCGTGGTTGAGAATGTTGACGGCCAGAAAGAGCGCGAGCTCTGGCTCGCGCTGCGCCGCCTCCTCAGCTTCCTGCCGGATGCGGGCGAATAGAGGATCAGCGCCAGCGATCCCGACGATCCGGGCGGTCAAACCTTGCGCCATGACGAACTCCCAAACTCGACTGGTTGGGGAGCAGTTTAGCACACCCTCCGACCGAGGCGAAAGCTGCCGCGGCGCCTGTGCGCCCTGCCCCCCTTGTTTGCGGATTCAGGAGCCTGATCGTCGAAATGCGCCGGCGTCAGTCTCAGCAATTCGTCGCCTGGTGGGTGACGCTGTTGCCAGCGCTGTCCGACCTCGTCGTGGTTCGGGTGCTGCACGGAGCGACCGGGTCCGGCGCCGGGGTGACCACCACCGGTCCAGGCGCGGGAGGTCCAGAAGCTGCCCCGCCCACAATCCCGCCGGCAGCGCCGCCGACCGCCGCGCCGACCGGGCCGCCCACGACCGCGCCTGCAACCGCGCCGCCGGCCGCGCCGGTGACAGCGCCGTTCCGTCAGCGAGGGCGAGGGTAGGCAGGGTCGCGATTGCGAGAGCTGAAAGTCCGATGATCATGCCACGCATGATTTTCTCCTCGATTCAGGCCAGAGACGAGAAAAAAACGCGTGGTCGAAAGAATGGTTCCGAGAGCTGGTCGCCCCCGTCGAGAGCACCTTCGAGCAAACGGAACAATGATTATAATCCGCGCGTTTGTGCTATCGGTCGCCGGTCTAGCGACGATTCGGATACGAAGATGCGTCTGCTGCTCGCGATAATCGTCATCATTTACCTGGTTGGGGTCGGGGTTGTTCTTTCTCCGATCATTCGATCCACGTGGAATACCGAGCCGGCGTCAGTGTTAGCGGACCATGTCATTCAGGCGCTTCCCGACGCCCTCACTTGGCCCATGAAAGCAGCCCGCGCCTTCGCGGGCTCCTGAGCGCCAAGCCGATCCTTCTACGGGCTCGATGATCGCACCGCCCGCGTCCAACCAGCGGAAGCGCGCTCGCTTTTGGCGGGGAAACAACAGACGGTGAAGCCGGTCGGCGGCAGCGCCTCGAGGTTGTGCAATTTCTCGATATGGCAAGAGCCGGTGTTAGAAGCTATCGCGGAAGCCGGCAAAGTCACAGACGCTATCTGCTCCGCGTCTCCCGCCGCGCGCTGCGCAATACGCTCGCCGCGAGCGTCGCCGGCAACCCGAGCGTCAGCATGAGACCAACGAGCCAAACCGGCGCTACGCCGGAAAGCGCCAATGCGCTGATAAAGGCGACCACACAAAGGATGGCCGCGGCCAGAAGCTCGTCATCGACGAACAGACCGATCAATTGCTTGACCACTGCGCCAATCATGCGAGCGCGGCTGCTCTTGGCTTGAGAAGCGCGACCAGGCCCAAGGCGACGGCCAGGAACAGGACGATAAAGGCGAGGATCGCCGCATCGCCGCCCGGCCATCCGACCCCGAGACTCTCGCCGGTCCAGAACAGGCCGAAGGCCGAGAGCATCACCCCGACCGCGAATTTGAGCCCATTCTCCGGCACGCGCGCGAGCGGCCGATGGATCGCCGCGCCGACAGCCGCCACCGCGACGCAGGCCGCCAGCGCGCCGGCGCTCGCGAACCCAAGAAGGCCGCGCGCCGCGCCAACGGCGATGACGATGAACACGACCTCGATCCCTTCGAGCAGCACAGCCTTGAAAGCGGTCAGGCCGCCGATCCAGTCGAACCCGTTCGCCTCTCGCCGCCCGGCTTCGCTCAGTTCGCGCGTCTCGTGCGCGAACGCGGCTTCCTCATCATGTAAAGCGATGACTCCAATGGCGCGCAGGATCGCCTTGCGCAGCCAGCGCAAGCCGAACAACAGCAAGAGCACGCCGACGACGAACTGCAAGGCGCGAATTGGAATGTAGGCCAACATTGGCCCGAGGGCGGCGACAATGAGCGCGAGCGCGGCGAGCGCGGCCGCGGCGCCGGTCAGCGCCGGGCGCCATCCGCGCGCGAGCCCGACCGCGAGCACGATGGTGAGCGCTTCCACCGCCTCGACGAAAGAGGCGGCGAATGAGCCGCCCGCGACCGAAATGATCGTCGTCAGGTTCGGCATTGCGAGAGCATGAGATCCCGAGTGTCCAGTCAGCTTGTTCGTCGGGCTAGCGACAGCCACAATCCCCCGCCGATGAGGACTGTTCCCGAGAGCCGCCCAAGCAATTTGACTCGGCTTGGCTTGATGAACCAGGCGCGCCCCATGCCCGCCGCGACTGCCCAGGCGCAATCCGAGGCGCCAGCGATCAGTATTGAGGCGACGCACATTGCAGCAAGCTGCGGCCCCGCAGGCAGCCTCGGATCGAGGAACTGCGGCAGGAAGGCGGTGAAGAAGACGATCGTTTTTGGATTGGAGAGGGCGACAAACAGGCCGCGAACGAAACGGGTGCGGCCCGTCTCCAGAAGCTGCTGGCCCCCCTCCCCTGCGTGTCGCCACGCCTGCACGCCCAGCCAGATAAGATAGGCCGCGCCGGTCCAGCGCAGCGCGGTGAACAACAGGTCCGCATGGGCGTGGACCCAGTTGAGTCCCAGCGCGATCGCCGCCAGCAACAAAGCGTTGCCGAGCGTCGTGCCTGCCACCGTAGTCAGCGCGGCGCGCACGCCACGCGTCGCGCCGGTCGAAATGACAAGCGTGACGATTGGTCCTGGCACGATGATCAGGACGACCGTGATCAAGAGAAAGGCCGTGAAAAGTTCGATATTCATGTCTCTTTGCTCCGCTCGCGCATCCTTAACGCTAGGACGCGGTCCAGAACAGCCCGATCGTCAGCGCAACGCCCATTGCACCGACGGCGAGGGCGTTCCGCACCCCCGCCCACATCGCGGCGATGAAGAGGACAATGAGGGCGATCATCGCGACATTCGTTGTGGCGCCGGTCAGCGCTTCCGGCGAGGGCGGCAAGATGTTTAATCCGCGCTTTAGAAAAGTGGGAACCGGTTTTTCGGGAATAGGGCGATAAGTCACGAAATATATAGCCGCCGGCGAAAATCCAACTCAATCGCTAGGCTCTATGCGGCGAAAACTCCCTTTTTCTTCAATGCAGCCAATTCCTTTGTAAGCGACCTTCGCAA
>DASXXT010000436.1:0-1821 GCA_036502965.1 Roseiarcus sp. | reverse complement strand
AATGGCATATGGGTCTGAAGCGCCTACCCCAGTGGCTCGCGATCCGTTTGCTAGAAAACCATCTTGCCTTTTAACCAATTGAAATATAATGGTTTCGCGGCTCAGCATTGCGCGGGAATGACAAGCAGGCGGCGCGGTTCGACTTGAAAGCGCCTTGCTCCAGAGCGGCCGGCCATGTTCGCCAACGATCACGATACGATCTTCGCGCTTGCGTCCGGCGCCGGCCGGGCCGCGATCGCCGTCTTGCGCATATCAGGCCCTGCCTGTTCGGAGGCGCTTAAGACAATTGCGCCTGGGGCTGAGTTTCCGGACCGCCGCGCTGTCTTGCGAACGCTGAGACACCCTCAGTCTCGGGCGCCGCTCGACCGGGCGCTGATTACCCGTTTTCAAGCGCCTCGCAGCTTCACCGGCGAGGAGATCGCGGAGATCAGCGTCACCGGCGGGCGGGCCGTCGCCTCGGCTTGCGTCAAGGCGCTGGCGCTCATTCCCGGACTGCGCCTCGCCGAGCCCGGGGAATTCGCGTGGCGCGCGTTCATGAACGGAAAGATCGACCTTTCCGAGGTAGAGGGGCTCGCCGATCTGGTCGAAGCCGAAACAGAGGCGCAGCGGCGACAAGCGCAACGTATCGCCGGCGGGGCGCTGAGCCGCGAATGCGAGGCGATTCGCTTTAGTCTCCTCGACGCTATGGCGGCGGTCGAGACACAGATCGATTTTTCCGACGTCGAGGACGCCTCGGATTTCACGGTCGAATCGGTCAGAAGCGCGGCGCGCGGCGCAATCGAGCGGATTGACCGCGCACTCGCCACTGCCGACGCGGCGGCGCGCCTCCGAGAAGGATTTACCGTCGTCATCGCCGGGCCTCCCAATGTCGGCAAGTCGACGTTGATGAACGCATTGGCTGGCCGCGACGTCGCGATCACCTCGCCAATCCCGGGAACGACCCGCGATTTGATCGAGGTGTTTCTCGATCTGCACGGCTATCCCGTCATTCTCGTCGACACGGCCGGCATCCGCGAGAGCCGTGATCCGATCGAACAGGAAGGCGTCGCGAGAGCGCGCCGCAGAGCCGAGAGCGCGGACCTGATGCTGTGGCTGAACGACGGCGGAGGTGGCGCGGCGCCAAACGTGGAGTGTGCCGTGTTAGCTGTGCGGACAAAGATCGACCTTAAGGGTGCTGACACGCAGGGGGTGAAGCCTGCGGACCTTGCCATATCGGCAAAAACAGGGGCGGGAGTTGACCGGCTGCTGGACGTCATTGCGGAATTGGCCGAAGAGCGCATGTCGTCGCGTGAGCCCGCTTTGTTGACGCTTGAGAGGCACCGGCGCGGCTTTCAGGACGCGCGCCAAGCGCTGGCGTCGACGCTGGCGCCGGACGCAGCAGAGCCGGAATTGATCGCCGAGGATCTTCGTCGCGCGGCATCGGCAATGGATCGCATTGTCGGGCGAATCGGCGTTGAAGATGTGCTCGGAGAGATATTTGCACGATTGTGTGTTGGTAAATAGCAACGACAGTATTGAACTATTATAGTGTCAGTAGTTAGGTAGCCTCGGACTTTTATCGTCATGGCCGGGCTTGTCCAGACCAAGCCCGGCCATCCACGCCGTGCGGTCTCAATGACGAATTCTATCTTGGCTTCGCCATTAACAAAGGCTAGTGTTCTCTTGCCGCAATTCCGATGCTTAAGCACGGGGATGGCCGGGACAAGCCCACGGCTGTCCGGTTCATGTGGTGACCCAGCTGAGTTCGATTTGCCGGGAGTCGATCGGTGGCGTGGGGATGTTTTTGCGGAGGCGAGAGACGTCCTTTCGATGCATCAGATT
>DASXXT010000435.1:0-9206 GCA_036502965.1 Roseiarcus sp. | reverse complement strand
GGTCGAGGCCAAGCTCGCAGCGCCGGCTTATACCGTCGAGATCGCCTGCATCGCCGCGACGAGCTAAGCTGCGCGCGGCGCCGTGTCCGGCTCCGGGACGCCGGCCTGAGTTCATCTTCGAGGAGACCGTTTCGGTGCTTGTCCCGTCGATCGACAACGTAAGGGGTCCGTTCGAGCGGGTGGAAACCCCCTATGAGGCGGTCGACCGGCTCGTTCGCCTGTACGATGATGCGACGCAGGCGTTGCATGGCGCAGTTGAGCGCTTTCTTAAGGGCGGCGAACCGCCGTCGGCGGCGACGCGCGCCTTATTCCGGTATCCCGAACTGCGCCTTACTTATGCACCGAGCGGCCCGGCGCTCTCGAGCGCGCGCGCGTTCGCCAAGTTCAGCGAGGCTGGCGTCTACACGACGACGGTCACGCAGCCAGCGGAGTTTCGCGCCTATCTGCTCGAGCAGCTTGAGCCGCTCGTGACGGAGTACGGAGCCACGATCGAGGTCGGTGTCGGCGCGCAGGAGATCCCCTACCCTTACGTGATCGAAAGCGGCGACGAGTTGACGCGCGGCGGGGGCGCCGACGCCGCGGAGCTGGCACGGTTCTTTCCCGTGCCTTCGCTGGCCACGATTGGCGACGAGACCGCGGACGGCGAATTCGACTTCGGCCCCGAGCGGCCGCTCGCCCTGTTCGACGCGCCCCGCGTCGATTATTCGCTCCGCCGCCTCGTGCATTATACTGGCTCCGACTGGCGGGCGATGCAGCCCTGGGTGCTGCTCACGAACTACCACCGCTATGTCGACCAATTCGTGCAGTGGGGTCTGAAGCAGCTGCACGCCGGAACGGGCGTCGAGAAAGTCATTTTGCCCGGCAACCTGGTCATCGACTCGTCGATTTCGCCGGCCGAGGCGGAAGCGCGCGTGGGGACTGTCGCTTGGCATCGCTTCCAGATGCCCGCCTATCATTGCGTGCGCGCTGATGGGCGCGGGATCAGTCTTGTCAACATCGGCGTCGGGCCCTCGAACGCTAAGACCATCACCGACCATATCGCGGTCTTACGGCCGCATTGCTGGCTGATGGTCGGTCATTGCGCCGGGCTTCGGCAGTCGCAGGTGATTGGCGACTATGTGCTGGCGCACGCCTATCTTCGGCGCGACAACATCCTCGACGAGGCGGTGCCGCCGGTGACGCCGATCCCGGCGCTGGCCGAAGTGCAGGTCGCGCTGCAGGAGGCGGTGGCCAAGGTCACGGGCGATCGCGGCGAAGCGCTCAAGCGCCGCTTGCGGACCGGCACAGTCGTCACCGACGACGACCGCAATTGGGAATTGCGCTGGTCGAAGGAGCGGCGGCTCATCAATATCTCGCGGGCCATCGCCGTCGACATGGAATCGGCGACCGTCGCCACCCAGGGCTTCCGAATGCGCGTGCCCTACGGAACGCTGCTCTGCGTCTCCGACAAACCGCTGCACGGCGAGATCAAGCTGCCGGGCGCGGCCAACGCCTTTTACGAGCGAGCCATCGCCGAGCATCTGCAGATCGGCATCGCCGCGATCGGCTTGTTGCAGAGTCAGGACGAGACCCTGCATTCACGCAAGCTCAGGAGCTTCGACGAACCGCCGTTCCGGTGAGGGCTAGCTGATCACCACCACCGGAGTGCCGAGGTGCACCCGGCTATAGAGGTCGATTGCGTCCATGTCGCGCATGCGGATGCAGCCTGACGACACATGCCCCCCGATTTCCGACGGCTCGTTGGTGCCGTGGATGCGGATGAGCGTGTCACGATCATTTTGGAAGAGATAGAGTGCGCGCGCGCCCAGCGGATTGTCCCATCGGCCTTCGAGCGGGCCGTGCTGCTTGTAGACCTGGAACTGCGGCCAGCGCTCCATGATCGAAGCCGTCGGCATCCAGGTCGGCCATTCTTTCATCGCTCCGACTTCGGCGCGGCCTGTCCACCCCATATACTCGGCGCCGCTTGCGATGCGGTATTGGACCGCCTGGCCGTGGGGCAGAATGTAATAGAGATAGTTGTTGGTGGTATCGACGATGATGGTGCCTGGTTTCTCGGGCGTTTGATACTGGACGATGCTGCGGCGGGTGGGAATCGTCCACTCGTCCGGCTCCGCAAGCGCCATCATCTGCTTGTCGCGCGCCGAGAGCTGCGGGTCGGGAAGCCCGGATTGAATGACCGGCGTGCAGCCGCTCGCCAAAGCCGCCACCCCCAGCACAAGCCCCACAATGACCACATTCGTCTTCATCGCCGCCCCGTCGATCTCACACTAATGATTTTCTTACCATAAAACTTAACGGTTTCACGAAAGTTACCGAACGGAAGCGTCAGAGCCCTTTCACGAAACCGTGAGCGCCCGCCTGGAGGTCCCCGTCCAGGTTTCGCCACAAAGCTTTTAGCGAAACCCGACGGTTGAGTCCAACCTACTTTAGAACTCGTTTGCCGAAAGCTGCCGACCGAGGCAAAAATGCGACAATCACGCAAGATGTTCCCGCGTCTCGCCTAATGTGACGGGAGTGAAGAATGACCCAATGGCCGGCGCGCCTCGTCCTGGTAGGGGCGGGGAAAATGGGGGGAGCGATGGCGCAAGGCTGGCTCGACGCCGGACTCTCTGCATCCTCGCTGACTATTCTCGAGCCCAATGCTTCATCCGAGATCGCGTCGCTCGCGGCGGGCCGGGGCGTTGCGCTCAACCCTCACATCGCGGCCCCGCCCCCCGAGATGCTAGTGCTTGCCGTCAAGCCGCAGAGCCTCGATCAGGTCGCACCGCAGATCACCGCGCTTGCCGGAGAGCACACGCTCCTGCTCTCCATCATTGCGGGCAAGACCATCGCCAATCTTCTCGCGCGCCTTCCCATGGCGCGCGCCGTGGTGCGCGCCATTCCCAACACCCCGGCCGCAATCAGCCGGGCCGTCACCGCCGCCTTCGCCAACGCGGCCGTCAATGAAGTGCAAAGGCGCTGGTGCGAGCGCCTCCTCGGCGCGGTCGGGGCGTTCTTCTGGCTTGATGACGAGGGCGCGATCGACGCGGTGACGGCGATTTCCGGGTCAGGGCCGGCCTATGTGTTCGCCCTTACCGAAGCACTCGCCGCCGCCGCCGAAAAATTGGGTCTCCCCGCGGAAGTGTCTATGAATCTGGCGCGCGGCACTGTCGAGGGCGCGGCGGAGTTGATGCGCCGCGAAAGCGCGACCTCGCCCGCGGCGCTGCGCCGCAACGTCACTTCCCCGGGCGGCACCACCGCCGCCGCCCTCGCGGTGCTTCAGGGTCCCGGGGGGCTCAACGACCTCATGGCCAGTGCGACGGCGGCTGCTCGCGCTCGCGCGGCCGAGATGGCGGGCTAGCGGGCTTCCTTGGCGGAGGGCGGCTGAGCGCTTACATTAGCGTGAGATGAGCACGGAGGAGCGCCATGGCGACGAGACCGAAAAGTGAGGGCCAATCGGCCTCGACCGACAGTCGCGGCAAGATCGTCGACGCTCTGATGGAGCTCGCGGCGGAGCGGCGCTTCGAGGACATCTCGGTGCGCGACATTTGCAAGGCCGCCGGCGTCTCTCTAGCCGACTTCCGCGACGCCTTCCCTTCCAAGGGGGCCGTGCTCGCCGGTTTCACACGCCGTATCGATCGCATCGTTCTCGAGCAGGACGATGGGGAGGTTGCGGACGAAAACACGCGCGAGCGACTGTTCGACGTCCTGATGCGCCGTCTGGAAGCAATGGCGCCTTACCGCGAAGGTCTCCGCGAAGTCGCCGCATGGCTGCGCCGCGAGCCCGCCGCGGCGTTTGCGATGAATCAGGTAGCGCTATCCTCGATGCGCTTCATGCTCGAGGCGGCCGGCATCGAAGCGGAGGGCGCGTCCGGCGCCATCAAGCTCCAGGGCCTTGCGTTCGCTTGGGCGCGCGTCCTTCAGGTTTGGCTCGACGATGACGAACCCACTCTGTCCAAGACCATGGCGGAACTCGACCGCGTGCTGACCCGTGGCGAACGCGCGGTCGCTGGCCTCGACCGGGTGAGCGCGCTGGCGAGTCCGATTGGCGCGCTTGCGAAGGCGGCCTTCGACGCCGCCGGCCGCAGAGCGCGGCGAGGCGGGAGCCGCTCGGCGCGCAAGGACGATCCCAGCGACAAGGACGTGACGGCTCTCTGAGCGCGGAGCGCATTTTTCCCGGGGGGCATCGGCGCTGACCGTTCATCCTGAAATCCTTTGGGCGCTGGCCACATTCGCCTTCGTCGCCGGAGTCACGCCCGGACCGAACAACCTGATGTTGATGACGTCGGGCGTGAAATACGGCTTCGGACGCACCCTGCCTCATCTGGCGGGCGTGATCCTAGGCTTTGGCCTGATGGTCGCGGTGGTCGGCCTTGGACTGGACATCCTGTTCGAGCGCTTTCCGCAAATCTTGCCGATCATGCGGGTCGCCGGCTCCATCTATATGATCTGGCTGGCGCTCAAGATCGCGCTCGCCAAGTCTATCGGCGAGATTGAAGCCGGCGGGCGCCCGATTGGGTTTCTCGCCGCGGCCGGCTTTCAGTGGGTCAATCCCAAGGCTTGGGTGATGGCGTTGAGCGCGCTCGCGGCTTATGCCGGCGTCGTCGATGGCTACACAAGCAGCGTCCTTTTCATCGCTGCGCTCTGCGCCTTGGTCGCAATCCCATGCGCCGGCGCATGGATGCTCTTCGGCGCCTCGCTCAGCCGCCTGCTTAAGGACCCCTGGGTGGCCCGACCTTTCAATTGGACGATGGCGGCGTTGCTGGTCGCCTCGATCGCGCCGACAGTGTTCGAATAGGGCTTAGGCCAGCCAGCCGTCCCCGCCGAGCTTGACCATCACCACTTCCGGCGGGCGGAGGATGCGCACCGGCGCGAGCGACGTTCCCAGTCCGCCCGAAACGATCATCCGCCTCTCGCCCAGCGCGTATTCGCCATAAATGTATTTCCCAGAGCGGCGCTTGAGGAGACTCACCGGCGGGCCGACAATCGGAAGATTGACCTGCCCGCCGTGCATATGGCCCGCGAGCGTCAGGGCGATCCGGTCAGGAACCCAAGGGAAAAAATAAGGCTCGTGAACGAGCAGGATCGCCGGGGCGTCATCGTCGATCGCACGCATCGCCCCTGGGAGATCGCCGGCGCCGTGGCCATGGCGCGGGTTAGACACACGCGCCAGCAGGTCGCCAAGGCCGATCAGCCAGAAGGGCCGTCCGCGCTGGGACAAACGCACCGATTGATTTTCGAGCAGCGGAGCGCCCGACTCCGCAAGCGCCCGGCGGACGCTCCGCGAGTTGTCCGCCGGCTCGGTTGGAATGGCCGCAGACCACCAGTCGTGATTGCCGAGAATTGCGTAGACGCCAAGCGGCGCCTCGAGACGGGCCAGCTGCTCGGCCCAGGCGCCGGGCGGCACATATCCGGAAACGAGCCGATGTGTGCACACATAGTCGCCGAGCAGCACCGTGAGATCCGGTTTCTGGCCGTTGGCGAGATCGACGATCTCGCCAACGCGCTCTTCCGACATCCAAGGATAGCATGCATGAATATCGGCGATGACCGCAACCGTGAGCTCGAGATCCTCGGGCCAGTTGTGGAGCCGAGGCGCATATTTGGCGAGCGTAAGCGCCGAGCCGGTCTCATACGCTGTCGCGTAACCGGATAGCGACAGGGTCGCGGCGGCCACGCCAGCGCCCGCGAGAAACCGACGCCTAGTCAAGTGAACCATCGGTTGCGCTCGCCTCAGGCGCTCGTTCGTCAGCGGCTTTTACGCGTCTTTCCCGGCTTATGCAAGGGCGCCGGTGGGCGGGAGCAGATAGAACTCGCCCCGCTCGAGCGATTCGATCATCTCGGGCTCGAAGCCGTCCGTCGGCAGTCTCAACGCCTCGGCGACCGCAGCCAGGCCAATATCGCGATAGATGCGGGCGAGAACGCTGCTGGCCCTGCGTTCGTCGCCCGCGTCAGGGATAAACTGAAAACGATCGTCGCCCATGAGCTGATTGAACTCCGTCACTCGCAAGCCTTGGCGCAAGCGCGCCTGTACCGGAAGGCTGAGTGAAAGCCTTTAACAGCGAGTTAATGGCGCGACGGGGGTATTCACTTGGCGCCCGTCCGCCCGCAGCCGCCTTTTGGCCGCAAAGCGCGGGCCCTCACGGATACGTGAAGCAGGGTGGCCCAGTCGACCAAGCAGCCCGATTGCCTCTCGGCCAGATGCGGCATAGGCATCGCCAGACCGCCGCCGTGAGGCAAGCTGTTCCCTCCTCGCCTCGGGCGCCCATTGTCTGCATTGATCTTTCAGCGCGTTGTCGCCTTGCTTGCCGGTTCGCGGTATCAATCAGCGGATCCAGTTGCTCGCCGGGACCCGAAGGGAGATTTTGACAGGATGCGCCGGGCCGTGGCGTGGGGCTTGGCCCTCGCCTTGATCGTTGTGCTGACGGCGTGCGGTTTCATGCGCTGGCCATTGGCCGCCGCGAAGGTCGGCGACAGTCTCAACGCCGCATTCGGCGCTTCGCCGCGCCTTCATTGGAAAGCTCCCGAGACGGCCTCCTTTTCCGCCTTGCCGTGGCCGAGCGTGCGCATCGCCGACGCCCGGCTCGACGACGCTTACGGCATCAACCTTCTCTCGGCGCCGGCGGCGCGCCTGAACCTGTCGCTGATCGACCTTCTGCGCGGACGTTTCATCCCCACGGGTGTTACCCTCGTCAGTCCGACGGTCACCATCGACGTCGACCGTCCTCCATTTGCCGGGGCGGCGGGGGGATCGGCTGGGCCTGCAAGCGTTGCCAGGAGGGCGCTCGCGCCTTTGGCCAGCTTGAGCCTATCGAACGGGGTCTTGCGCCTGGTCAGCGCCAAGCGGGGAGTCGATACGCTGATCGACAATGTTCGGGGCCGCTTCGACGGGCTGACGATCGGCGATCAACTGCGCTTCAACCTGTCCGCCGTCTGGCGGAAGACGCCTATAACGGTCGCCGGCGCACTCAACGATCCGGAGACCGCCGCCAAGGGCGCGCCGAGTCCGATGGTGCTCGCGCTCGATTCGCCGTTGGCCAAGCTTGCGTTCGGCGGGTCGCTCGCGATCGGCGACAAGCCCAGCGCTGACGGCGATTTGACCGCGTCCATCCCGTCGATCGCCGCCTTGGCCTCTTTCCTCAACGCTCAGCCCCCGCCCGTTCTTGCCGTCAACGACATTGCGATCACCGCGAAGGTCAAGGGAGCGGCGGACTCATTAACCCTGGGCGACGCGACGCTGACGAGCGCCGGGCAGACGCTTGAGGGCGCGCTCGCAATCAGTGACGCCGGCGGGCGCCCAGCCATCTCCGGCACGCTCGCTGCCGAAACACTGGCGCTCAAGCCGCTGCTCGGACAGCCGGAACGTGTCTTCGATCCATCGGGCGGATGGAGCACGAAGCCCTTCGCGTTCGCGGCGCCGCGGACCTTCGACCTCGACCTGCGTTTGTCCGCGGCGCATCTCGACGTCTACGGCTTGCCGCTCGCCGATGCCGCCGCATCCGTAATCGTCGCGGATGGCAAGCTCAGCATGACTCTGATCGAGGCCGCGACATATGGCGGCCGCCTCCAGGGCGAAGTGAGCGCCGCCTATGTTGGGCGGGACCTCGCGGTCAGCGCGCGCGGCGAACTCGTCGACGCCGACCTCGGCGCCGTGATCGCCGACTTCGGCCAGCACGTGATGACGGGGACCGGCCGGGCGCAATTTGCCGTTGAGGCTTCGGGCGCTTCGCCCGCCGCCGCGGTCGCGAGCCTGAGCGGAACGGCGTCGGTCGAAGCGGCGGATGGCTCCATTCTCGGCGTCAACCTGGAGGAGGCGCTGCGCCGCAGCCGTCGCCGGCCGATCGAAGTCGAGCGAGACATGCGCCTCGGCGGAACGGCGTTCGACAAGGTCGACGCTTCGCTCGCGCTCGACGACGGCCGCGCCCGGGTTCGGCGCGCCGTGATGACGAGCCACGGCGTGACCGCCGAACTGGCCGGGCTCATCGATCTCATCGCCAAAAGTTGGTCTTTGCAGGTCAACGCAGTCCAGACGGACGCGGCTGGCCAGGAATCCCAAGACGCAGCCCACTTGACGCTCGACGTCGCCGGTCCGTGGTCTCAGTCGACGATCCGCGCGATCGGCGGCTCGACCGAGCCTGCCCTGGATCCGCCGTCGCACTGAGCGCTGTCGGGCCTCCTTAGGAGGCGCACAGTCTGCGACTAACGCATAGCCCGATACAAATTTGTCCAAATTAAACCAAATAAAAAGGCTTGTATTTCCTTGGTTTTATTTGGTGGATTCGGGGCTTTTCAAGGGGCTGCGGTGAATCCAAATAACTTTTTCTGACCCGGCCCCTCGCCTAGACGATATGCGCTTCTGTCCTGGCTGCTCTCGCTGCGGCGGCCCGTAGCCGGTGTCGATGGCCTCATTCATCTGAGAGCCATTCTACTCGCGATTTCGGTTTCCAGGAAGAAATTGTTCGAAAAATTTCCTGCGCGCCTATTTTTCGTCCTCGTCCTCAGGACGATCGAAGCGCCCGTCTTTGGCTTTCTCTTCCCATTTGGGATCGCCAAGCTTGGAGTTGATGGGCATATCATGAGCTCGTCGTTCTTCGTCGATCTTGGACTTCAATTCCCTCGACTCTTCCTCCAACTGCTTCAGCGATTTGGAAAAGTCCTCGCCGGCTGGCTTGTCAGGGTCTGGTCCTGCCATGTTCAACCTCTCCGTGAAAGGCGCTCCTAACCATAAAGCGCGAAGCTGCGAACAAGTTCCGGCTCCGGTTACCGCCCAGCGAAGCGGTGAGGCGAGCCTAGACCGCCGGCGCCGGCACCCCGAGCGCGGCGGCGATCTGAGCAACTGTCGCCTTTTCCGTTTCGCTCACCTGGGTCCCGCCGAAGCCGAGGAAGCCGCCTTCCGGCGCGGCCTCGGCGACCGACTTGGCGACTCCGGCAAGCCAGGTCTTGAACGGGGTGGCGTCCGGACCGCCCTTGGCGTCAAGGACGGCAGAGGCGGCCTTCAAGGCGTCGAGAGCCTTCGAAACGATTTCGGCCGGGGTTTTAGCGCCGTTGATCGCGTTCTTAACCCCGTCCTGCGCGAGGCCACGCCCTTCCGATGTCTCAAACTCGCTTCCGACCGCCTTGACGAGCGCATCCGCGTTCGGATCCGTCTTGGCCTGAATGAGCGCCCGCGCGCTCGCCATGCTCTCCCTCATCATTCCGATGAGGCCGCTCGGATCGGCGGCGGATAT